>JACQTX010000152.1 GCA_016210585.1 Chloroflexota bacterium
AATCTCCCTTTTGTAAAGGGAGAAGCTATTTTGCGAGTCCATGCTAATATGAAACGATTAGTAACATGTGTTAGAACAGCACGCGACGAAAAGGTAGTGGGTGTAACCCACCATTAACGCAGCCAGATGAAGGTGGGTTTCGTCTCGATTTCATCTCGACTATACGCACCCTACGTGACTGCCAAAATTGCTGGGTTAAGCCCCTTTATCTGCCCTTACTTTGACGGTGGGTTATTTCCCCTGTCCCCGCCTGATGGCTTGCCAGTTGTGCTCGGCCAGTTTGGATTGCCACCTTTTCCCCCTCCCTTGCCACCACCGCCTCCACCTTTGTCCCCACTGCTACCTTTGCTCATTGCTTTCTCCTTTCGTAGATATACGCTGGAAAGTTGAGTGACTTTCACTCGGCAGCGCATTTATTATTGCTTCCTCGATTTTATCATACGCCTACAATAAGCAACAAGTGGTAGTAGCCAACTATCAATACACTCATATCTACTGGGCTGGCTTAGCTTTAGCTGTGGCAAGCGGCCTCAAGAGGAATAACAGGACGAGACCGGCGCATTTGGTGGCAATCAGCACAGTAGGGTGGGTGTAACCCACCCTTAATGCAGCTAGATGAGGGTGGGTTTTCGTCTCGATTTCATCTCGACTACACCCACCCTACGAGACTATGGCAGGCTTCACGCCACGGAACACGGTATTGACTTTACTCGCTGCCGGGCACTATATTAGTAGTGAACATAGCATTCATAGGAGATAGCCATGCCAGACACAGCAAAAAAGACAAGATACTTCTTAGACATAGAGCCTGAGCTGCGCAACCGGGTGAAGGCTTTTGCTGCACTGAAGGGCAAGACGATGAAGGAATGGCTCACTGAAGCCATCATCGCCAAGCTGGAGGACGAAATTGATGCCTCTGAAGGCATGGCATCCTTGGCCGACACCGAGGGCACAATGTCTCTGGAGGCTTATCTGAAGTCACGCCAAAATGCCACGTCCCGTGATGTATAGGATTGAGCTAAAACACCGGGCACAACAGGTATTAGATAGACTGCCAAAGACTGATTTTGGCAGGGTAGTCCAAGCCATACGAGACCTAGCGGAGACACCGCGGCCCAGGGGTATGGAAAAGGTGAAGACCACGGGCTTGTGGCGAATACGGCAAGGAGACTACCGGATAGTTTACGCCACTGATGATAACCAGCAGCTTGTCACCATCGTGCGCATCGGCCACCGGAGAGAGGTATACAGGCAGCTTTAGAGGTAGGGTGGGTGTAACCCACCATCAATCCAGCCAGACGAAGGCGGGTTTCGTCTCTGTTTCATCTCGACTGCAACCACCCTACGGAACTATGAACGGAACTCTTCTTCAGGGATACCGCTGCCTTCAATGATACTCCTTAACGTGCCAAGCGGAAGTTCTTTACCTTTATGGTAGGGAACAATTACCTGCTTACCTGTATCATACTTACGCCATTTCTGATGACTACCTCGCTGCGATATGAGAGCAAAACCATGCTTTTTCAGGACTAATATCACTTCA
The DNA here is from genome assembly GCA_016210585.1 of Chloroflexota bacterium. Classification (GTDB taxonomy): domain Bacteria; phylum Chloroflexota; class Dehalococcoidia; order Dehalococcoidales; family JAFGLR01; genus JACQTX01. Next base: position 1,544 of record JACQTX010000152.1, read on the forward strand.
CCGGCTTTGAGCCTGGGCAACTTATGAGGCATTAGACTGGCACTTCCACCTCGAAAACCCTCTCATCAGGTCTCAGCTTTACTGGCGCTGGTTCGAGATATAGAGAGATGGCCTCCTTGACGTTTTCTAAGGCTTCTTCCTCAGTATCGCCAGCACTGCAACAGCCAGGTAGTTCCGGGCAGTAGGCAGCGTAGCTCCTGGTCTGCGGGTCGTATTCCAGCACTATGCGGAACTTCATTTTCACACCTCCCTGAAGGAAATTATATCATATCTTGCCATAAGGCGGCTTCCCGGCCCTGCCCATAACTACCCTTCAGGCTATTCCGCCATCTTGGCTTTACCCGTGCCCAGCGGCCTCAAGAAGGATAGCAGGACCGGGCCGGCGCATCTGGTGGCAGTCAGCACAGTAGGGTGGGTGTAACCCACCATCAACTCACCCACACGAAGGTGGGTTTCATCTCGACTACACCCACCCGGCACCTGCTGTTATGCGGTGGCTATTTGGCGGGCTGAGGCACTACTCTGCTATCCGGGCGGCGCGCTTGGCCTTGGTCTTGCTCTTGTCCAGGTCATAGCCGCCCAGGATGCCGAGCCGCAGACCGCCGGGAGCACCGCCCTCACAGATGCACATGGCATGGTGCCAGCCGGCAAAGTCGGAGGCAGTAAGGTCCTGAATGAGCTTTAGCGCCCGGATACGGTGCTCGGCGGGCAGGTCGGCCCGTCCCTTTAGATACTTGTAGAGGAGCTCGCCGGTCACTGGGTTCTTTAGGTCCGCTTCCTGCGGCATGGTGCGTGCCGAGCCGCCGGCCGCCTCCTGCATATAGTAGCGGTTCTGGCCAAGGTGGCTGGCCGAGAAGACCTTGCCCACCTCTCCCGGCAGCGGGTTTGGCGACCATACCCCCGATTCGTGGCGGTAGCCCCGGACGGCGGAAGCTATAGCACAGGAGTAGGTAATCTCGGCGTTCGAGATGACATTGATGAGGTATTCCCGGATGTGCGGGGCCTTCGCTGTCCCGTTGCAATCGGCTACGAGGGCCAGAGCACCGGCCGCCAGGTCCATGCCGGCGGCGTGACAGCTACAGACGTCCACCATATCGAGGGCGCCGTGCAGGTTCATCAGTTGGCCCACGAACTCGTACTCACCGCACATGAACACCCTCTCCCAGGGAATGAAGACATTGTCATATATTGTGTAGGCGTGGGCCTGCCCGCCGTACCGGGAGCTGAACGGGTGCTCAATGTCACTGTCTTCGTGGGGGCCGGGTGCGGCCCGGCAGACATAGGTGATGCCCTCGGTATCCACTGGCGTGAAGAAGGCGACGGCGTAGTCCTTCTCGTTCTCGCGCAGAGGGCGGCTCATGGGCATCACGCACAGCAGGTTAGTATAGGGAGCCGCCGTATCATGTGCCCTGGCCCCCTTGACGATGATGCCGTCTTTGCGCCGCTCTACTATATGGAGGAAAAGGTCCGGGTCGGGCTGTTTGCTCGGCGGCAGGCTGCGGTCACCCTTGGGGTCAACCAGGGAGGCACCGATGACCAGGTCATTCTTCTGGACTTCCTTGACGATTTTAACCACTCTCTGGTGGTAGCTGGTGCCGTATTTCTTGTCAATGTCATAACTGATAATCCAGGCGGCCATAGCTTCGGCGGCGGTCATGCAGCGGTAGCAGCAGGGGACAAGATAATCGCCCATCGTGCGCATCAGCTGGTTGCGGAGCAGGGCATCCTCGAGGCTCTGGTTAAGGTGATTCCACCGGCTGATTCTCTCACCAATCAGGGGCGAGTCCAGCGTGGCCAGCTCTTGATACTTCGGGTCGTGGCAGATATCAAAAGCGAGGGCAATGCTCTCAATGCCCTTTTTGAAGCCAGGCTCATCTAGGACGCTTTCAACCTTCTTGCCGTTCAAATAGACCTGCTGCGGGTGCTGCTGGCGTAGGCTCTCGATATACTCCGCCCGTGTCCTAACTGCCATGACGTTCTCCTTCTTTCTGGTGCAATCACCACTATTATAACGTATGGATAGGCCGTAGAGGAAATTGTGGGAAGAAGTGTGTTTCGCAGTTGGTCATGGGACTTCGTGGCGCAAGCCCGCCTTCTCGACTACAGCCTCTTGTGCAGGTGCGCGCACAGCGCTGTTATGTTGGCCTGACCTTCCGCCAGCAGGCTTTCGATTTTCTCTTTCGGAGAGTGCTGAAAAAGTGAATCTCCCCCTTTTTCAAAGGGGGAACAAGGGGGATTTCTGGCGTAAATCCCTCTCAATCTCCCTTTACAAAAGGGAGAGGCAGCCCATCGAGGCGCGGATTTGCATAGTTGATTTATACTTCTTCGGCAATCTGTTTCGGCTAGCCGAGCGGGTTACCCAGCACCTCGTCATTATGCTGGCCGAGGGTCGATGTGCCGAGCGCACAAGTCAGACCAGGTCGTTGAACTCGTCAACAGTGAGGTCAGCATCTTTGACAATCTTCGCAAGAGTGGTTTTCTTGATTGGGCTGTGAGCGGGAACAGTTATTTTGAGGACGCTTTCCTTTGCTCGCTTCTGAAGGCGAATGTGACTACCTCTTTGTCTCACTACTACAAAGCCCGCACGCTGGAGAGCGTTGATAACCTTGCGGTACGATAGGCTTGGGATAGCCGTCACACCGCTACTTCCTTGATGGTCGTGCCATCGCTGGCAAGCAACTCGTCTTCCACAGGCTCTAGATACAGCTCAATGGCCTCTCTGATATTCGCCAGTGCTTCTTCTTCCGTTTCGCCTTCGCTGATGCAACCCGGAAGTGAAGGCACGTAGACTGTAAAACCGCCTTCCTCCGAAGGCTCCAGGACTACTTTGATTTTCATTGTTCTGCCTCTTAGCCATTATACCACTTTTGAACCAGATACCAGTGAAGCTTTTTACAGCCTCTTATGCAGGTGTTCGCGCAGGGCGGCTATATTGGCCTGGCCTTCCGCCAGCAGGCTTTCGATTTTCTCTTTGGGGTAGCCGAGCAGGTTGCCCAGCACCTCGTAGTTGTGCTGGCCGAGGGTCGGCGGCGGCAGGTAATCAGTATCGTCAATGCTGTCCGGCATCTTGACGGGATTGCCAATGAGCTTGATGCGCTCGCCGAGGGAGTGCTCTAGCTCGAAGACCATGTTGCGGTGATGGACCTGCGGGTCGTTTACCACCTTGTCGAGCGTATTCACCGGTGCTGCCGCGATGTCCTCCACATAGAATAGCTCCAGCCAGTCCTCGGCCGGTGCTGCCATTAGCTTCTCCTGGATAATACGGTCAAACTCGGCCTTGTTCTGGAGCCGGGCTTGCTGCGTAGCAAACCGCGGGTCGTCAATCATCCACTCCAAGTCAAGGACGCGCGCCAGCCGTGGCCAGGACGGGCCGATAACCAGCCAGCCGTCCTTCGTATTGTAGGCATTGTAGGGCACGAGGGACAGGTGGCCTGAACCCGCGGCACGTGGCACCATGCCAGAGCAGAAGTAGTAGGTGAACTCATAAACGAGTGTTGACAGGCAGCTATCAAGCAGCGAAATGTCTACGAGCTGTCCCTGCCCGGTGCGCTCCCTCTGCGTAAGGGCAGCACAAACACCCAGGGCACCCAGTATCCCCGTAGTGATGTCACCGATAGGTGCCCCCGGCTTGAGAGGCGGTCCGCCCGGCTCACCGGTCACGCTCATCATGCCGCTCATAGCGAGACCGCCGATATCGAAGGACGGACGGTCTCGGTAGGGACCGGAAAGCCCATAGCCCGTCAGATAGCAGCCAATAATCCGGGGGTTGATTTTCCTGACAGTCTCATAGTCAGCGCCCACATTGTGGATAGGCTCAGGACGCAGGTTAGTCCAGACTACGTCTGAGATGCGGACAAGCTCACGAAAAGCCTCGCCGCCCAGCGGTGTCCGGAGATCAAGGGTCACACTCTTCTTGCTGCGGTTAAGGGCCAGGTGATAGAAGCTCTCCCCTTTGTGACCAGGACCAGGCAAAGTGCGGTTGGCAATTGGCTCCGGCGGCTCTATCTTAATGACCTCGGCACCCATGTCCCCCAGGAGCATGGAGCCGAAAGGCCCGGCAATAAAGTGGGATAGAGCTAGAATGCGTATGCCAGATAGAGGACCTTTCATGACTTGCCTCTTTTGGACTAATCCTACCGCAGTCCTACCCGCTTTGGCAAGAAGAGGGTGTAGAGCGTCCCCCGAAAATAGGTGTCATTGGGGGTGAGAGCGATGGTCCTGATGCGTGGTGCAAGCCGTTATTCTGACTTGCCGGGCGCGTTTCGCGGCGAGCTATGTATCGTCTTACGCTCCGAGCTCGGATTCAAAACGATTACCTTCCGGATACGGAGAATGGATTCAGGATTCACCAAAAAGTAATTGCGAGCCATTCCGCCGAAGGCGGAAGGCGTGGCAATGACAGAGTGGACAGACAGAAAGGGCTTCATTCTTCTAACTGGAAGAATGAAGCCCTTTCTTAACTCCAGACCGAGGAAAGACCGCCGCTAGTATTCGATAATAGCAATAACCTGGCCGGTCTTGACCACCTGGTCCACCTTGACCTCTACCTTGACTACCGTGCCGCTGACCGGGGCAACAATCGGGTTCTCCATCTTCATTGATTCCAGGAGGCAGATGGTATCGTTCTCATTGACCTTATCGCCCGGTTTCACCTCCACGCTGATAATCTTACCGGTAAGGGGGACCTCAACAACTTCCTGTGGCAATTCTCACTCCTTTCTGCCTGGCCTCCGCCCTTCCTCTCAGGAAGAGCAAAAGAAAAGGGCGGTAAACGTTCCTCACGCCGTCCCGCCCTTTTACCAGCCCTATGTCGTCGGTAGTCTAAGACTTCTCATCTCCGGCTAAGGCACCTACCGGTGCCGCATGGACGACAATCTCATCGCCCTCCATGTCCACGATGGCTGTGTCTCCCGGCTGGAACTTGCCGCGCAGCAGGTCTTCCGAGAGCTTGTCCTCTACCATATCCTGGATTACCCGCCGCAACGGGCGGGCACCGAAGACCTCATCGTAGCCCTTCCGGCCAAGGAAATCCTTGGCTGCGTCAGTGACTACCAGCTTGATGCCTTTCTCGGCCAGCTCCCTGTTTACCTGGCCCAGCATCAGATCAACAATACTGCGGATGTTCTCCTTGGTCAGGGAATGGAAGACCACCACGCCATCAATACGGTTCAGGAACTCGGGGCGGAAGGTCCGCTTCAACTCGGCAAGCAGCTTTTCCTTCATTCTCTCATAGCTGACCTCGCGCACCTTCGCCTCATCGGCGTGGGTGGCGAAGCCGATGGCCGAACCCTTGCGTATTAGCTCAGCGCCGATATTGCTGGTCATGATGATGATGCTGTTGCGGAAGTCCACGCGGCGCCCCTTGGCATCTGTCAGATGGCCATCGTCGAAGATCTGCAGCAGGATGTTGAAGACATCCGGGTGCGCCTTTTCAATCTCATCGAGAAGGATACAGCAGTATGACTTGCGGCGCACGGCCTCCGTCAGCTGACCGCCCTCATCATAACCTACGTAGCCGGGCGGTGCCCCGACAAGCCGGGATACGGCGAACTTCTCCATGAACTCGGACATATCAATACGGATAAGGGCATCCTCACTGCCGAACATGAACTCCGCTAAAGCTCTGACCAGCTCGGTCTTGCCCACGCCGGTTGGTCCCAGGAAGACGAAGTTGCCAATGGGATGCCTGGGGTCCTTCAGCCCGGCACGGGCCCGGCGAACCGCCCTGGAGATAGTGACAATAGCCTCATCCTGGCCAACAATGCGCTTGTGGAGTGCCTCTTCCATGTGCAGGAGGCGCTTGGTCTCATCGGCCGCTAGCTGGACAACCGGGATATTCGTCCACATGGCCACCACCTCGGCGATATCCTCAGCGGTTACCACGGGCTTTTCCTGCTCCTTGGCTACCTGCCACTCTTCTTCCTGTTTCTTTATCTTCTCTTCGATCTGGAGCTCACGCTGGCGCAGCTCCGCAGCATATTCATACTGCTGGGCCGCCAGAGCGGCATCCTTGTCCTTGCGGATGCTTTCCGCAACTTGCCTGGCTTCCTTCAAGGAGAGGGGCACCGCCCGATGCTTGATCCTCACTCTTGAGGCCGCCTCGTCAATCAGGTCAATGGCCTTATCGGGCAGGAAGCGGTCCGGGATATAGCGGGCCGCCAGTGTCCCCGCCGAGACCAGTGCTTCATCGCTTATAGTGAGCCGGTGATGTTCCTCGTAGCGCTCTTTGACACCGCGCAGGATGGCCACGGTATCATCAACCGAAGGCTCCTCTACCAGAACAGGCTGGAAGCGCCGCTCCAGGGCCGCATCACGCTCGATATGCTTGCGGTAATCATCGAGAGTGCTCGCCCCGATGCACTGCAGCTCACCCCTCGCCAGGGATGGCTTGAGGATATTGGCCGCATCAACGGCGCCCTCGGCAGCGCCGGCACCCACGATGGTATGGAACTCATCAATAAAGAGCACACAGTTGCCTGAGCTCTTGATTTCGTCAATGACCTTCTTGAGCCGCTCTTCAAACTCGCCGCGGTATTTTGTCCCGGCTACGAGCGCGGCGATATCCAGCATGATAAGGCGTTTGCCCTGTAGCGTCTCCGGGACATCGCCCGTGGCGATGCGGTGGGCCAGCCCTTCCACGATGGCCGTCTTGCCGACGCCCGGCTCACCAATCAGGGCTGGATTGTTCTTGGTGCGGCGGCTGAGGATCTGGATAACCCGCTCAATCTCTTTGTTCCGCCCAATGACCGGGTCTAGCTTGCCTTGGTGCACCGCTTCGGTCAGGTCAACACTGACCTGGTCCAGAATCGGCGTGCGGCTGGTCGAACGGGCGGCCCGGGTGGGCCGGGGACTGCCCTGGCTGAGCACGCGTACCACCTCGGCACGCACCTGCTCCAGGGTAACGCCAAAGCTATCCAGCACACTGACGGCGACACCGCCGCCCTCGCGCAGAATGCCGAGCAGCAAATGCTCGGTGCCGATATAGCTGTGACCGAGATGGCGTGCTTCGTCAATAGCTAGCTCGATGACGCGCTTGGCGCGTGGTGTCAGCCCGATTTCGCCACTGCTGGGCTTCTCACCGCGCCCCATAGTGAACTCGACGGCCTGGCGGACTTTACCCAGGTCAACACCGAGATTGACGAGAACCTTGGCAGCAACGCCTTCTTCCTCATGGACGAGACCGAGCAGGATATGCTCCGTCCCGATGTAGCTATGGTTAAGATGACGCGCCTCTTCCTGGGCTAAGGTAAGCACCCGGCGGGCACGCTCGGAAAACTTCTCGAATCTGCTAGCCATTTCTCCCTCACACTACCGATGACCCCCACACTCCACGCACCCATATTATAGACTGGACGAAGATAAACGTCAAAACTGGAGAAATATGGTCTGTTGCAGTCAGGTCCCAATTAGTCTAATGCCCCCTGGCGGTGGCATATTTTCCACAAAGGGTTGCCCCTTCAGTATCGTCTGCGCTGGGGCGTTTCACTTCCGTGTTCGGGATGGGAACGGGTGGTGCCACCCCGCTCTAACCACCAGGAGGCAACTTAATTATAACACAATGTCAGGCATAAACAAAAGTGGCAATTTCCAAAATCAGCAATTCAATCTGTAGGTCGGGTTTCCTAACCCGACCTTAAGTGACGGGCAGGTTGGGAAACCTGCCCTACGGGGGTCAATCGCTATTTCCGGGTCAATTCATAAGTTATTGGAGGCGACGAGCGGATTTGAACCGCTGAATAGGGGTTTTGCAGACCCCCGCCTTAAC
>JACQTX010000150.1 GCA_016210585.1 Chloroflexota bacterium
AGTTTATCCTGAGTGAAACCGAAGGGCTGGAATGACGGATTGGGTCCTATTTTCGGGGTAATGACATGAGCGTTTGACTTTTTGGGCAAGGCTCATCAAGGGAGAAGGGGCTTTGAAGTGTACAGGTATTTTCGCAACCAAGCCGCCAGTCCATTCCCATAACCCGCCGGGGTGATTGTTTGACCATGACGGATTACACCTTTGTGGCTTTCCTTGACACCCCAAGCTGGCCTTAGTAGAATTAGGCTAGCGAAGATAGGAGGCGATTAAAGATGGCGCTGAGTAGCTCTACGAGAACGGAAAGCCGGCCGATTACCACGGTTTGTCAGCTCTGCCCGCAGGCCTGCGGCATGGACGTCTATGTGGAGAACGGGAGGATTGTGAAGGTGGCAGGGACGCCCAACCACCCGGTGAACTGGGGCCACCTCTGTGCCAAGGCGGCCGCGGTAATGGATATCGAGTATGCCGCTGACCGCCTCACGTATCCCATGAAGCGAGTCAATGGCAATTTCAAGCGCATTTCCTGGGACGAGGCCCTGGACACCATTGTCGCCAAGCTGAAGAAAATCCAGGCCACCGATGGGCCGCGGGCGACCATTCTCTATCCCGGCGCCCTCTTTGGCGAGATTGCGGGCTTCGGGCTGGCCCGCCGCTTCCTTGATATCTACGGCTCGCCCAACGTCTTCTCCGGTGACAGCATGTGCATCCGGATCCGCGGCACGGCACACCGGCTCACCTTCGGCCGCGGCCGCTACTATGACCCGTGGCACTCCAAATGCATCCTCCTCTGGGGCAACAACCCGGACAACTCTGGTATGCCGGTGGGCCTGCGTGTCTGGGACGCCCGGGCCAAGGGTGCCAAGCTGATCGTCATTGACCCCCGCAATATCCCCATCGCCAAGAAGGCCGATATTCATGTCAGACCCCGGCCGGGCACGGACGCCGCCCTGGGGCTGGGCATACTTAATGTCATCATCAACGAGGGCTTCTACGATGAAGATTTCGTTGCCAGATGGACGGTCGGTTTCGATAAGTTGGCCGAGCACGTGAAGCAGTATCCCCTATCGTTAGTCGAAAAGATTACCTGGGTGCCGGCAGACAAGATCCGGGAGATCGCCCGCATGTTCGCCGCGAACGCGCCAGCGACCATTGTGCAGGGGGGCAACTCGCTGGACCAGTGCACCAGTGGCGCCCAGACCAACCGCATCATCTCCATACTGGAGGCGATTACGGGCAACCTGGATGTGCCCGGCGGCTTCGTCCTCACCGGGGTGGTGCCGATGAACCAGCTGCGTTTGCCCGAAAGAATCAAGGAGATACCGCCCGGCTCCGATAAGTTCCCCTTCTCCTTCGAGGTAGCCGGTTACTCTTACGGCGAAGGCCAGGGCATGGTCATGCCGGACATCATCCTGACGGAGAAGCCCTACCGCATCAGGGCCATGTTCGTCCCCGGCTCCAACCTCGTCCTCACTTGGCCTGATGCTGCCAAGATGGTGTCCGCCTTGAAGAAGCTCGAGTTCCTGGTCGTCAATGAGATGTTCATGACGGAGACAGCACAGCTAGCCCACCTGGTCCTGCCGGCGGCCAGCTTCCTGGAAAAGGAGTCGCTGGGTATCTTGCCGAACATTGACAAGAACATGCGCTACGTCATGCTGGGGAAGAAGGTCGTGGAGCCGCCCGGCGAGTGCTGGGGCGACCTCAAGTACTGGCTGGAGCTGTCCAAGCGGATGGGCTACCAGGCTGACGTGCCGTGGCAGACCGAAGAGGAGGTTATAGACTATCTCCTCAAGCCGGCCGGTCTGAGCGTCACGATGCTCCGGGATGAAAAACCCGAGGGCGTCTCCTATGGCTTCCCGCGCTACAAGGAGTATGAGAAGAAGGGGTTCCCCACGGCCTCGGGCAAGGTCGAGATTTACTCGGACCTGATGGCCAAATATGACTACGCGCCCCTGCCCGTCTACGTGGAATCACCCGAAGGCCCCATGAGCAACCCGGAGTTGGCTAAGGAGTACCCGCTCACCCTGACCACCGGGGCCAGGTACCAGGAGTTCACGCACTCGCGCCAGCGCAATATACCAGCCTTCCGCAAGATGGTCCCCGGGCCTGTAGCTACTGTGAATACCGCCACGGCGGCCAGATATGGCATAAAGAACGGCGACCGGATATTCGTGGAGACCAAGCGGGGCCGCATAGAGCTGGAAGCGGATGTGACCGAAGATATCCTGCCGGAGACGGTGCACATAGCCCACGGCTGGCCGGAAGCTAATGTTAACCTGCTTACCGATGGCAGCCCCGTTGATCCGGTATCCGGCTTCCCCTCGCTGCACCAGTTGCTGTGCCGGATAGGAAAAGTGGGATAGTTGCTCGCTTTGTGCTTGTGCAATAGCGGCTGGCAATGCCAGCCCGCTCTGCTGTTGGCCGCAAATTAGAAAGACCTGGCGAAGGGGAGAGACTCAGGATTCCCTCTTTGAAAAAGTGGGGGTAAGAGGGATTTTGAAGCCTTTCACCGAAGCTATAATTGACAGGGAAGGGCCTGTCATGCATAATATTAGACTTGGAGAAGAGTTAAAGAATGGTAAAAATCAGGCTAAGAAGGACAGGTGCCAAGAAGAAACCAAGTTATCGCGTGGTCATTGCTGACTCGCGTGCCCCGCGCGATGGCAGGTTCATTGATATCATCGGACACTACAACCCTTTGACCGACCCGGCAACGGTAGTTATCAACGAAGAGCAGGCATTGCACTGGCTAGCCCAGGGTGCCCAGCCGACAGCAACAGTCACCAGACTACTCACTAAAGCAGGCATAATGGATAAGTTCAAGACAAGCAAGGAGAAAACATGAAAGAACTGATTGAGTACATCGTGAAATCCATTGTCAATGCGCCCGATAAAGTAGTCGTCACTGAGGAAACGAGCGAGCAGGGAGTAACCCTCAAGCTACAGGTTGCTGATGAGGACAAGGGGCGGGTTATCGGCAAGCAGGGGCGTATCGCCGAGGCAATGCGCACTCTTATCCGTGTGAAGGCGGCCAAGCAGGGCATTAAGGTGTCCCTGGAAATTCTCTAGGGCGCACTCAAAACAGACGCCAGCATTCAAGAGGACAGGTCGCCTCTGGTCCACCAGACGGTAAAGCCAGAATACCTTACGTATCTTTGACTTTCACCATTGTTCATTGTTTTCCTGACAGTCGTGGAAAGGTCCCTTCTGCTTTGCCTGTCATCGCTATTCAGCCGTGTCATTGCGAGACCATCCTTCGCAGAAGGAGGCGAAGCAATCTCATCCGAACTCATGAGATTGCGCCGTCGCCCCTCAGCTGAAGGGCTCCTCGCGATGACATTTGAGGGTAATACCCAATCCAGGTGACTACGATGGCTCAGCCAGATTTCATACCCATTGGACGCATTGTCGCGCCATGGGGCCGGGATGGTAAGCTGAAGGTGACCGTCACCACTGACTTCCCGGAGAGATTTACACCTTCGTCAACCATTTACATAGACCGCCAGCCAATGACTATCGAGGCTGCCCACTGGCAGGGCGGACAGGTGATTTTGAAACTCGATAGGATTACTACCGTGGAAGCGGCGCAGAAGCTGCGTGGCAAGCTAGTAGAAATCGCCGGCAGCCAGGTCAAACCTCTGCCCGAGGGCCAGTTCTACCACTCTCAGATTATTGGGCTGGAGGTATGGACGGCTGGTGGCGAAAGGCTGGGAACGGTCACTGAGATTATGACTACCGCAGGCAATGACGTCTATGTTGTGCGTGGTGATAAGGGAGAAGTCCTCATCCCGGCCATCGCCGATGTCATCAAGAGCATTGACCTCAAGCGGAGGCGCGTTATTATCGAAGCAATTGAGGGACTATTGTCAGAGCCGCAAGGGTGAGGAGGTCTTGACCTTCATGGTTTGGAGTCCCTCAGGATTAGCTACATCTCCCCTTGGGACATTTGAGACGGGCGGAGCATAAAAACTTCCTCTAAATTCCTCTCCCTAAGAGGGGAGAGGTTAGGTGAGGGTGATACCTCATTCTAAAGCTTCTTTTATGTGAAAGACAACACCCTCTATGTTTGCCAGGACCTCATTGTTCCAGAGCCTTATTATATGATAGCCCTCACTTTCCAGCCAAAGCGTCCTCGTCTCATCTTCCTCTTTTTTCACATCCTCATTATGCTGCCCGCCATCAACTTCGATAACCAATTTCTTCTCGAGGCAAATAAAATCAACTATATAGTCTCCGATGGGGTGTTGCCTGCGGAATTTTACGCCATCAGAACGCATGTTGCGTAGCTCTGCCCAGAGCAAATTCTCGGCACCAGTTTGCTTACGCCTGAGTTCTCTCGCTAAATTGATTATCGGGCGTCTATTCATTTCTTGATGCAATACCACCCTCATCCTAACCTTCTCCCCTCAAGGGAGAAGGGACAAGAAATGCTTACTGTCCCAAACTTGTTTTTGAAGCTACATCTGCTGAGACGGTAGAAGCGAGGAGGCGTGACATCGCTACTTCCTGTGGAGGCGTGCCCTGCGCTGTTTGGCCTTTTCCACGGTCTGGAGGCGGATGAAAGCACGGCGCAGGGCGGCTTCCGCCCGGGTGGCATCCAGGCCAGTCGGGCGCTCCTTGAGGCGCTGCTGGGCCCGTTTCATGGCTTCCTCGGCACGGCAGACATCAATGTCCTCGGCCCTTTCAGCGGCATCGGCGAGCACGACCACACGGTCCGGGCGCACCTCCAGGTAACCGCCGGTAATGGCGATGCAGCTCTCCTCGGTGCCTTTCTTTACCAGCAGTTCACCCGGCTGGAGCATGGTCATAAGCGGGGCATGGTGTGGCAGGATGCCCAGTTGTCCTTCAACTCCCGGGGCCACCACCATGTCCACGTCGTCGGAATAGACCACCCGCTCCGCGGTGACCACATCGAGCTTGAACGTTGCCATGCTATGCTCCTAGCTTCTTGGCCTCTTCTATCGCGTCCTCGATGGTGCCGACCAGCCAGAATGCCTGCTCCGGCAGGGCATCATGCTTACCCTCGAGGATTTCCTTGAAGCCGCGCACCGTCTCCTTGATGGGCACGTAGCGGCCCTTGCGGCCGGTGAAGACCTCGCTTACAAACATGGGCTGGGACAGGAATCTCTGGATGCGGCGGGCCCGTGCTACGGTGAGCTTATCTTCCTCGCTCAGCTCCTCGATGCCCAGGATGGCGATGACGTCCTGGAGGTCCTTGTAGCGCTGGAGCACTCGCTGGACGCCACGGGCCACGTCATAGTGCTCCTGGCCGACAAAGCTCGGGTCGAGGGCACGGGAGTTTGAGACCAGCGGGTCAACGGCCGGAAATAGTCCCTGCTCGGCAATCGAGCGTTCCAGGGCGACAACGGCGTCGAAATGGCCAAAGGTAGTGGCCACGCCGGGGTCGGTATAGTCATCGGCAGGAACGTAGATGGCCTGGAAGGAAGTGATGGAGCCCTGCTTGGTGGAGGTAATCCGCTCCTCAAGCTCTGCCATCTCGGTGGCCAGGGTAGGCTGGTAGCCCACGGCGGAGGGCAAGCGTCCCAAGAGGGCAGAGACCTCCATGCCCGCCAGTGTGTAGCGGTAGATATTGTCAATAAAGAGCAGGACATCCTGGTGCTCCACATCGCGGAAATATTCGGCCATGGTCAGACCTGTCAGCCCGATGCGGAGGCGGACCCCCGGCGGCTCATTCATCTGCCCGAAGACGAGCACGGCCTTTTCAATAACGCCCGATTTCTTCATGTCAGTCCACAGGTCATTGCCTTCCCGGGAGCGCTCGCCAATGCCGGTGAAGACGGAGAAGCCGCCGTGCTCGGTGGCGATGTTGCTGATAAGCTCCATGATGATGACGGTCTTGCCCACGCCGGCACCGCCGAAGGCGCCAATCTTGCCGCCCTTGGTGAAGGGTGTAATCAGGTCAATGACCTTAAGTCCGGTCTCCAGGACCTGGGTGCTAGTCTCCTGGTCTTGGAAGCCAGGGGCGGGGCGGTGAATCGGCCAGCGCTCTTCGGTCTTGACCGGACCAAGCCCGTCCAGAGGCTCACCCAGGACGTTAAACAGCCGTCCGAGTGTCGCCCGTCCCACCGGCACGGCCAGCGGCCCGCCGGTATCAACCGCTTCCAGGCCTCGCGCCAGGCCCTCGGTAGGCGCCAGCGCCAGGCAGCGCACCCAGTTGTTGCCAATGTGCTCCTGGGTTTCCAGGACAATCCTGCTGCCGTTTTGGGGAATCTCCACCGCACTGTAAAGTCCCGGCAGCTCCTCCGGCGGAAACTCCACATCTACCACCGTGCCGATAACCTGCACTATCTTACCCTTGGCCATATCATCCTCCGTATTCGCCTAGCCCTAAGTCAATTACCCGTCTATTTCTGTGTAAAGCGTCTTAAGTAATAACGCCTTGCAAATAAAATTCTAAGCACCAAATCCTAAATTCTAAACAAACCCCAATCACCAAAACACAAAATTCAAAACACCCAAATATTTTGCACGTTTGTGCTTTGGTGTTGTTTAGTCCGCCTGCGGCGGATTAGAA
>JACQTX010000153.1 GCA_016210585.1 Chloroflexota bacterium
AGGGTTCGAATCCCTTCACTCACCCCACCCTGATTGACCAGGGAAATCCGGAGCGCAAAACTGGCGATTCCTTTGACCTCGTCTGCTGGCATCCCTGCAGGATACCATTGCTTTTATCGATAAGGAGAGGACCATGCCGCACGGTTGGGCAGGCACTAATCTGGAGATTGACCTGTCCCAAGGGACAATCGAAAAAGTGCCGGGCGACCCGGAAATAATAGCGGGCTACCTGGGTGGAAAGGGGACCAACGCCAGGCTCATGTGGGAGCGCGTCCCGCCCGAGGTGGGGGCCTTCTCACCTGAGAACCTGCTAATAGTGGGCGCCGGCTTGCTTACTGGCACCATGGTCCCCGGGGCCAACCAGACCTGCATTACCTACAAGTCGCCGGTGACCGACTTGCACTGCTACTCCAACATGGGCGGCTTCTTCGCCGCGGAGTTGAAACACGCCGGTTATGACACGATAGTCTTCAGCGGAAAATCGGAGACGCCGGTCTATCTCTGGGTTGATGACGACCACGTGGAGCTACGTGACGCTCGCCACCTGTGGGGCAAGAGCACCTTCGAGACGCAGAGGATGCTGCGCCAAGAGCTGCAAGCCGATAGCGCTCAGGTCCTGTGTATCGGCTTGGCCGGAGAGAACAGGGTCTATCACGCCAGTGTGGAGCACGGCCCGGGTGCCAGTGCCAGCCGGGGCGGCACCGGCTGCGTCATGGGTGACAAAAAGCTGAAGGCCATTGCCGTCCGCGGCCGGAAGGACGTCACCGTAGCCCAGCCGGAAAGACTTTTCGATCTGGCACAGCGCATCCTGGACCGCTCCGCTGGCAATCGGACGCGCATTATCGAGCACCCGGCCGGTGCCTATGTCCGCTTTGGCCTGCGCTGGGCTGATTTCCGCAACTTCAGTGGCGTTGTGTGGCCGGCCTTACAGGAAGAAATCCAGGCGATGGGGCGCAAGGCCAGGGAATATATGTTCAAGACGAGGACCAGAGAGGTCGCCTGTGCGAACTGCGCTATGCGCTGTAAGCATGAATACCAGACGCCGGAGGGTGACAACATCTTCCTGAAGTGTGCCCTTTACTATCCCATGGTGGCTACCCAGATACTCGATGTTGACTTCGTCAGGCGGTTTGTCAGCCTGTGCCAGAAATATGGAATGGACTACAAGGCTGTTGGACACGGCATCGCCTTCGCGACCGACCTCTACCAGAGAGGCATCCTGACCAGGGAAGACACGGACGGACTGGAGCTGAAGTGGGAAAGCCCGGAGACAGCTTTTGCCCTCGCCGAGAAGATGGCCAGGCGGGAGGGCATTGGCGACATACTGGCCGATGGCACCTACCGGGCGGCACGCAAAATTGGCCGCGGCGCTGAGAACCATGCTTTCCATATCAAGAAAATGGACCTGCCCCGCTTCCGGATTTACCACCGCCATCACCTGGCACTCATTGCCGCTATGACAGACAAAGCCTGCCTTACCAAGCTTGAGGGGGAGACTTTCAGCCACATCTACCCCGAGTCCCCAGAGGAAAAGGAGACCTATATCCGGGAGGGCTGGTTCGGCTACCCCAAGGAATTCGAGAAATACCTGCTCACATCCTTGGATACCAACCGGAACCCGGACCTGGAGTCTCTGTGCCAGTTCAAGGCCTATGACATGGAGCAGTTCTCCCTGGCCGATTCCGCAGGCGAATGTGCCTGGTGGTTGCAGTTCCTGGCCTACCCGCCTATAAACCGCGCCATGCTGGCGGACTGCATCGCCTACGTCACCGGCCTGCCGATTGATGAGGCCGAGGCGACGCGCATTGCCCGCAGGATAATAAATCTGGTCCGGGCCTATAATGTGCGGGAGGGCATCCGGCGGCAGGACGATTTCGATGCAGTGCCGAAGCATGCCTTCGAGAGGACACCGCCCCCTCCGGAGGTGCCCCTCGACCCGGCCACCTTCAATAGGATCATTGACCGCTTCTACGAAATAAGGGGCTGGGACCGCGAGGGCATCCCCACCGCCGAGACCCTGGCGGAGTCCGGTCTGGAGTATGTCCGCCAGGACCTGGCCCAAAGGGGCATTCTGAAAGATACCGCTTCACCGGTAGGCTAAACTAGCCGCCATAGGCTAAGTATGCGGAGCCTGTCCTGAAACGGTCTTATAGATGATTTCGCCACAGAGGAAACAGCATTTACCTCAATTCCTCATGATGGACAGCTTCGGAATAACCGCCGCAGGCGTTTGTCGTGGTAGTAATTACCCCTTATTTTTTGGAGCTGACATCGTTTCATATCGTCTGACCCTATCCCCCTCCGACTTTGCTCAGGGCAAGCCTGTATCCCCTTCCCCTACACTAGCCACCGTAGGGCAGGTTTCCCAACCTGCCCGCCACTTCAAGTCGGGTTAGGAAACCCGACCTACAGAATGAATCGCTGATTTCGGGCGCGTGGTCTCACTTGACTTTGCCGGGGCTAAAGAGGACAATAGCTAACCAGAATGTGCCCGCTGCGGATATTTGTGGTGTCTTACCGGAGCATTTTGAGTCCTCTTTTCTATGACTACAGGTAAACCGGAGAAGGCCCGTATCTTTTACGGCTACGTCATTGTCGGGGCGGCCTTCTTTATCTTTGCTTTCATTCTCGGCAGCAACAACGCCTATGGCGTCTTCTTTACACCCATCGAGGCCGAGTTCGGCTGGACAAGGGCCACCACCTCCTGGGCCTTTTCTCTCCGCCTGATTTTCTATGCCATTGCCAGCATGGGCGTGGTCGGCCGGCTGAGCGACCGCGTTGAGCCGAAGTTCCTGCTCCTCAGCGCCGGCATATTTACCGGCCTGAGCTTTATCCTGATGGCCTATAGCTATGCCCTCTGGCAGCTATATGTCTTCTTTGGTGCGATCGCGGGTATTGGCATCAGCGGCGCCATTGTCCCCGTCCTCTCCACTGTGGCCCGGTGGTTCAGCAAGAGACGGGGTATTATGACAGGCACGGTCTCCATGGGCATTGGCATCGGGACGTCTTTCGTCCCACTGCTGGCCAACTGGCTTTTCACTCTATACGGCTGGCGCACCGCTTTCCTTATTGTCGGCGGTCTCACTATAGCGGTAGTAGCGGGCTTTGCCCAGCTTATCCGGCGTGACCCGCATAGCATGGGGCTTTACCCGGACGGCGCGAGACAACCGGTAGCGAGTGCGGTGGCCAGCGCCTCGCGCGGACTCACCGTGCGTGAAGCCATGCGCACCCGGCAGCTCTGGCTATTCCTCACAGCTTTTGCCGGCATGGGCTATGCCATGTTCGTTCCGCTGGTGCACATCGTCGTCCATGCCATCGGTCTGGGGGTGCCGCAGAGTGCTGCCGTTAGCATTATCGCCATTATCGGCTTCGTCAACATCCTGGGCCGGCTGGTGATGGGCCTGGCGACAGACCGTATTGGCAGCGCCCGCGCCCTCAGCATTGCCCTCGTTGTCATGGTGGTAGCCCTGGCGTGGCTCCAGTTCGCGCGAGAGCTATGGACACTCTATCTCTTCGGGGCCATGTTCGGTTTCGCCTGGGCCGGCTCCTTTATGCAGGAGTCACCGATAGTCGCCGAGCTATTCGGGCTGAAGTCCCACGGCAAGCTACTGGCCTTGGCAGACGCTTTCCTCACCATAGGCGGGGTGCTCGGCCCGGTAATCGCCGGCTATATCTTCGATAGGACAGGCAGCTACCAGGTGGGCTTTCTGCTGGCCGGCGGCGTAAGCGTGGTAAGCCTGGTGCTATCCTTGATACTGGTCAAATCAGGCAGTGCTATGGGGGTGGACAATGGAACGAGAAGAAGCCCTTGAATCTGTCAAAGCCAATGTGGCTAACCAGAACCTGGTGCGGCACATGCTGGCCACTGAGTCCATCATGCGGGCGCTGGCGGAGCATCTTGGCGAAGACGTGGCGGAGTGGGGACTGGCCGGGCTACTGCATGACATTGATGTGGAGCTTACCGAAGGCGATATGACCGCCCACAGCCGCCTGGGGGCTGACCTGGCCCGGGAGCTAGGCGCTAGCGGGGCGGTGGCCCAAGCCATTCTCTGCCACAATGAGGCCCATGGCGTGCCCCGGGAGAGCAAGCTGGACAAGGCCCTCTACTGCGTTGACCCGCTCACCGGCCTGATCACGGCCGCCGCCCTTATCCGGCCGGACAAGAGCCTGGTGGCACTGGAAGCCAAATCGGTGCGCAAGCGCTTCAAGGAGAAGAGCTTTGCCGCCGGGGCCAGCCGGGAGCAAATGGCCCTGTGTAGTGAAATCGGCCTGGAGCTTGACGAGCTCATTGCCCTCGGTCTGAAGGCGATGCAGGGCATTGCCGAGGAGCTGGGGCTGTAGGGGTTCCAGGCGAAGTATTCTCGGGAAGCGGACCTTGAGACCGCCTTTGTCCCAAGATCAGCAACTCAATCTGCAGGTCGGGTTCCCTAACCCGACTTGAAAGAGCCCGTCACCACACGAATCAGGCTGGCATTAGTGTGCCAGCCTGCTGGCCGTTGCTTTGCTCCGGTAACAGTCAATGGGGTAATAGTTTTGCTGGTGTCCCTGCAGGTCAAGGTCAGCCGTGAGAAAGCGCTGTAGAGGTAGCAGCACTTCTTCGTCAGTCTGGCGGAGGTCAACAGCTTTCAGGTAGCGGTGACATGAGTCACAGACATAGAGGCGGTAAAGCCCTCTGTCATCAGTGAAGTAGGACAGCGTGCGCTGGTCACGGTTGCCGCAGTAGGGGCACTCAAGGCGCTGGAAGAGCCACTCGGCGTCACAGCGGGCGCAGACCAAATGCCGGGCACCGCGCTCCTTATCCAGAAAGGCGAAATCAGGGTTGCCACCACAGATGGGACAGTAGCCGAGCCGCCAGCGCTCCTCATCAACGAGCCGGCACAGGCTGTCACGGTAAGCGGTCAGGTATGGCTTGAGCAGTATCCCGATGACAAAAGATAAGAATGTTCCGCAATCCATATTGATAGAGACTGTTGACCTGTTCGATAGCGGGTCACCATCAAACCAGGCCCGGCTGAGACGCGGCAACGAATTGGGGTCTAGCTCAAGCAGGCAAGGTCTTTCACCCAGAACATCGTCATACCGGGTGATAAGCCAGGCCACATCCTCCAGCATCTGCCGCAGCAGTGCCCAGTCAATGGCCAGGTGAGAGAAGCGCAGCAGGGGTTCACCATGTCTGATTTGACTGCCGATAGTGTGAGCATCCAGGGCAGGACCAGGTGTGCCTATCCGGGCCCTGGCCTTAAGCTGGAGAGTGAGGACCTCATGGAAAAAGGATAGCTCTCGGGGCATGGTCCCTTCGTCCCTTTCCCATTGGGCCAGCGCTTGCAGAACTCTATCTCCGGTTTCCAATGGTAGCTATCTCCTTGCCCCGGGCTTCCTCATCATACCACTTAGCATGATGTGACTTCACGTACTCCACGGGGACCTTGCCCCTGGACATGGAGGCCCAGGCACCCTGGCTGAGCGGACGCATCAAGGGATGCGCCACCGAAAGATACACGTGGACAAAGAACATGTTGCCAGCGGCAATGAAAGAGACATCATGGACAAAGACGGCCCACAGGAAGGCCGCACCGGGTAAAGTAGCTTTGAACAGCCACATGATAATCCCGGTAGCGACAAAGAGCAGGCCGAAAACGATGGCCATCAGCCACCACATCTTCTGCCCGGTGTTCATGTGCCCCTGGGGCGGCATGGCCTTCTCGTCGGCAAGGAAATAGTAGCTGGGCGCGGCCTGTAGCCAGCCCAGGTCCTCCGGCCCCCAGGTAAAGGCGTCCTTGATGCCGCGCACGGTGGCTTTCCAGTTCATGGGTATGTATATGAGCGGGGCCACGATGAAGACAACGGCGGCGGCACGGTGCAGGATACGTGTCCAGCTATCCTGCGCCAGGACGCCCAGGCCAGGAACAAAAAGGATGAGGCCGGTGAGGAACAGGACAGTAAAGGCACCGGCATGCACCCAGTGTAAAATGCGTGTTGGTTTCCGGTAGCGTTCTACCATTGCTTCCATGTTACTCCTCCTTCTTGCCGGGCAGTCCCTTGGTCAGCCTGGCCTCCCGGGCGACCATGAAGTTCAGCCCCAGGCCGACGATGGTAAGACCGCCCAGTACCCAGCCCAGGGGTTGCATGACATTCTGCCAGACCACAGATGCGGCAGGGACTTTGGGGTTGATGGGCAGCCCGTAGGTCGCCGGCGCCTCAGCGAGCACGTAGAGGACGTGCAGTCCATCCAGTTCCTTATCGCCGAACAGGTAGGCATTGCTGTTGCCATTAGCCTGGAGAGTGGCTACTCGTTTTCTACCTTCGGCCACCAGCTTGTCGCGGTCACCGTAAGCCAGGGCATGGGGCGGGCACGTCTTAACGCAGGCCGGCTCCTGGCCATTGTCCACGCGGTCCAGGTTTGGTGTAGTGCAGAAGGTGCACTTGTCCATCTTGCCGATGCCGCTAATCCGGTTGCCGGTGAGGCGGGGCACATTGAAAGGGCAGGCTTCGATACAGTAGCCGCAGCCGCTGCAAAGGTCCTTGTTGTAGGCCACGAAGCCGAGCTCGTGATGGAAAACGGCCTTGGTGGGACAGACCTTGACACAGCCGGCATCGGTGCAATGCATGCAGGCGCGCCGGGAGAACAGCCAGCTCACCTTGCCGTTCCTCTCGACCTCGCGAAACTCCATCTTGAGCCAGGTCTTCGGCGAAAGGTCACGCGGATTTTCGTAGCTGCCGAAGTTGGTGGTCTTTTCCCCTTCGCCTTCATCAGACTCATTCCACTGCTTGCAGGCGGCCTGGCAGCCGCGACAGGCGGTGCATCTGGCGGCGTCATACAGAATCGCTTTTTCAGCCATCATTACCTCCAAGCTCACTAAGCCCGGCGAATATTGACCAGGAAGGCCTTATACTCTGGTATCATGGTGTTAGCATCGCCCACATGGGGGGTCAGCGTATTGGCACTATCACCCGTAGAGAGGCCGGTGTAGCCCCAGTGCCACAGCAGGCCGACCTCGTGCACACGGTAGCCATTCATCTGGAAGGGCTTGAAGCGTCTGGTCACCACGGCCACCATCGTGACTTGCCCGCGGGCAGACTCAATAACCACCCTGTCGCCATTGGCGATGCCCTTCTCCGCAGCCAGTTCTTCGCTCATCTCAACGAAGGGCTCAGGCATCATCTCCACCAGCCAGGGGAGGTTGCGGGTCATCTGCCCGGCCTGCCAGTGCTCGCAAACACGGTAGGTGGTGGCCACGATGGGGAAACGGTCGGCACTGCCCTTCTCCTGGGGCCGCCAGATGCGGGCAATAGGGTTGCTCTGCTGCCGGGACACGGCATTGCTGACGGGGCTCTCCCATGGCTCGTAGGACTCGGGGAAAGGCCCATCGCCCATTCCTGGGGCAAATAAGCGTGATACCCCCTCCGCTGTCATGATAAAGGGTAAGTAGCCACCCTGTGCTACAGGCTCACCACCCCCTGCCGGGCCGTCCATCACGTCACCGAGCCACTTCTTGCTGGCCGCGTCCCACTTGATGACCGGGTGCTCCTTGTCCCACGGCTCACCATTGAGGTCAACCGAGGCCCGGTTGTAGATAATGCGGCGGTTCATCGGCCAGCACCAGGCCCACTTGGGGTATAGCCCGATATTGAAAGTGTCCGGTGTGAGGTCACGGCGGGCGGCCATATTGCCGTCCTCCGTGTAGCTGCCACAGTAGAGCCAGTTCCCGCAGGCTGTGGTACCGTCAGCCTTCATGGCACCGAAGCCAGCCAGCTGCTTGCCGGTGGTCAGGTCACGTCCGTTAATCTCTTTGGCCACCTTATGCACGTCCGGCGGGTCGCCATAGTCCCAGGCCAGTTTGGTGATGGCGTCAGCGTTCGGACCGCCCTCTTTGGTGTAAAGCTCTTTAAGCTTGAGCATGAGCTTGTTGAGCATCCACATGTCATCCTCGGCCTCACCGGGGCCAGCAGCGCATTTGTAGCGCCACTGCATCCACCGGCTGCTATTGGTAACGCTCCCCTCCTTTTCATATGAAGCGAGTGCCGGTAGGAGAAAGACCTCGGTCTTGATATCGGTTGGCTTAGTCCCCGGGCGTTGCCAGAAGTTGGCGGTCTCCGTAGGCCAGAGGTCGGTGGCCACCAGCCAGTCCAGCTTTTCCAAGGCCTTGCGCTCCAACTCGCTGTCCGGGCCGCCTACCGCCGGGTTCTGCCCCCAGCACATCAGCCCTTTCACCGTGCCCGCCGTCATCGCCTCAAAGAGGGCGATATGCGAGTAGTTTTTGCCCGCCTCCGGCTTGGGCAGGTAGTGGAAACCAAACTGGTTGTCTTTGGTCGCTGCCTCGCCGAACCAGGCCTTGAGCAGACTGGTGATGTAGTTCGGATAGTTCTTCAGCCAGTTATTGCTCAAGGGGTCCCTGGTGGTGGGCGTCAGCCGCTTCAGGTAATCGTCCAGGGAGGTATCCACGCTCTGAATGGCCCCCAGGTAGCCGGGCAGGCTATCGAAGAGGAGGGCATAGTCTGTGGAGCCCTGGACATTGGACTCACCGCGCATGGCGTTGATGCCACCGCCAGCCACACCCATATTCGCCAGGAGGAGCTGCAGCACCGAGTAGGCGCGTATGTTTTCGGCCCCATTGGTATGCTGCGTGGTGCCCATGGCGTAGAGGACGGTGCCTGCCTTGCCGGTCTTCCCCGTGGCGGCATAGGTGCGGCAGACATCGAGGAACACGTCTTTGGGCGTGCCGCAGATACCGTTCACCTTCTCCGGCGTGTAGCGGGCGAAGTGCTTCTTCATAAGCTGGAAGACGCAGTTGGGGTCTTTGAGCGCCTTGTCCTTTTTGGGGACACCGTTAGCATCAAGCTGATAGGACCAGGTCGCTTTGTCATACTTCCGCTTGGCGCTGTCTGTTTCGTTGAGGCCGCCGGCGTAGCCGGAGAAAAGCCCTTCGAGCTCGGCCGGCCCCTTGAAGCCGGGATTTACCAGGTAGCCCGCGTTCGTGTATTCGCTGATATAAGTCAAATTGTAGTTGCCCGGATTGGTCTCAATATCATTCAGGACATAGTTAATCATTCCGTTAACGAAGGCGATATCCGTCCCTGACCTCATGGGGGCGTAGATGTCAGCTTTGGAGGAGGTGCGGCTGAACCTGGGGTCAACACTGATGAGCTTGCCGCCCCTTTCCTTGGCCACAGTAATCCAGGCGAAGGCGGCGGGATGGTTCTCGGCGGGATTGCCGCCAATAGCCAGAATGCAATCGCTGTTGCCAATATCATTCCAGTGGTTGGTCATGGCCCCTCGACCGAAGCTTTGCGCCAGACTGGCGACGGTGGGGCTATGTCAAAGCCGGGCTTGATGTTCGATATACACCAAACCCAGCGAGCGGCACATCTTACTCAGCAGGTAGCACTCTTCATTGTCCAGGGCAGCACCACCCAGGTTGCCGATAGCCTCGGTGCGGTTTACCGGCGTGCCCTTGTTGTCCTTCTCGATGAAGCTGGCGTCCCTGGTATTCTTAATCCGGCGGGCAATCTCGCCGATGGCCCAGTCCCAGCTCTTCTCTTCCCAATCCGTCCCGCCGCCGCGGCGGTAGAGGACGTGACGCAGCCGCCGCGGATTGTCTGCCGAAAGCTGGCGCAGGGAAGCCCCCTTGGCACAGGCAGCACCGCGATTGACGGGGTGGTCCGGGTCACCTTCGATATTGACCACCTTACCATTCTCGGCGGCGACAATAAAGCCACAGCCGGAGCCATCATAGGGGCAGATAGTGGTCTTTTCACCGATTTTCTTAAGTAGCGGGGATACTCCCCTGGCCAGGCGAGAGCCGGCATCGGGCCGCAGCCTGCCGAGTATGACAAAGCTGCCCACGCCCGTCCCGGAGGCCTTGAGGAAGTCCCTTCGACTCAGCTCCATAGTCCCTCCTTGCGCTCTTGACTGGGTGCGTTCACAATCTCGATTTAGGAATCAGCTTTTCGTATCTCCTTTTCTGTTCCCTGGGCCACTCTAAGCATAGAATAGCCTCCCACGTTTGTGAATAGAGTCAGTATCGTAATTTGCGGCCTTGTATCCTGATACACAAATCTCCTGGCAAATGCCAGATAGCCAGGTCTGAAATCGCATGGCGATACCAGTCACGACTTCCCACACATCGGCAAAACTGCAGAAAAACGTCACTACTTCTCCATACTTTCTCCACAATCTTGGCTTATGATGAGAGTGCAAGGTTAGAAAAAGACCTACCATAGAAAAGAGGAAAGGAGCAAAAAGATGAAAAGGAAGTACCAAATACTGATTGGGGCACTGGTCATCGCCACCGCCTTGGTCGCGGTCCTGGTCAATACCGTCTTCGCTTCACCACGGAACACTGCGGGGGCGACTGGCCAGACAACGACCCAGGGCGTGGGCTGTCCCCATATGGGGGCCAACTACACTGGCATAGTCAGCGACCTGCTGGGTCTGACGCCGGAGGAAATCCAGGCCCAGCTCCAGGAGGGCAAGAGCCTGGTAGAGATTGCGGCGACCAATGGTGTGACTGAAGACCAGCTGGTGGCCGCCATCCTGACGCCCATGAGAGAGGCGATGCAGGCCGCGGGTGGCTGGACCCAGGAGCAGTTGGATAGCCACTTCCAGTGGATGGAGCAGCAGGTCCGCTATGCCATCAATAGCACTGACCTCGGGCAGTATGGTGCCGGACACTGCGGGTTCGGCCAGACCGGTCCGAACGGGCAGAACATTACGCCGGGTGGCATGATGGGTGGCGGTGGCGGCATGATGGGTGGCAGTGGTGGTATGATGGGTGGCAATGGCGGCATGATGGGTGGCGGTGGGATGATGGGTGGTTGGGGCAGCAATGGGACCGGCACATATGGACCTAGTGGAATGATGGGCGGCTGGGGCCGCACCTACTAAGTCAAAGAATTAGCCTCGCTGGGGGGGAGTCCCACCGAAAGCGGCCTCCCCCCTTCTTTGTTTATCCAGGTCTTTCAGAGATGAACAGGACTCACTTTGCTCGGACAAGGCCAGGGTAAATCCTAAGCACTAAATCCGAAATCCCTTCGGTATTCGAATTTTGAATTTCCATCTACATGGGCTTTCCTCATAAAAGGACTAATATCCTAGGGCTATGCTAAGATATGAATGGAATGACGACAAAGATACTCGTTGTAGATGACGAGAAGAAGATTGTAGATATTGTCAAGGCCTATCTGGAGAGGGAAGGTTATCAGGTCATCGCGGCCTACGATGGGAAAGCGGCACTGGACATGGCCCGCCGGCAGTCCCCCGACCTGATGGTCCTCGACCTTATGCTCCCGCAGATTAGCGGCTGGGATGTCTGCCGGACGCTGCGGCAGGAGTCCAGCATCCCCATTATTATGCTGACGGCACGGGACGAGGTCACAGACAAGGTGGTCGGCCTTGAGCTGGGCGCCGATGACTACGTGACCAAGCCCTTCGACCCCAAGGAACTGGTGGCACGGGTGAAGGCGCTGCTCCGCCGCGCCGAGGGTGCCAGAGTATCCCGGAAGCTGCTTAGCGTGGCCGACCTCACCATTGACATCGAGAAGCGGCTGGTGCATCGCGGCAAGGAACCAGTTGAGCTGACGCCCATTGAGTTCGATCTGCTCAAGACCCTAGCGGAAAGCCCCGGCCGTGTCTATAGCCGGATGCAGCTACTCGATAAGGTGCAGGGCGATGCCTACGAAGGCTATGAGCGGACTATTGACAGCCACATCAAGAACCTGAGGAAGAAGGTTGAGCCTGACCCGAACCGGCCAAGATATATAGTCACGGTCTATGGAGTAGGCTACAAGCTGGGGGGTAGTGCGGGTGCGTAGTCTGAGCTGGAAGCTGGGCGGCGCCTTGCTGCTTATCGTAGTTGTTTCGGTGGGACTGATGGCCTATCTCACCAACCGGAGCACCGCCCGCGAGTTCCGTCAATACGTTATGCAGGGCAACATCATACACGCCCAGCTGGCGGCGGAGAGCCTGGGCGAATACTATGCCCAGGGCCAGAGCTGGCAGGGAGTGCAAGGTATACTGCCCCAGTTTCTTATGATGGGTGGCGAACGGCTGGTAGTGGTGGATAGCTCCGGCGTAGTCGTCGGCGATACGGGGCGGGTATGGCTGGGTGAAACAGAAGCAAGGCTCGGACTGAGCGGTGGAGAGCCCGTGATTGTCTCTGGGCGGGAGGTCGGCCGCGTCTATGTGCTGGCCCCCAGCACGGATGGGATGATGGGCATGATGAGCGGTGGCATGATGGGACGAGGCATGATGGGCAACGGGAGTCCCACCGTGGTGACGACTGCCGAGGAGCAGTTCTTTAGCAGGGTGAACCGCTCCCTGTGGGTGGCGGGCCTGGTAGCGGCAGCAGTGGCCCTGCTCCTGGGCCTGCTACTGACACGTCAGATCACCCGGCCGGTGCGTGCCCTGACCAGAGGCGCCCGCCAGATAAGTAAGGGAAACCTGGACTACCGCGTTAAAGCCAGCTCGAAGGACGAGCTGGGCGAGCTGGTGCAGTCCTTCAACTCGATGGCCGCTAGCCTGGCGGGCAGCGAGCAGGCCCGTCGCCGCCTTACCGCCGATATCGCCCACGAGCTGCGCACACCGCTCACGGTTATCGAGGGCACAGTTGACGGCATGCTTGATGGCGTCTTTCCCCCGGACAGTGAGCACCTGACGTCCATAAAAGAACAGACGGCCCTGCTCACCAGGCTCATCGGTGACCTGCGCGATATCTCCCTGGCGGAGGCAGGACAGCTCAAGCTGGAGAGAGCACCCACCGATATGGTGGAACTGGTGCGCCGCAAGCTGGCCCAGGTGGAGGTCAAGGCCCAGGAGAAGGGTGTGGCGCTCAAGCTCGAGGCCCACGATAAGGTGCCAGAGATAAACGTTGACTACATGCGTATTGAGCAGGTCATCACCAACCTTTTGACCAACGCTATCTATCACACTCCTGCCGGAGGTAGTGTCACTGTCAGCATTGGTACTGTGGACGCGGACAGGGAGCACCAGGTCTCAAATCCGAGCCTGGCAATCTCGGTAGCTGATACCGGCGAGGGTATTGCCCCGGAGCACCTGCCCCACATCTTCGAGCGTTTCTATCGTGTAGGAGACTCGCGTGCCCGCAGCGAGGGCGGCACGGGCCTGGGGCTAGCGATTGTGAAACACCTGGTGCAGGCCCATGGTGGCAAGGTCTGGGCCACCAGCCAGGCAGGCAAGGGCAGCACCTTTACCGTGGCGCTCCCGCTCAACGCTTAGCCCAGGCACCGCCTGGAATCGAGCACAACTAATCAATCACCAGGATACAATTCGATTGACCCGCCGCTGACCGCTTTGCTATACTGAGTCCAATGGAGATTACTTGGCTAGGTCATTCCTGTTTTCGCCTCAAGGGCAGTCACGAGGTCGTCATCACTGACCCTTATGCCCCGCAGCTGGGCTACGTTCTGGGCAAACAGACAGCCCGCATTGTCACTGTGAGCCACCAGCACCCCGGTCATTCCTATGTCCAGGGCATCGGCGGCGAGCCGAAGGTCGTCTCACGGCCCGGTGAGTATGAGATCGGCGGCGTCTTTATTTTCGGCATCGCCACCTACCATGATGCGGAGAAAGGCAGCCAGCGCGGTAGGAATACTATTTTCCTGATTGACATTGACGGTGTCACCCTTTGCCATTTGGGCGACTTGGGGCATACTCTTACCGCGCAGCAAATAGAAGATATCAGCAAGGTTGATGTGCTACTGGTGCCTGTTGGCGGCGTAACCAGTCTCAATGCGGCTACCGCTGCTGAGGTAGTCCGCCAGCTGGAGCCGAAGATGGTTCTCCCCATGCACTATCGAACGCCGCAGCTCAGTCATCTGGACCCTGTGGAGAAGTTCCTCCGTGAGGTGGGCGTAACGGGGCTTAGCCCACAGCCCAAGCTCAACATCACCGCGGCTAACCTTCCGGAAAGCACGCAGACCATCCTGCTCAGCTACCCCGCCTGAATCTTTTCACGGCCGCCGCCAGACCTTAACGGTCAGTATCAGCATGGCCACCAGGATCCCCAGTAACACCAGGAAAAGGCCACTGCCTAGATAGACCAGCCACATCACCCAACCCGGAGCCACTGGCTGAGAAGGAGGCGGTGATGGTGCTGGCGGCGCGGGCGGCACTGGAGGCGTAGAGACAATCGGCGGCGGCTGGGTAATAACTATGGTCGTAGTTGCCGGCGGGAGTGGTGTAAACACCGGTGCCTGTGATGCGGGTAGTGGCACTACAGTCACTATGACCGTAGGCGCGGCTGGTGCGAGTGTTGTGCCAGCTACCGGCGGAGTAGAGTGGACCGAGTTTGCCAGCGCTGGCTCCGCCGCTTCCGTGGTGAAGGCGCTGACAGCACTCCAAGCGCTGCTGGTGTTCCTGCCAACCGCTCTCACTTTCCAATAATAGGTTGTGCCCTGGTCAAGCACAACATCTGACTGCCAGGCGGTAGCGGGCAGGGCGGCATCGCCAGTCTTGCTGATTACTGTCCTGGCGAAAAGCGAATCCCTGGCTACCTGAAGTTCGTACATCTCCGCACCGGCCACCGGCTGCCACTGGAATACCGGCCTTGCCGACACCTTGCCGCTGCCGGCCTCCGGGACGGAGAGCTTGACGGTTATCGGCTCGCCGCCCAGTGTGGTGGTGAAGGAACGCTTTCCCGACCACGGGCCGAGCAGCGGTGCCTCAGCCCTCACTCTCCAGAAGTAGGTCATGCCCGGCTTAAGAGCCGGCAGCTTGGCTATGCCGACACCGCTGCTGCTTTCGGTATCTTCCCAGGTGCCAGAAAAATCGGTACCATCACTGAGCTGCCACCGGTAGCTCGTGGCCCCGGGCAATGTTTCCCAGTCAAGGTAGAGATTGGCCATGTCTGTGCCTGCCGCTTTGTCGGGCGGTGAGGTCAGGCTGACCGCAGCGCCGAGCGTATCCACAAGGGTCAACAGGCGGTTATTGGTGGCGTCTATGGTCCACAGCCTGTTGTCACTTACCCATAGCTTCTTCAGCGTCACCCCGGCGTCAAGCCCGCTGGTCACCCTTTCGAAGCCCGAAGAGGACGTGGGGCTAAGGCCGCGTTCCACGCCGCCGTCCGTCTTCGTGTTCACGGCGTAGAGGACACCCTGCGTAGATACTGCTAGCTGGCCAATCCTGGCACCAGCGGGCAGTGTGCTGTCTATGCTTACCCAGCCTGTGCTTTCACCGCGCACGAAGCGGTAGATACCCTTGCTGGCCGTATCGCTGCCCGCATAGACCGTCCTGTTGCGGGCAAAGTCCGGGTCAAAGGCGACGCTGATGTTGCCGCTCAAGGGCGGTATGGTGGCGCCAAGCGGCAGTGGCTCGAAGGAGGCGCCTCCATCAGTGGACAGATAGACCTCGCCATTGGTGTTACCCGCCAGCAGCGTCCTGTCTTTCGCGAAGTCCGGTGACAGCACGAGCGAGTGGAGTCGGTTCTTGCCAGCTTCGGCTTTGGCCGAATACCAGGGCTCGCCAAAACTGGCCCGGTAGACCAGTCCGTGGCTGCCGTCAAAACTGGCCACGAAGAGAGTGTTGTCATCCAGGATAGCCCAATAGTCAATATTAGCGGCCGCCCCGCTGGTCGGGTCAAGGCTGGGGTGGGGCCGGTCGAAGGTGCGCCCGTCATCCGTAGAGCGCCAGATAGCCGGGTTGCCGCCACTCGTGCCGGCCACAAAGACCACACGGCTGCCCCGGCCATACTGCGGTGAAAGCCCCACCATATCCAGGCCGTCAAAGCCTGACAAAGCCGTGCTCAGGACCCGCTCCCATTGGGCGCCGCCGTCATGCGTCCGCCACAGGCTGTACTTAGCTCCGGCGGTGAGGAGGAAAAGGGTGCCGTCCTGGCTGTAGTCGGGTGACGGTGCCAGGTCAATAACGCCGGTGATGGCGGTGTCAATCAGGCTGGCCTGGTGCCAGGTGTTGCCGCCATCGGCGGAGATGGAGAAGGCGCTCTCCGGGCCGCTCGTCGCGGCATAGGCCTTACCCGCGCCGGGGAAATCAGATGGCGTCAGCGCCGCAAGCACCCACGTTCTGGTGCCTGTCGGCGGTTTGACGCTTTTCTTCCAGGTGATGCCACCATCGTGGCTGGCATAGACAGCGCCGTCACTGCCTGAGCCAGCGAGAAGTGCTGCCGACGCAGCGTTACCGCTGACTGTCAGGGACGTCACATCTACGGCGTTGTTGCCTTCGGCGACGCCAATACCGAGATCAGTGACGATAGAGATAGACGGCGCTTGCATAGTATTTATACGGTAAGCGTCACCATTGCCGGTGCCGGTATCAATGCCGATAAAGAAGGCCATGCCCTCCGCAGCATCGTAGTCCTCAGGGAAGGCAATAGCCGCCGAGACCGGAACGATGCCACCGATAGTGGCGTTGCCTATGCGCGCTCCCCAGCCCGAACCGAGCATAGTGCTGACCACCGTGTTTGTCTCATCGGAAGCAATGGTCACTAGCCCGCGGTCCGCTGTGAAAGTGGGGGGAAAGGCTAAGGCATAGACATCGTAGCCAATGAGGCCAGTATCCGTCCAGGCGCCTAAAAAGACATTCTCATCGAGGAAATAGACCCCGCCGAACTCAGCGGCATCGCTGTCCTTGGTGCCCACGGCAACAATATATTTGTTGCCCACGCGGGTGATGTCCAGAGAGGTAATGACGATATTGTTGCTGCCGGCACCCCCCGGGCTGCCGGGTAAGGCAGCAAAAGACTCGCCGGCGTCGCTGGACTTGAACACGCGGTCTGACGAGGCATAGTAGATGACGCTGGCGTCACCCGGGGCCGCGGCTATAGCCACAATCGTCCCCTGGGCTTTGCCCGTGTCCTTCCAGCTCAGGCCACCGTCTCCGGACTTGAAGAGGGTGTAGCTGGTGCCTGCCGGGTTGGCGTGGACATACAGCGTGCCGTCCGCCGCCATGGTCAGGTGCTTAACCTCAGAGCCCTGGGCCAGCACCCAGTTTCCCGCCTTGCCTTCCGCCGGCAGGCCCACCCTTGACCATTTGAGGACATCGGCATTGGCCAGGAATGGACTCGCCGGCAGGAGCAGACCCACGGCCAGCAGCAGGCCGAGCGCCCGGCGTATCTTCGTCATCGGCGAATTCTACCCCCGATAGGAAGGGGAAGTCAAGAGGAGAAAAGCGCCCATAATCCGCAGGTCCTGATTCAAACGGCTCACCTTACGGGTCACCCAATGGGTTTGTGAATTTACCGGAACGTCATTGCGAGCCATTCGCCGAAGGCGAAGGCGTGGCAATCTCTACAGTCCGAATTGTATTGACGGTTTCGTTGCACTGTTATACCCTCGCGACAAGTTGAGATTGCCACAGCCTGCCCCGTACTTGATACGGGGTCGTCCTCATCCTTTACAGAAGGACTCGGACTCCTCGCAATGACGTTCTGGGAAAATCCACGGATTATGGAGAGCAAATGGCTCAAAGCTTATCCCCTGGTATATCTCTCAATGTCTCCCCAAATAGCTATGATATGCGAACGCTTTGCTCCGATATAAGTTTGTCTGCATTGGATTTTATGCTACCCTGCTACAAAACACAAGGCTACGTGGTAGCGCTGCACCGCCTCATCCTTGACATTAATAAGCGATTACGCTTATTATTAACTTAATGGAGATACGGTTTAGCCGCCACGCCAAGAACAAATTGAGGCAATATGAACTGAGCCAGACAGATATTGAACAGGTCATCAGGTCAGGCGTAAGGTCTGCTCAGGAGCACAAGTGGGAATCGCGTCCGGAAAGTTGAGGGTCATCTGGATTATGGTCGGCTCGTATGCTTTCGTGATAACGGTAATCAGAGAGAGGTAGGGGTGACACATGGTGAAGGAAGCAAGAATACGTGAGGTGCCTAAAGGCGCTCTGAAAATTGAGTATGAGCCTGAGGTTGATATGCTCACCGTCTATTTTCAAGACCCGCAAACGCCTTTGCGCTACAGCAGTGAGGCAGAGCCAGGGGTGATATTGAACTATGCCCAGGATAGCCGGCTTGCGTCCATAGAAATCCTGGAAGCCAGCAAGCGTTACCCTCACGGACAGCTAGCGGCGCATAGTATTGATGAGTTCATTGACCTGAGAACAGCGTCACAGCTAGCGGGGCTGGCCCAGGTTACCCTGCGCACACAGGCAAAGAAAGGCAGACTCTGGTCAATAAGGCTGGGCGGGCAGTGGGTGACCACCCGTGAGCGTCTGCAACAATACCTGGATAGCCGGGCGAAGCGAAGGGCAGAGAAGTGAGGTCACCTCAAACTGTGCTATAATAGACCACATGAAACGTGAGCTGATGGAAATCCTGGCCTGCCCGGTGTGCAAGGGGGAGCTGGAGCTTACTGTGACAGAGGCGGACGAGCGGGAGATAGTCAGCGGCTCGCTCTACTGCCGCAAGTGCGATGTGCGTTATCCCATTGAGGATACCATCCCCAACCTGCTGCCGCCTGACCAGCGGCATTAACAAGAGCGTCTTAAGCCTGGTTTCTTTACCTTGCCATTGCGAGACCATTCATGACGGAGTCGTGAAGGCGAAGCAATCTCATAACCTATCATATACACCCACTGCGGATGCCATTTGTGATTAAATGCGTGCGAGATTGCTTCGGCTCCGCCTTCGGCGGATGCGCTCGCAATGACACTATGGGTCAGTCCGGCGTGTAGAGCACCCAGCTCTGCGGGGTCTCCCAGACCTCTACGCCAGACAGCGTGACCGGGACGCTCGCGAGCCGGGGCTTAAGCTCGTTGAAGACCGTGACGGCGATGTTCTCCGAGGACGGGTTTATCCGGTCAAAGGGGGGCACATCGTTCAGGCAGGTGTGGTCAAAGCGGGCCAGAATCTCACTCAGGTGCTTTCTTAGCCGCGTGAAGTCATAGGCCAGGCCAATCTCGCTGACGCCGCGGGCGCTTACCCTCGCCACCACCTTGTAGCGGTGGCCGTGCAGGTTCTCGCATTTCCCATGGTAGTCTCGCAGGAAATGGGCCGCGTCGAAATGGTCTTCCACTGATACCTGGAACATGGCTGCTTATCCCACCTTAATCACGCCTGCCTTGCCATCTACCTCTGCCAGCAACTCCTTGATGGTCTTGCCCAGGGCCGGGTGCTTGAAGTCGGGGGCAAGCTCCGCCAGGGGCATGAGCACAAAGGCGCGCTCGGCCAGCCGGGGGTGAGGGATGATCAGGCCGTCAGCTTTGACGATCTGGTCGCCGTAGAGCAATATGTCCACGTCAATGGGGCGCGGGGCGGGACCTTTGTCCGGCAAGGGCACGCGGCCCAGCTTGCTCTCCACGGCCCTGGCCACAGCGAGCAACCCTGTCGGAGGGAGCATGGTAAAGGCCTGGCACACCATATTGAGAAAACGCTGCGTGCCTTCCATCATGCCCACTGGCTCAGTATCGTATATTGAAGAACATTTGCCCAGGCGCATCCTCTGTGTCAGAAACTTCAGGGCCATATCCAGGTTCTTCTTGCGGTCTCCCTGGTTGGAGCCAATCCCCAGATAGACCGTAACCGGTTGCGAGCTCATTTTGCCTCCCGATTTGAGATACGGACAGTGCCGCCACGTGCTATCTTACAGCGTTACAAGGGCACGGTGCAAGTGCCGGGAGATTGGCCACCTTGTTACTGAGCCAGCTTTGATGCTAGAATTTGAACGTCCGAAGAAATATTTCTGCAAAAAGGCATGGAGGTGCCCGTGATTTTCCGCAGACTGGTGGTCGGTCCCTACGAGGTCAATTGCTATATCGTTGGCTCGGAGGACACCAAAGAGGGTTTGGTTATTGACCCCGGGGATGATGCTCCCGGAATTCTGAAGAACGTGAAGGCGCTTGGGCTGAACATCAGGCTCATCGTCATTACGCATAGCCACATAGACCACATCGATGCCATCCAGCCGGTGAGGGAGGCCACCGGCGCCGGGCTGGCCATCCATGCGGATGATGCCCCGCTGCTGCGGGCACAGGGCCATCTATTTAGCGGCACCTCTCCACTGGCATCCGCCCGTCTCCTCAAGGGCGAGGACAGCATTGACGTGGCTGACCTGCACTTCCAGGTACTGCATACGCCAGGACACAGCCCGGGCGGCATCTGCCTGCTGGGACACGGGTTGGTCTTCACCGGCGATACACTGTTCAACTACAGCATCGGCCGCACCGACTTTCCCTCGGGTAGCTACGAGGACCTGATGGACAGCATCCACACCAAGCTCATGGTCCTGCCGGATGATACCCTTGTCTATCCCGGCCATGGCCCCGATTCCACCATTGGCAACGAGCGACGGTTCAATCCATTTTTAAGGTAGTAAAACAGGGGGGCGGCGAGAAATCTCGCCGCCCCCCTGTTTTACTCAATCGAGAGGGTTTACCATACCACGAGGGCGAAGAAGAGCGGGCCAAAAATCACGGCAATCTTGCCAATGAGCTTGATGAGAATGTTGAGTGATGGCCCTGCCGTATCCTTGAACGGGTCACCCACGGTATCACCGATGACAGCCGCTTTGTGGGCGTCACTGCCCTTACCGCCGTAGTTACCCGCCTCAATGAACTTCTTGGCGTTGTCCCAGGCACCACCAGCATTGGACATCATCACGGCGACGAGGAAGCCGACCACCAGACCTCCCAGCAGCAGGCCGGCGACCGCCGCCGGTCCGAGGGTGAAGCCGATAGCCAGAGGCACGATGATTACCAGCACGCCGGGCAGGATCATGGACTTCAGTGCCCGCTTGGTGGCAATATCAACGCATCTGACGTAATCAGGCTTGCCCGTCCCTTCCATCAGCCCCTTAATCACCCGGAACTGCCGCCGGACCTCGGTAACAATATCGTAGGCACCAGCACCGACAGCCTTCATGGACAGGGCTGCAAAGATGAACACGAGCACACCACCAATCAAGACGCCGGAGATAACATCAACCTTGGCCATATTGATGACATCCAGCTTCACTACCTCGAAGTAGGCGGCCAGCCAGGCCAGGGCTGCCAGGGCCGCCGAAGCAATGGCAAAGCCCTTGCCCAGTGCAGCAGTGGTGTTGCCCACCGAGTCCAGTGCTTCGCACCGCTCCCGGACCTCCTTGCCCAGGT
Organism: Chloroflexota bacterium; assembly: GCA_016210585.1. GTDB lineage: Bacteria > Chloroflexota > Dehalococcoidia > Dehalococcoidales > JAFGLR01 > JACQTX01. The sequence continues at coordinate 21,079 of JACQTX010000153.1, forward strand.
GACTCATCTCGGCTATGCCTGCCGCATTGTCCGCTATCGGCCCGTAGCAGTCCATAGCCAGGGACATGCCCAGGTTCAGCAGCATGCCCATCGCCGCGACGGCTATGCCAAGCAGGCCGCCGAAGATGTAGGCCAGCACGGTAGCGATGACCACCAGAAGTATGGGTATAACTGTGCTCATCATACCTGTGGCCAGGCCTTCGATGATGGTAACGGCGGCACCGCTCTGGGCCGACTTGGCAATATTCTGCGTTGGCCCTTTGTCTGGCGTGGTGAAGTACTCGGTGGCTTTGGCGATAAGGAAACCGGCTACCAGACCGGCGACGACTGCCCAGAATAGCCCCAGGTCACCGATATAGGACTTTATGACGAAGAAGCTGGCGATTATCATCAGGGTGTTGCTGACATAGACACCTCGATTCATGGTGCCCGTGGCCATAGCGACCTGTTTCTCGAAGCCGGTAACCTCTCTCGGCCTGACGAAGAGCGCGCCGATGATAGAGGTAATCAGACCGATAGCGTTAAGTATCAGCGGCAGCAGCAAGCCCTTGGTAGGACCGAGAGCAATGACGCCCAGCACCATTGACGCCGCAATGCCCGAAACGTAGGACTCGTAGAGGTCGGAACCCATGCCGGCCACATCACCCACATTATCACCGACATTGTCCGCAATAACGGCGGGGTTACGGGGGTCATCCTCGGGGATACCCTTCTCCACCTTGCCGACCAGGTCAGCGCCGACGTCAGCGGACTTGGTAAATATGCCACCGCCGGCTCTCAGGAAGAGGGCAACCGAAGAGCTGCCGAAAGCGAAGCCCAGCCAGACATGCGAGTTGTCCCAGATGAAAGCTACGATAGCTATGCCCAGCAAGCCGATGCCCACCACGCCGAAGCCCATCACGGCACCGCTGGAAAAGGCCACCTTGAGTCCACGGGCCAGGCTCTTGATGGCAGCGTTAGCAGTCCGGGAGTTGGCCTTGGTGGCAATATTCATCCCCAGAAAGCCAGCCAGCGCCGAGGTAATAACGCCGAGGATGAAAGCTATGGCTACCAGGGGCTTGGGGTCAACAAGAACGGCGAGAATGATAGCGACAACGACCGCAAAGACCGCCATAGTCATATATTCGCGGCGCAGGAAGGCCATGGCACCCTGCCGGATGCCATGGGAGATCTCCTTCATTTTCTCGTTGCCCTCTGGCTCGCGCAGAATGGTGGCGATGAGGTAGCCGATGAAGCCCAGGGTCACCACTCCGGCTGCCAGAATGAGAATCTTGAGCACTATCGGGTCCATTAACTAGCCTCCTCTCATTTGTGGCAAAAAAAGAAGGTTGATTGCTCAACCTTTGCCTTACTTAAACGAAACAGGTCCGCCTTAGTCACTTGGTTACGAAGTTTAAGACATTCACGAACAAAAGTCAAGACAACCAATTGACTCATAATAAAAGTTACCGGAAGTGGTATCGTTGCCTCAGAAAAAGTGTTACCAAAAGGAGGCAACGTGACCAGAAAGTATCTGAATCTTCGCCACTGTTACCGAGCCTTCTTCTCGATCTGGGTTTTGATATCGGTAGCATCCGCTGCCGGATGCAAACCATAGCTTACTCTGCCATTCCCGGACTCATCTGCAAGGCGATGGTATTAGCCTGCACTGTGGCATAGGTGTTATAATTATGCTTTTAGGAGAGGCAGACAGGGGGAAGACAACCAATATGACCCCACCGAAACTACCCCAGCGTATTGGCAGGCTTGAGGAGCTGGCCAATAACCTCTGGTGGAGCTGGCATGATGAGGCCCGCAAGATATTCCGCTCCCTGGACTATCCCCTGTGGCGTGCAGGCGGTCACAACCCCGTCAAAGTCTTGCGAGAGATAAATCCGGAGACGCTGGAGGCCGCCGCTAACGACCCCGATTTCCTGGCCGCTTATGACTCCGTAATGTCCGCCTTTGACGCTGATATGAATAACCCGAACACCTGGTTCGAGACCGGGTATCATGGTCTGCTCTCCGGGCCGGTTGCCTACTTCTCCATGGAGTTCGCCTTCCATAGCTCGCTGCCTATCTATGCCGGCGGGTTGGGCGTCCTGGCCGGCGATATTTGTAAGGAAGCCGGCGAGCTGGGCGTGCCCATGGTTGCCGTCGGTTTCATGTATCCGCAAGGCTACTTCCACCAGCACATCTCAGCTGAGGGCTGGCAGGAGGAATACTACCGCCAGCTTGATTTCACCGAGGCGCCCATTACGCCGCTATTCTCCTACAGGGAGCTTGGCGCCACGGCCCAGCTGCGCCTGGCCAATACCCCGATATATATCAGCGTCTGGGAGGTGCTGGTAGGCCGCACCAGGGTATTGCTGCTGGACACCAACCTGGAAGAAAACCCCGTCCAATACCGCCAGCTTTCCTCACGGCTCTATACCGCTGACCGGGAGATGCGCATCGGCCAGGAGATTGTCCTGGGCATCGGAGGTGTGCGTGTCCTGCGTGCCCTGAATATCAGCCCAGATATCTGGCACGCTAACGAGGGCCATACCTCCTTCATGATGCTGGAGCGCGTCCGCGAGGAGGTGGAGAAGGGGGCCACCTACTCTGAGGCCATGAAGAGAGTCCAGACCAAAACGGTCTTTACCACCCATACCCCGGTGCCGGCGGGGCATGATGTCTTCCCTTTGCCGCTGGTGGAGAAATATTTCAGCGGCTACTGGAGCGCCCTCGGCCTTGACCGGAGCACTTTCCTCCAGCTCGGCCAGCAAAGCGCTGCATCGCCTGATTTCAATATGACGGCCCTGGGCCTGAAGCTGGCCAACCACCGCTATGGCGTAAGTCAGCTCCACGGTAGGGTTACCCGCCAGATGTGGCAGGTGCTCTGGCCAAATACACCGGAAGACGAGGTGCCGCTAGGCCACATAACAAACGGCGTCCACGTGCCGTCATGGATAGCTCCCGAGCTTTACTACTGCTTTGAAGACTGTATGGGCAAAGATTGGATTGACCACCATGATGACCCGGCACTGTGGGAGCGTCTGGCCGATTTCTCCGATGCTATGCTCTGGCGTGTCCACCTGCAGATGAAACGCAAGCTCGTTGGCTTCATCAGGGACCGCATGCGCGGACGGTGGATAGATGATAATGTGCCATGGGGCCAGATACTGGCTATGGGGGCATTGCTTGACCCGGAAGCTTTAACCATCGTCTTTGCCCGTCGCTTTACGGAATACAAGCGCCCCTTCCTTATTTTTCGGGACATTGAGCGGCTGAAGCGGATTGTCAATAATCCCAGGTGGCCGGTGCAAATTATCTTTACCGGCAAGTCCCATCCCGCCGATTTTGCCTCCAAGCACCTTTTGCACCAGGTCTATAGCCTGGCGGCCAACCGTGACCTGCAGGGCCGCATAGCCTTTGTGGAGGACTACGATATGCACCTGGCGCGCTACTTGGTCCACGGGGCGGATGTCTGGCTTAACCTGCCGCGCCGCTTGCAGGAAGCCTGCGGCACCAGCGGCATGAAGGCAGCCCTCAATGGCATCCTGCATATGAGCGTCCGGGACGGCTGGTGGTATGAGGCTTACAATGGCGCCAACGGCTGGGCTGTCGGCCCTCTTCAGGTAACCGACCCGGACAAGGCTGATGAGTTGGATGCAGAATCAGTATATAGCCTGCTGGAAAAGGAAGTGGTGCCTCTTTACTACCGGCGTGACCGGAACGGCGTGCCGCACGAGTGGGTGCGTATGATGAAGGAGTCCATGCGCTCTATCATCCCGCGCTTCTGCGCCCGCCGTATGCTCAAGGAATACACGGGACGGACTTTGAAAGCCGCCGCCTCCGCGCCGGTGCGGGACTCACCGGTCACGTAAATAGCCAGGATACAAGAAACAAAACAATATCCTATGACCAATCAACAAGCATAATTGAAATTTGGTTATTGGTTATTTTGTCGTCTCGCCCGCCCACTTGAGGAAGATAATAGCCAGCGGCGGCAGCGTCAGGCTCAGCGAATATTGGCGCCCGTGCCAGGCGACCGTCGTGGCTGTGACCTCCCCATTGCTGTAGCCGGCCCCGCCGAACTCCGCGGCGTCACTGTTCAGGACCTCTTTCCAGACGCCCGATGATGGCACGCCAATACGGTAGTCACGACGTGGCACGGGCGTGAAATTGCAGGCGACGAGGATATGGGTGCCTGGGGAACGCCCCTTGCGCAGGAAGCTGATAACGCTTTGCTCAAAATCGCTGCCGTCAATCCACTCGAAGCCCTTGGGGTCAAAGTCCAGCTCATGAAGGGCCGGCTCGCTTCGGTAGAGCCGGTTCAAGCTCTCCACCCACCTCTGCTGCCCGGAGTGCACCGGGTAGGCCAGCACCCACCACTCCAGTCCCCTATCATGGTGCCACTCGGACACCTGGCCAAACTCGTCACCCATGAACAGGAGCTTCTTGCCTGGTTGGGCGAACATGTAGCCCAGCAGCAGCCGGAGATTGGCGAACTTCCGCCACTCGTCGCCGGGCATTTTGCCCAGCAACGAGCCCTTGCCGTAGGTCACCTCGTCGTGCGAGAGGGGCAGCACGAAGTTCTCCGTAAAGGCATAGACCATGCGAAAGGTCAGCTCATTTTGGTGGTATTTGCGGAAGAGCGGGTCATAGCTCATATACTGGAGGGTATCATGCATCCAGC
>JACQTX010000154.1 GCA_016210585.1 Chloroflexota bacterium
GACGCAGCCCGGCCCCGATATCTTAACGCGCGGCTCTATGACATCGCGAACAAATATAATCCTGGTCTGCTCATTGGGAAAGGCAACATCCATCTCGGCGGAGGTGATTCTCTTGTCCTCTAGAACAAGGGAGATGAGCGCTTCTTTGTTGATCCCAAGAACACCATTATTGTAGCTAGCCCGGTCCCCAAACCGGACATTCTCCACCGGGAAACTTGCAAATTCCAGTTTCGTATTCTTCATCGGTTACCGATGACCTCCTGTTTAGCTTTGGCTTTTACGGCTCGAAAATAGTCGGCGCGGCGACATTAGTCTGGAGGGCCTTGAGAGCAGCACTTACAATTCGTCGCCGCAGGGCCCGGTCCGCCTCCTCTGGCAAATTCGGGTTACCGCACGGATGCGGAATCCTTATGCCCTTGATGATGCGCTTGGCGCCTACTTGCTTGGCCATGCCGACCATTGCCGTAATGAGGCTGGCCGGTATGCCCGCCTTTTCAATCTCCTTAGCTATCGTAGCACCGCTACGAGTGTCCGTCCCTCAGGTCGACACTAATAGGACGCCATTGACACCTTCCGCCTTCATGGCAGCGGCCATCTCCCGCCCGATGGCTTCCATATCATCAATTGTCCCGCCGTTACCGGTCGTGCCGTAGAAATGGGGGCTTAGCCTGGCGAATAGGCCTTCTCGCTCCATCTCACGGCTCACGTCAAGGGGGACTCCGTAGTTAGGGTTAGGCTCCATGAACTCGGCGCTCATACCGCTGTGGATAACCATCCACTTAGCATCCCTCATTGAGTTCAGCTTATCAATGGGATACTTGCGCCACTGGTTGTTCTTCATGTTCTTGAACCCGTAAGGGTTCCCCACAGGATGCACACCAGCAGTGCTGGCGAGCAATATGTGGGCGTTCTTAAGGTCCACTAATGGCGGAGCAATCGGGGTCTCTTCAAAGCCTTCAATCGGGACTTCGGTGACAAAAGGGCGACCAGCCAATCTGGCGAGCAACATATCAAAAGCCCTGTCCGCGCCGCTCTTGTCTGCTTCAGCAACCACCCGGAGACCCCGGGGGATATAGCCCTCCTCTGCTGCCGGTCCCATAGCCAGGCCACTGGCCAGCTTCGAGACACACCTTGCCATCTTGGACAGTGCGTCTTCCATACCCCCGACAGACTCAGAGGTCGGGAAAGCAAAAACTTGTCTATCCTTGTATTGTTTATATCCAGACAGGGCCGGGTTTTCTATGTGCATACCTGTGACACAGGATAACCCCAACGACGTAGCCAGCGAATGGCAGACCTCGATGCAGGCAAAGCCATATCTGCCGGCAAAAAAGGCAGGACCCGCCACCACTATTGTGAGATCATGCTTCTTGGCAATATCTTGAATGGTTGCCTTCACCTCATCCTGGTGCTCGTTAAAATAGTTGTCGCCGCAGTAGACTGTGACGACAATCTTAGCAGAATCCCCCAGCAGCTCTTGAAGGCGCTTGCCGGGGCCTGCCGGTCCTTCGAGGTAACCCGCAGGCGTATCCGCCTTGCCCTCACCGCCTTTACCGGCGAAAAACTGATTAATGTAGTGCATTACACGGACTGGTGCCATAATCATCCTCCTTTTCTTATAGCCGCCTGCATTTTTTCTTGTCGCTTTCCTCAGCGCCCGTAAATCAGGCTGGGCAACCACAGTGCTATTTGGGGATAAGCCGTCATCAAAATCAACAGGATATACATAGGGATAAGGAAGGGGATAGCTCCCCTAACTATCGTCATAAGGGAGTATTTGGGGAACATACTATGCAAGACGTAAAGGTTCATGCCGTATGGTGGCGTGACCTGGCACTGCTCAGCAGCGATGACATAGGCAACGCCCCACCAGATTGGGTCAAAGCCAAGCTCAGTAATGATGGGCATAACCACGGGGAAGGTCAGAAAAAGCATTGACCAGCCATCGAAGACAGTCCCACCGGCCAGGTAGACCAGATAGAATAGGGCGATCACCCCATATTTGCCGATGGGCAGACCAAGAACCACGTCTTTCAGTTGAGGAATAATCCCCGTCATATTAAGCATGCGGGATAGGACGGTAGCCATGCTGACAATCATCAAACACATGGCTGTGGTTCTGACCGCTCCGTACAGGCTTTCCTTCAAGATGCTCATGGTCAGTTTCCGGTAAGCCAGAGTTAAGAGCACGCTGAGCACGGCACCCATGGCAGCCGCCTCTGTGGGCGTCATCACACCGCCAAAGATAACACCCAATGTGCCAACTATCACTATACCAAAAGGCAATATTTGCCCGGTCGCGGCGAATCTCTCTCGCCAGGTGGCCCGGGGTAGTGGTGGTGCCAGTTTGGGGTTAAGCACCACACGAATTACGGCAAAAGCTGCCCACATGATGGTCATAATAATCCCAGGAATGATTGCGGCGGCAAAGAGATGGCCGATGGACAGCGCTGCCCATGAGCCATAGACAATCAGAAGAAGACTGGGGGGGATGAGCGGGGACAGGATGCCACCAATGGCCACACAGCCGAGGGAGAGAGACATATCATAGCCTCTTCTCTCCATGTCCGGTATGGCAAGCTTACCAAAGGTTGACACCGCGGCTATGCTGGAGCCGCACATGGCCCCGAAAATACCGTTGCCTACAAAAATGGAGGCGGGCAGTCCCCCTGGAAGACGGTTAAGCCATTTCTCAACCGAGGAGAAAAGGTAAGAACTTACGCCGGAAGTGCCCAGTAGTGACCCCATAAAGACGAAAAGTGGCAGCGCTGTCAGTGTATAGGAGTTAAACGATGCCCATGCCGACCAGGCGAGATTATAGAGCGGTTGATTGGCAAATAGGACTAGACCGACTCCAGCCATGACCCCCATGGCCCAGCCTATTTCCAGCCCGGCGAGAAGCAATACGAACAGGCCACCTACCAAGGTGACCCCGATGACAAACAGCGAGTCCATCAACCGGACTCCTCACCCGGTGTCCTGAGCGCCTTTACGGCCTGCACCAGATGGATGACTTGGTATAGTAGCAGGAGACCATAGCCAACAATTAAAGCCGTCTGCGGCCAGGATAACGGCACGCGCAGCCAGGTGTCTGACCGCCGGCCGAAGGACACGGAAAACGCCACGAGCTCATAGCTTCCCGTGAAGAGCAGCCATGTCAGGGCAGTTGCGATGAGCAGCGTAACCAGCCTCAGCCATTTCCTGATCCTGACGGGAACCCGGTCCACCACGATTGCGACACGGATATGTCCCCCAGCCCGCCAGGTATAAGCTAGGCCAAGGGCACCGATAAGTGCCAGCAGGTAGCCGCCGACCTCATCGGCCACCATCAGCGGATTATTGAAGAAGTACCTGGCACCAGCTTCGGTCATAACCAGAAGCATCATGATAAACAGAAGCAAGGCCGCACCTTGCTTACTCAAGACGTTAATGATAGTCTCAAGAACGGAGACCAGTCTGTTCATCTGTCCCCCAAAGGGGAGTAGTCACGGAGCACTGGCCCCGCAACTACTCCGCGCTGCAATAGTCTAGAAAGGCTTAAACTCCCGGTACTTGGTGATGACTTCCTCAGCGATGGACAGGAGTTCAGTGCCGAGAGGGCCAGCCTGCTTCAACCACTCCGCTCTTACTGGAGCAAGTATCTGTAAAGCCGAAGCCAACTCGTTTGCGGGCAGTTTTGCTAGCTTGCCACCCTGGAGTGTAATTCCCTGGAGGGCCATGCGCATCTCGGCCATGTCAGCACTCGATACGCGGTACTCCGCGATCTTGGTCACATCGCGGACCACCTGCTGGAGGTCAGCCGGCAGCGCGTCAAAGCTTTTGGCGTTCATGAATGCCGTCCACGTATAGACTGGAGACAAGGGCAGATAGGTTATGTAGGGCGCCAGCTTGGGCAAGCCCAGCCGGTTCACGGATAGCGGGCCGACCACATAGGCGTCAATGACGCCGGTCATCATTGAGGTCTCCACCTCCGTTACGGACATGGTGACCGTGGCGCCGCCGAGGGCTTTCAAGCCCATGCTGACGTAGAGACCGGATGCCCTGATTTTCAGGCCTTTCATGTCTGCCAGCGTGGCAATGGGTTTTTTGGTGGACAGGATATTGCCAGCGCCAGACTGTCCGAAAAACAGGTGTTCCAGGCCCAGTTTACGGTATTCCCGGCGGAACAGCTCGCGCGCCCTTGGGTCGTTATAAACAGCCATCTCCTCTCCGGGCGCCACCGCCGGGTCAGGATCAATAAGCCCCGGTGTCTCAGTCCAGGCCCAGAAGGGATAGTCCCCGGTGTGGTAGGGCATAGAGGTATCGGCCATATCTGCCCTGCCCTGAATCACGGCGGCTATGTTGTCTCTGGTGGGGAACATCTTCTCGACCACCTTCACCCGTATCCGTCCGTTGCTGCGCTCGTAGAGCATTCTCTGGAACTCACCGCCAGGCCTGAATATTTCGATAGCCGTTACGTCCGGCGTCTCGTGCGACCAGGCAAAGGTGAGGTTATATACCCCTGTGGACGTGGGGGTCGGTGCTGGACTGGCCGCCGGTGCCGTTACGGTTACGGTTGCGGCCGCGCCGCCAGGTGCCGTAACCGTCACGGTCGGTGCCGGGCCGGCCGGTGCTGTGACGGTTACCGTCGGTGCTGGACCACAGGCCACCATCAGGCCTACAACCAGTAGCAACACCAAGTTCAAGACCAATAGTTTCCGTTTCATTTGCTTAACCTCCTATTCACTTGTGCTTTTCAATTCGGAAAGTTCCATTCATAGCCTTTTCATGAGCTTTTGTCCCCAGCTGGGCTTTGCAATCAATACTCTTTTCGAGTGTGGCGCATGCCACCCCACCAGTCCAGGACACCGGTAATCTCAGCACAGTTGCCCAGTGTAACACTGCTCCAGGGGGATACCGGCTGGTTTCCGGACAATATATTCAGGGAATGGTTGGCAGCGCCGATAACCTTGGTCGGTGCCCCAACCTTCACCTCGCGGTCTTGACTACCTGTGGATACCATGGCATTTGCCTCTGGCACGTAAAAAACAAGCGGCATTTCCGCCCCGTCTTTACCTCCCCACTCCGGTGTCAACAGGACGGTTTTCACACCTTTCCTTTCACACGCTTTCACGGTCAACATAGCATCTATGAAATTGTTTCCCGATGCGCCTGTCCTGGTGATAACGGCACCGTTAGCCCCCAAAAGCTTTGCCATTTGCGAGGCACATACGGCGCTGACCTGCTTGCCAAACTCGGTTTCAAAGCGCGTTCTTTGCAGTATCACCCCCAGAAAGTTCAGGGATTTCCCGTGCTCTCTGAGCAAGCCGAGAACCACCGGCTGATTCATCCACCCCCATGTCGCTATCCAGTTCCCGTTTCCGCGGCGTGTATCTGTGGTTACGGCTCCGTCCAGAAACTCATTGGGGTGGATGAGGGTAGGCAGAGACTCGCGAATGGGTAGCCCATAGTAGGCAGTGAGAGAATGAGGCTCGTGCCAGGCGGTCCTGGCACCCAGGATATAGACCACCCGCGGCAGAGACGGGTCAGCTGCGGACAGCTCAAAGACCTCCACATTCTCAGAAGCTCTGTCAGTTGTGGTCTTGGCCAACTCATGGGCCACCTTGAACTCAGCCAGTTGAATAGCGCTGTGAGCGTCCAACTCGGTCACGCCATCAACCAGCTTGAGTATCAAGACAATGTTGATAGTGGAGCCAAAGGGCGTCACCAGAGAGCCGGGCCCCCACATATCCACAAACCCGGAGACCTGTGCTGCTGTCCCACCTAAGATGGTCGGGCGATATTCCGCCGAAGCTATTACGGTGCACCCAGATAATCGGTGGGTCCTGCCTTCCCCTACCGTCTCCACCGGTCCCATGATGCCGGGGAACACGCAGCCCGGGCCTGACACTTTTATGCGCGGCTCTACAATATCACGCACGGTCATGATCCTCGTCTGTTCCCCCGGAAAAGCCACATCCAGGTCAGCCGATAGGACTCTCTTGTCCTCCAGAACAAGCCTCCGCAGTTCTTCCTTGTTGATTTCAAGGGTGCCATTGTGGTAGGTTGTTTGTCCGCCTATTCGAACATCCTTGAGCGGGAAGCTCGCCATTTCCAGTCTCATAGTCCTTCATCACTCCTACCCGGACGTAAAAGCAACATCCGGGGTAAAAACGGTCGGCCTCTCGACGTCTTTTTGAAGAGACTGGAGGGCACAGTCCACGATCACCCGTCGTAGAGCCTTGTCCTCTTCGAGAGACAGGTTTGGGTCACCGCAGGGGTGCGGGATCTTGGTACCGGTGACAATGCGATTGGCCCCCAGCTGCTTGGCCAACATTGACATTGCCGTGATAAAACCCACCGGTATGCCCGCTCCCTCAATCGCCCTCGCTATCGCAGACCCGCTGCGCGTGCAGGTGCCTCAGGTTGACACGAGTATTACGCCATCAATACGCTCCGCTTTCATGTCAAGGGCAATCTGCTTGCCGATGGTCTCCATATCTTGAAATATCCCCGCGGACCCGGGTGTCACATAGCAATAAGGATACAGATTTGCGAACATGCCCTCCCTTTGCGCTTCTCGGCACACATCAAGCGGAACGCCAAAGTTAGGATTATCCTGCATGAACGTGGTGTTATAGCCGCCATGAATAACGTCCCACCTGGCGTCCTTCATGGAGTCCAGCTTAGCGATGGGGTACTTCCGCCAATGGGTGTTCTTATGTAGCTTAAAGCCATCCGGATTCCCCGCTGGCACCACGCCACTTGTGCTCATAAGCGCTAGCGTAGAGCGCTTGAGGTTCGTGATTCGTGGTGCGACCGGGATTGCTTCGAGGCTCTCCACAGGGATCTCAGTAGCAAAAGAACGTCCGGCGAGCTTGTCAAGAAGCATCCCAATAGCCCTCTCTACACCACTCTTGCTCGCCACCGCATCCACCCGAATGCCCCGGGGAATGTAACCCTCATCGCCTGCCGGCCCTATGACTGGGCCAGCAGCCAGCTTGGAAACGAACTGTGCTATCCTTGATAAGGCATCACCCATGCCGGCTGTGCTTTCCGTCGTCGGCAGAGCGAAAACCCTTCTGTCCCGGTATTGTTTATAGAGGCTTATCGCCGGATTTTCGCCATGCATCCCGGTAATACAGTCCAAGTCCAGCGAAGTCGCTGCCATGTGGCAGACCTCGACACAGGCAAAGCCATATCTGCCAGAGCCGAAGGCAGGACCGGCCACCAGAATATGGGCGCCTGCGCTCCTGGCAAGCTCAGCAATTGTAGCCAGTACCTCATCGCGATGCCCGGCGAAATGGTTATCGCCGCAATATGCGGTAGCCACAATCTCGGCAGAGTCACCGAGCAGCTCCTGGAGACGTTTGCCGGGACCCAGCACTCCTTTGCTGGAACCTACGGGTAAATCGGCCTTATCCTCACCGCCTTTACCAGCGAAAAACTGATTGATGTAATGCAAGATATGAGTCTTCGCCAAAGCTCACTCCTTTCTCCCCATGTCCATCTCTTATACCAGCAGGTCGGCAGGACTGCTTATGCGTGGCACTAGTATACCTTTCTTTTCTCCAGTCGTAACTACCTCACTGACAGTATTTTTGTTCTTCAGGTCTAATGCGATGGAGTAACCCAATGGTGCTACCACTATTGACAAAAGTCGTAACACGGTTTATTATAGGCTCATTCACGATAGTCGCCCCTGAGACGCGGCGCCAGTGGCGTATTCTTACCCTTATTGCGAGAGCTATGAGTGGATGGAGAGGTACTTCGTGGGTGAGAGAATCAGGCTTCTGCTGGCATGTAAAACTCAGATTTTCCGCGAAGGGCTGGCAAGATTGGTGGCTGACCAGGCCGGAATGGAGGTGGTTGGCGTCTGCGGGTGCGATACTGACCTGGGGACTGCGGTCAACAAAGCATCGCCAGACGTTGTGTTGCTGGACGCGGAAGTCTTCAGGAGCACCAGACTGGATGTATCAAGGATTCTGGAAGCGACCGGCAGCAAATTACTCATTCTAATTGACCCCGATAATGACAGCGAACTGCTCCTGGCTGCCAAGTGTGGTACCGCTGGCTGCATATCGAAAGACATCGCCGTAGCCGACCTTGTTGTAGCTATCAAGCTGTTCGTTAGGGGAGCATCAGTTATGTTCGGCTCAGTAGCCTCAAGACGGCTGCAAGCGTCCACACCAGACCTTGCCAGAGGTGACCAGCTGGCCCTTCTGATGCACAGTCTCACCAGCCGTGAACGGGAGATACTTCAGCTTGTCCGGCGGGGGGCGAAGAACAGGGAGATTGCCGCCAGCCTGTTCATAAGCGAGCAGACTGTGAAAGTGCACATGCGGAATATCATGCAGAAGCTGCAAGTCCACAGCCGGCTCGAAGCTGTGCTCCTCGCGCGGAAGGATAGTGTGGAGATTTCTAGCAACTGATGGACGGTCGTGCGCTCATTTCCCACGGTTGCGTCCACAGTTAGTCCAGAGAGGCGGACTGCGGGAAGTCGCCAGCAGCAAGTTTTGACAAAGGGGGAAAGATGCACGGGTGGGCAGGACAACGGCTGAGGGTTTATCTCACTGAGGGCAAAATTGTCAAAGAAGCAGTCTCGGAGGAGCTGGGATTACGCTATCTGGGCGGGCGAGGTCTCAACTCTCGAGTCCTTCTTGAGGAAATGCCGCCCCATGCTAACCCATTGGGCCCGGACAGTGTATTGGCGGTGGCCACTGGCACGCTGTCTGGCACTTTCGCCCCGGCATCGGCAAGATGGACGGTCAGTGCCAAATCTCCGATAACTATGGGATTTGGGGATGGAAACGGTGGTGGCGATTTCGCCGCGGGCCTCAAGTTTGCCGGCTATGACCAGGTTATCTTCTACGGACAGTCACCGAAGCCAGTATATCTGTTGATTGACGGTGACCACGTTGCCCTGAAAGATGCCACGCATCTCTGGGGGAAGACGCTCAGCGAGACACGTGACCTGCTGGTCAAGGACCTGGGAGGCCAGGAAATTTCCTACTTGGCCATTGGCCCGGCAGGTGAGAATCTGTCACTCGTCACCAAGGTATTCTGCAATACCAGGGCCGGCGGCAAGGGCGGTATGGGCGCCGTGGCCGGTGCCAAGAAGCTCAAGGCGATTGTGGTGTGTGGGACAACAAGACCAGTGAAGGTCGCGCGGCCGGCAGACTTCTATAACGCCGTAAAGCGGGCCCACCGCAAAGTGTCCGCCTCGCCATTCTTCAAGATGATGAGAGAAGGCGGCAGCCTGAACTGGATGCGCATCAGCGCCAACAACGGCTGTATGCCGGCGCGGAATATGCAGGCCGGTTACTTTGAAGGTTGGCAGAAGCTTACCGCTGAGGTATATGAAAAGCACTACGCGGTCAAGCCGCTGACCTGCTTCGCTTGTCCGATACGGTGCTCCTCATATTTCCGGGTGAAAGAGGGTTCCTACGCCACCTTTGGCAGTAACCAGCAGTACGGCACCATCTATCCCTTCACTGTCAGACTCGGCATTGACAACATGGAGTTTGCGCTAAAGGCCACTACGGTATGTGATGAGCTCGGGCTGGATACTCATCTCTGTGGTGCCGTAATCTCCTTCGCCATGGAAGCATGGCAAAGGGGACTGCTGAGCTTGGAGGATACCGACGGGCTTGACCTGAGCTGGGGTAATATTGAGGCTGTCATGAAGCTGTTACCCAAGGTTGCCTACCGGGAAGGTTTTGGCGCTGTCCTCGCTGATGGCTCGAAGAAAGCATCGGAGCAAATCCCAGGCTCTGAGGTGTGCCTCGTCCAGGTTAAAGGCATGGACGTCAGTCACATGTATCCGGGGCCAGGCGAGGGCCGGGACTGGCAATTGGCGTATAGCACAGCCACCAGGGGTCCGGACCACCTGAGAGGGTCGGGCGGCTACGGTAAGGATAACCCGAGGTTAGTCAAAATATTAGGCGAAGCGGGCGCCAAAGCACTCCTTGACCCCCAGAACTACAAAGGCCAGGGCGTAAATATCGCCCTCTCCAACTACTTCGCTGGGATTGTGCATAGCCTGGGGCTATGTACCCGCGTGACCGGTGTCTATGGGGCAAAAAACAACCTCCTCGATGAGTATGACTTAGCTGAGCTTTTCTCGACGGCTACAGGCATTGATGCTAGTGGCGACGACCTCATGAAGGCTGGCGAGCGCATCTGCAATGTGGAACGCCTGTTTAATGTTAGAGAAGGATTTGGTCGGAAAGACGATATGCCTCCGGAGAGGTTCTTCGTGGAAGGGATATCGCCTGGCCGCGCTGTTCCTGGGCCCACCGGCATAAACCGCGCCAGGTATGAAGAGATGCTCGATGAGTACTATGCCTTCAACGGATGGGATAGTGATGGCGTGCCCACAAAGAAAAAGCTGGCAGAGCTAGGTCTGGATTGTTTTGACTGGCAAGCCGGTCCTGCCAGCCGCGCAACGGATTATACCAAACAATCTTAACGTCTATTCAGTCTTGGCATGATTCCCAAGCAACGTTTCCCGTGTGTATGTTTGGGGTCAGGTAAGCTATTGACTATAGCGGCAATGGGGGTTAGTATATGCCCAGAGTCCTTCAACAGCGCCTAAACGGGCGCGCTGTTAGATGTGACCGTGTAACCCGACTGTTTCCGGTCTTCAGGGCTACCTATGAAAAAAAACATCGCTGTTTTTGTATTGGCAGCTGTCCTTACACTCGGCTTTCTTGCTCCCTCTGTCGTGACCGCGCAGGCCCCGTGTGACCAGCTTGTTGCCGATGAAGCGGATGTTTTCAAAAACCGAATCGGGGAGGTGGAAGCAGCAACCAAGAGGCTGGAAAACCTCGGCGCGGATATTCGGGTGAGAACTATAAAGACTTTTGGGGCAGCGGGTAATCTGGACAGATATGAGTATGAGCTTGAACAGCACTGTCCCTCTTGGACAGCCCCGGACGGGACCCGGAAGAACAACCTGATTGTCCTCATCATTTCTCTGGAAGAGCAAAAGACCGGATTATATTACGGTAGCCTCTGGGAGGGCGCTCTTGGCGAGCACTGGACACGTATCCAAACAGAAATCATGAACCCTCGTTTTCGCCAGGGCGATTTCGCTGGCGGCTTTATCGCCGGACTCGGCGAGATACAGGAGCTTCTGGAGCGGCAGCTCAAAGGCCAAGCTACATCTCAGGCGCCGGCCGGCCAGGCGCCTAGCGGACAGTCGTCATGGTGGATTGTACTATTAGCGGTAGTCGTCATCTTTGGCTCGCTCGCGGGACTTCTCCTCCTGAGAAGCTATCGGAAAGCCACAGAAAGGCGATTGGCTGCCCGGCAGAAGGCGCGCCTGGCCAAGCAAGGTGCCGCTTCAAGAGTCAACAGCGTAGTCGAAGCGCTGCCGATGCTGGAGATAAAAGTCAATGCCATGGCGGACAAGGTATCGAAAGAAGACACCGCGCCGCTTTTCGAGGGTCTTGGTAAGGCTAAGAAGCTGGGGGACCAGGGTGCCCAGATCTATGGTGAGCTTGGCCATAGTGCCGGGGATCCCGAAAGCCCCAGGCTTGGCGAAGCCCAGCTTAAAGTAATTGAACAGGAATACCAGAAGGTCCTCAGCATTCTCCGCGAAGCAAGTGAGACTATTGGTCAGGTGGAGACGCAAATAGTCACATTGCAGCAGGCTGTTGATGGATTTAGCGCCAGAACAGCTGAAGTGGATGCCGCTGTGGATGTGGCTTTACAAAAAATCGAGGTGGCACAGAAGGCTGGTTTTAAGACCACCTACCCCGCCGCGATTCTGGCAAAGGCACGTAAGTCGCTGGAAGAGGCGCTCGCCTTGTCGCAAAAGAAGCAATTCCTGCCAGCGGTGCAGCGCGCTGGCGAAGCCAGTAATCTGGCATCACAGGCGGCCCAGGCCGCTGATGAGCTTCCCCGCAAAAAACAAGAAGCTGAAGGGGCAATCTCCGCCCTTACTGCGCGCATTCCGCAGGTCGAAGAGGCCATCAGCAAGGGCAGGCAGGTCTTCGAAAGGATAAGCAGCACTTATGCTGAGCCCTCTTGGGACTCAATCCGCGGTAATGGCACAGAAGCTGAGAACCGGGTAGATTGGGTCCTGGAAGCGCAGGATGCCGCCCGTGCGACCGCAAGCGTGGAGCAGCAGGAGTGGCATAAAGCTCTCCAGTTGACACAAGAAGCCAACGCTTGGCTAGATGAGGCCGAATCGTTTATGAGGTCTATATCGGCGCTGGAAGTAAGCCTGGCAGCAGCACGGCGAGATGCTCCGATTGAGATCGCCGCGGCGCAGGCCGATATTGCAAAAGCGTGGGCATACATCAATAGCTATGACGAAGACATCCGTGAGAGCCTGGAAGACGACCTCCGTGAAGCGGAGAGGAAACTCCGAATCTCAAATGACGAGCTCAGGAAGGAGAAACCGGACTACTTAGAGGTATGCAAGCTTGCCCGGGAAGCTAACGAGTCAGCCGACAGGGTCCTGGCCCAGGCACGCAATGAACACGAGGCTGCCGAACGACTGCGTGCCAGGGCTGCCGGCGCCCTTCGGGATGCTCGCACTGCGGTATCGCGGGCCAAAGAGTATTTGGAAGACCATGGCAGGGATGTGGGCGCTGAAGCCAGAAGCTACTTGACGGACGCCCACGCCGCTTTGCAGCAAGCTGAAACTGCTACTGACCTCGATACCCGGATTTCCTTTGCCGAGAAAGCGGAGGGTGCCGCTAACAGCGCCTATAAACTGGCCCGGTCTAGTGTGGCCAGGTCACGGGAATGGCATCCGCCACCAATGCCACCAATTATCATTTCTACTCATACTGGTCCGAGAGGCGGGGGCGGTCCATCCTGGGGTTCGCGGCGGAGTAGTCCTTTTGGCTCCGGAGGTGGCTCGACTAGCTGGGGCTCCGGAAGGGCAGGCGGGTTTAGAGTTGGCGGGGGCAGAGGTGGCGGTTCCACAGGCTGGTAACGGAATTATCCGAACCAGGTAGTTATATAGACTGCCGAAGAGTTCTCGGTGGTCAATAAGAAAAAGGGAAAGGAGCACCAAGATGGCAGGACTATTTCAAAAGGCACGCGTTGCCGCACTGAGCACGGCGCATGCATTGCTGGACAAGGTCATTGATATGAACTCCATAGGCGCTGTGAAGCAGTATGTGCGGGACATGGAAAATGCCCTCGAGGACCTGGAGGACGCCGCGGCCACGGCTGCGGGCCATGTGCGGACTGTCCAGCGTGATGCGGACCAGCTCCGGTCTCAGATTAAGGAGCTAAACCAGAACATCGACTTCATTATCAGCGACAATAACCCGGCCAATGACTACCTGGCAAAACCGTTGGAAGCCAGACTGATTGGTCTTGAGCAGCGTGCCAGCACTAAAGATGAGGAAATAGCAGCCGGGCAGAAGACGGCACAAGCCCTCAGCGAAGCCGTATCAGCCCTGCGCACCAGATATCAGAACATGGTGGAGCAGCTGCGGCGACTGGAAGCCATGGACCGGGCCGCCAAAGCTAAAGAGGCTGCTGTGGAAGCCATGCGCCAGGCGGGCCGCCTTGCCTCCGCCGGCGGCGATGTCTCAGTGGATGCCGTGGCTGACCGCATTCAGCGCCGGTCGGATGTGGCTGATGCCAAATTCGAGCGTGCCATGGGCGAAATGAGTAGTCAGGTGCAGCAGGACGTAGTCCTGGCACAGGCTGAGGCCCGGCTGGCGCAACGCAAAGCACGTTTGGCCGGCACCAGTCCTGATAAGCCAGCATAAGCTGCGGCTGACTCATAGGAGCTTTACCTCAAGTTATCACGCACGTAGCGTCTTGGAGTTGCGGACTCACGGCGATGGCGTCCGAGCTTATTTTGCGCCATTGCCTTAGTTCTGTTTCGGCGATGTCACTGAGGTGAGCAGTATCGACTTTGCTTATTGTCACAACTAAGCACTGGCAAGACTCTTCGAGGAGGTACTTATGGAGCTGCCACCTTTGGCGGAGCTTGTTTCCCTCAAGGGGAAACGCTCACTGATAACCGGTGCCGCCGCTGGCATTGGTAAAGCTATCGCCTACCGCTTCGCCGAGGCTGGGTCAACCCTGGACCTGGTGGACATAAATCTGGAAGGCCTGCAGAGGACCAGAGCGGAGCTGCCGCCGGATACCAAAGTCAACCTGCACCAGCTAGACCTGTGCCAGAGGGAATCCATTGAGGCTCTTTGGGATACTCTGTCAGGAAAGGAGCCGGATATCCTGGTCAACAACGCCGGCATCTACCCTTTCCAGAATTTCCTCGAGGTAGATGATGCCTTTCTGCAAAGGATCATGGATATTAACCTTAATTGTGTTTTCCGGATGTGCCAGCAGATGATAAGGCGGCGGAAGGGGCGGGGCGGCGTGATTATCAATATCGGCTCCATAGAGGCTATCCTGCCCTTCGCCCCGGACATGGTGCCCTACAGTGTCAGCAAGGCTGGGGTAATTGCCCTGACCAGGAGTCTGGCCAAAGAGTATGGCAAAGACGGCTTTCGCGTGAATGTCCTGGTGCCTGGCGGGATTGCTACCGAGGGGACAAGAGACGCCGCCAGAGATGCTGCCGGGGCTGGTCTCCGCACCGGCCGGGACCTGCTGCGGCGGCTGCCCATGGGCCGGGGCGGCCAGCCCGATGAGGTGGCCCGTATGGCCCTGGTGCTGGCCAGCGATTTGGCCACCTATGTCCACGGGGCTTCGATTCCGGTTGATGGTGGATTCCTTTCGGCATGAAAGGAGCTACCGCGGTCATCGGGACAGTCAGGCAAGGTCGTATATTTGCGATGGCTCACCTTAAATAGCGCGGCACAGGAGTCACACTGATGTTTGTCTGGACGATATCCGTTCTGGGTTCCGTTTGCTTTGCTATAGCTAACGTTGTGGCCCGGCGGGGACTCGTTTATGTGGCTGATGCGACTATCGGCATCATGCTCAGCGTCCCCGTGGGTCTCCCGTACTACTTGGCTATTCTCGCCGTAATAGGCCAGGTGGGCAGCCTCTTTAGCTTCTCCTGGCAAAACTACCTGTGGCTGGCCGGTGCCGGGATTGTCCATTACGTCCTGGGCCGTTCCCTCAACTACCGCGCCATGAAGCTTATTGGCGCCAACCTGACCAACATAATCCTCGGTATCAGCCCGCTGGTGACGGCCATTATTGCTATCTCGGTGCTCAGAGAGACCTTTACCTGGCGTATACTTATCGGCACCTTGCTGGTCACCTTCGGGCTGATGGGAGTAGGCGTGACACGCGAGACCTTCCAAAAAGGCGGTAGGCTTTTCCCCGGCGTCTCACGCACGGCCATTCTCTGCGCGGCCGGCGCCGGCACACTGTGGGGCTTAACGCCTATCATGGTGAAGATGGGACTCAGTGGCACCAGTGGGGTCGGTGCACCTATCGCCGGGGCTTTCGTTTCGCACGCAGCAGCTACTATTGTCCTGGCCTTCAACTTGAGAAGACCGGACAAGCGGGCTTCCCTCTTCGGCATGAAGGGCCGTGCCGCCGTCTTCTTTGTCCTGTCCGGACTGTCTATCGTAACGGCCCACCTGGTGCGCTACATAGCCCTGAGCATGGCACCGGCCAGCGTGGTCACACCACCCCTGTCTATTTCACCGGTGTTTGTGTTGCTTTTTTCTTTTCTCATCAATCGGAAGATAGAGATCCTGAACTTGGCCGTTATCCTGGGGACGATTGCCATGGTGGTCGGTGCCATACTCGTAGTATAGTGTAACAACTGAAGAACATGTAGCGTTATTATAAGCAATGAAGGGATGGGGGTGGCTGGCTATGGCAGTGGTTGTTGGCGCTCTGGCGCTAGCCGGGGCAGCCTGGTGGTGGGCTAGTCTGCCATTCCCGTCCCGAGACTCGGCCCAGGTCAGGGTTGTTCACGCGGCGGTTAATACAACGGGCTGCGCCAGCTGTCATGTGACACCCATCACTGCTCCCTTCTGCACCGGCTGTCACCCTTCACCGCCGACCAGGATTACGCCGGCCGGCATAGACTTCAAGAAACACCACCGCAGGTCTCCGGAGAAATGGTACCAGGACTGCCAGAACTCCGGGTGCCATGCTGGTGTCGTGGGTGATGTCCGCTACGCGGTGCGCCCCGCCCTGATTTCACAGACGACCGGTCATGATTATTGCTTCAACACCTGTCACAAAACACAGAGGGTGGACCCATCCTGCAAAGACTGCCACGACGACTGAATACAGCAAAGGCATTAGCGATTTTCGTAGCATGTATGATGAAAAACGTTCTTACAGGTAAACGGGAGGGGCTATGGGGAAGAAAGGGCGCCTGATAGGGATTGTCTCTTTTGCAGTAGTGGTGGGGGGAGGGGCGGTGGGCTGGTGGTGGCTCAACCTGCCCGGGCCAATTGACCATCCGCAGGCCGCCCGGTTTGCCCACGCGGCCACCGGAGCCAAATCAGCCTGCGAGTCGTGCCATGTTACCGCCATACCCTTCACCAACTGCTCAGATTGCCATGCTACACCACCGGTCAATGTCACGAATCCCGCCGGTACCATCACGGTGCAGATAGCCCATCATAAACCAGGTGGTGCGGGCGGTATCGCCTGCGGTGACTGCCATGCAGTCACACCTAACGATGCCCGGTATATTAAGGTGCCCACGGCTGACCATAATTTTTGTGGGACGTGCCACACCCGTACCCATAGCTCCGCGGCCGCTTCACCGAGTCCAACTCAGACGACGTCCAACGCTGCCCAGCTATTTGCGACGAACTGCGCTGTCTGCCACGGGGCCAATCGCCAGGGTGGGTTCGGTCCAGCCCTGACGCAAGCGGCCCTCGCCGGCAAGAGTGATGCCAGCTTGGTCAACACTGTCACCAACGGTAAGGGGAACATGCCAGCCTGGGGTACTCAGCTGACAGCCGACGAAATAGCAGCCCTGGTGCAATACCTGAAAAACACCCCTTAGCCGCAGCGGTTGATTAGCGCAAGCAAATCCGTGTGGCCGGTCACCTTATTGCTGCTTTCTCTTGATCACGGCGCGTACCGCTTGCTGGATGTCCTCCGCCGTAAGGCCATACCTCTTGAGAAGCTCCGCCGGCTTGCCCGATTGGGCATAGGTGTCCTGGATAGCCACGAAGGCCAAAGGCACCGGGTGATGTTTGCCTACGACCCGGGCGACGGCGCTGCCCAGCCCACCGTGCTCCAGGTGCTCCTCGGCGATGACAATACCGCCCGTCTCGGTAGCGGCTTTGAGGATGGTCGCCTCGTCAATAGGCTTGAGGGTGGGCATGTTCAGCACGCGGCAATCAATGCCTTCCTCGTTCATGACTTTGGCCGCTGCCAGTGCTTCCGCTACCATGATGCCGATAGCAATGACGGTCACGTCTTTGCCTGGCCTCATGACCACGGCTTTGCCCGGGTTGAAGCAGTAGCCTTCCGTATAGACCAGCGGCGTCTTGGGGCGCCCCAGCCGGATATAGAAGGGACCACGGGTGGCCGCCGCCACTCTTATGGCCTGCACCGTCTCAATGGCGTCAGCAGGCACAATAACGGTGAAGCCGGGCAGGGAGCAGATAAGGGCCAGGTCTTCGATTGACTGGTGCGAGATGCCGTCCTCGCCAACCGTAATACCGCCGTGGGTGGTCACCAGCTTAACATTGAGCTTTGGTTGTGCCACCGACATGCGGACTTGGTCGAAGCACCGGCCCGGGGCAAAAACAGCGAAGGTGCTGGCAAAGGGAATTTTCCCTGAAGCCGCCAGCCCGGCGGCAATGCCCACCATGTTCTGCTCGGCGATACCGCAATCGAAAAAACGCTCCGGAAACTCGCGGGCGAAGAAGTGGGTCATGGTTGAGCGAGAGAGATCGGCATCCAGCACCACGATATCGCGGTCCTCCCGGCCCATCTCAACCAGCGCCCGGCCGTAGGCCTCGCGCGGCGCCATGTCCAGTGATACGCTCAAGCCAGCTCCTTCAGGGCTTTTTCCATTTCCGCTGCGCTGGGTGCTTTGCCATGGTAGTCCACGTTGTTCTCCATGAAGCTGACCCCTTTACCCTTAACAGTATGGGCGATGACAACCGTGGGCTGTCCCTTTACCTGCCTGGCCCTGCCAAAGGCATCAATAAGCTGGGCAAAGTCATGCCCGTCAACCTCGATGACGTGCCAGCCGAAGCTGTCCCATTTCCGGGCAAAGGGCTCCAGGTTCATAATATCGCGGTTCCAGCCATCGAGCTGTATCCCGTTGTTGTCCACAATGACGGTCAGGTTGTCCAGCTTGAAATGGGCGGTAGCCATAGCGGCTTCCCAGACCTGGCCTTCATCGCACTCGCCATCGCCCAGCAGGACATAGACCCGATAATCGAGTGAGTTGAGACGGCCGGCCAGGCTGACGCCGATGCCGAAGGAAAGCCCCTGCCCCAGGGCGCCGGCGGACATCTCTATGCCGGGGACCAAGAGGCAATCGGTATGGCCCTGCAGGCGGCTGTCCAGTTGCCGCAATGAGGATAGGTCGGCGAGCGGAATATAGCCACACTCGGCAAGCACGGCATAGAGCAGCGGGGCAGCGTGTCCCTTGCTCAGAATGAAGCGGTCCCGCGCTGGCCAGCAGGGGTCAGCCACGCGATGGCGGAGCACCCGGAAATAAAGGGCCGTGACAATCTCGACGGCGGAAAGAGAGCCGCCAGGGTGACCACTGCCCGCCTTGCCAATCATGGTAATGATGTGGCGACGTATCTTTTTGGCGGTAGCTTTCAACTCTGCAATGGATAACGTTGCCGAAGTGGGCAATGAAAAAGCCCCGGTCTTGCTGCCGACCGAGGCTGCCGATTGGTGTCCGGTTATTTCGGGCAATGACATTCCTGTCCCTCAGTAGCGGGCAGCACCTATTATACAATAGCCTGGAAAGGCTTGACAACTGGCGAGCACTTGACTACACTACTTTCACCATGAGATAACAATGGTATCCATAAATTTCAGAAAGGAACGTAAGACGGATGGATGAAACCATGAAGGTAACTCTGGAAGCGCTGAAACGCCGGGGCTTTGATGCCAGGTATGCGGAGAACAGAGAGGCCGCTCGCAAAACGATAGTTGAGCTTGTCCCTGAGCACTGGATAGTGGGCATCGGCGATTCTGTTAGCATCAGGTCACTCGGTGTCATACAGGACCTGATGGATTTGGGGAACCGTGTCCTCAATCCCTACGCTCTCCCCAAAATCCTGAGAGAGAACCCGCAGCGGTTGCCCGTCCGGGTGATGAAGCAGACATCCCAGGGCTGTGATGTGTTTCTCGCCGCTGCCAATGCCGTTACCAGGGACGGCATCATCGTCTGCACGGATGGCGGGAGCAACCGGGTTACCGGGATGGCCTTCGGGCCGATGCGCTCAATTATTGTGGCGGGCAAGAACAAGATTGTGCAGGACATCGACGGGGCATTCCACCGCATAAAGAATGTCATAACGCCCTTCCATTGCAAGTATATCGGCTATCCGGCCTCGTGTGTCCCCGTCGGCAAATGCGTTGAGCCGGAGACAAGCTGTGATGCCGGACATCGGGCCTGCAACACGACCCTGGTGCTTGAAGGCAATCCGGTGGGCGTGGAAATACAGGTTATCGTCTTACTTGTGGATGATGACCTGGGCCTGAGCTGGGACCCGGCCTGGCCCCAGGAGCGCATCAACAGGATACAGGCGGAGTATCACCAGTTCACTCCACCTCACGTGGGCAAGCACTAAAGCCCATGAAGAGGGTCCTACCAGCACTGGGACAAAGAGGATAGGGTCGCTCGGTAGCAGGATACTCATAGCTTTGCGTGCTATGGGGTAATTAATGCCGTCAAACGACCGTCTATCATTGCCCCACAGCTATAAAAGCTGCAATAACCGGGGTAATGTTACTTCTTTGACGCCCAATACCGTATCTGGAAAGCCGTTTCGCGGGACGCTCATGATAGAACTATAGTTCGATTTTTCTGAAGGACCCGAAGGGCAGAGTTCCACGTGCTTGCACGTGGGTGAATGATGACTCGCTCGAAGGCGTCAGGCAAAGCTTTATTGTTGAAGAGCCACAGGCTTGCCTGTGGCTCTCTACGCATTGTTTTCCTGTCTATCTGAAGTCTCATGATTGTCTCAATGGCAGTAATCGGGTGCGTATTGACAAAATGTGCACCAGTGTTATATATTGAAAGTCCGATTGCAGTAGGAAGAACTTGAGCAGTGTAGAGCTGTAAAGAGAATAGGATATGTGAATACTGCAAACAAGAGCCGATCGGACCTAATGACCGTTGAGGAGGTGGCCGAATACTTGCGCATTTCGAAAGCCAGCGTTTATCGCCTGGTCAGGGATAAGAAAATTCCGGTGAGCAAAATAGGGCGGCAATTCCGCTTCCGCAAAGACGCCATTGACCGGTGGCTGACGAAAAAGGAAAGCGAAACTGTTGAGTGAAAAAAGGAGCAGAAATCTGCACGGGAAGTGAACCTATGAACGGCCAGCTACTTGTCTTTACCCTTGACGAACAAAGGTATGCCCTCCGCCTTGCCAGCGTGGCAAGGGTCACGCGCGCCGTGGCCATTACGCCGCTGCCGAAGGCGCCGGATATTGTCCTCGGCATAGTGAATGTCCAGGGGGAGATTGTCCCCGTCATCAATATACGCAAACGGTTCCGCCTGCCGGAGCGGGAAATCGCCCTGAGCGATCAGCTAATCCTGGCATGCACTGTCAGACGAGAGGTCATCCTGGTGGCGGACGCGGTCACGGGAGTCATCGAGAGTCCGGAAGGGAAAATCATCGCCGGGGACAGAATCCTGCCCAATATTGACTATGTTGCGGGCGTCATGAAGCTGGATGATGGCGTTGTTCTTATTCACGACCTTGACAGGTTCCTCTCCCTGGAGGAGGAGCAAACCCTTGACGTTGCCTTGGAGAATCCAACAGTCTGTGACGGTTAGTATGCTTGAAGCGGTTTGGGCACAACTCAACGACTTGGTGGCTGCCCGGATGGGCCTGAGCTTTCCGAAGGAGCGCTGGGACGACCTGAAACGGGGAGTGAGTCTGGCCGCCCGGGAGTTCGGGCATAAAGACGTGGCGTCATGTATCCAGTGGCTTGTCTCGGCGCAACTTTCCAAAAAACAGATTGAGGTCCTGGCCAGCTATCTCACTATCGGGGAGACGTATTTCTTCCGCGAGGCGAGGGCTTTCGAGGCCCTGGAAAAGGACATCCTGCCGGATTTGCTCCGCCAGCGCCGGGGCGGAGACCGCTGCCTCAGAATCTGGAGCGCCGGCTGCGCCACCGGTGAAGAGCCTTACTCCATCGCCATACTCCTTAATAAAATGCTGCCTGACCTGCCGCGCTGGCATATCACCGTCCTGGCCACGGATATTAACCCCCGTGCTCTGAAGAAGGCACAGGCGGGCATTTACGGGGATTGGTCATTCCGTGATTGTCCCCGATGGTTGAAAGACGGCTATTTCGGGAAGACAAAGGACGGCCGCTACGAAGTTCTCCCTGATATCAAGAAGATGGTCACTTTCGGCTACCACAATCTGGTCGAAGACCCCTATCCCTCGCTCCTCAACGGCACAAACGCCATGGACGTAATCTTCTGCCGCAATGTGCTGATGTATTTTGTTTCGGAGCAGGCGAAAAGGGTTGTCCAGGGCTATTGCCACTGCCTCACCGATGGTGGCTGGCTGATTGTCAGTCCCGGTGAGGTATCCATCGTCAGGCACCCGCAGCTAGCCGGGACTAATCACACGGGCATCACCCTTTACCAGAAGAAGAGCGAGAAGCCTGAGACGGAAGCGGCCTTGCTCCCGTGGACTGAACCTTGCGACCTGCCATCGGTCACCGCCCCTGTTTTAACTGAATCACTCCGCTATGATGATAATGGACCAGACTTATCGGTTGCCGCCCAGCCAGAGGCATCAGAGGTCATCCTGGCAGAGCCCGCCAAATACGAGGAGGCATTGGCTTTGTTCCATGCTGGCTGCTATGTGGAAGCGGAGAGGGCAATCACGGGACTGCTGTCAGCAAACCAGGCCAACGCGGAAGCGATGACCCTGCTCGCCCGAATCTACGCCAACCGGGGAAAACTGCCCCAGGCCCTGGTCTGGTGTCAGAATGCTATCAGCGTGGACAAGCTAAACCCTGGCACTCACTATCTTCTGGCTACCATCCTGCAAGAAAGAGGGCAGGTCAGGGAAGCGGTGGTATCACTGAAGCACGCCCTTTTCCTGGACCCGGATTTGGTGCCAGCCCACTTTGCTTTAGGCACACTGGTCCGGCATCAGGGTAAAGCGAAGGAGGCGCACAAGCATTTCGAGAATGCCCTTTCGCTCTTGAACAAGCGCCAGACAGAGGACTGGCTTCCCGAAGCCGGCATAACTGCCGGGAGGCTGACCGAAATCATTCGCTCAACAATCGGTGTGGAGGAACGGCATGGCAGAAGCCGAGGTTAACGGCAACGCGAAGAGGAAGTCAATTAACTGGGCTGCAGTGCACCGGCGCATGGAGGCCGCAGCGGTAGCCCTGACGCAGGGCGGCGTTTCCAGCCCTGAAGCGAAAAGGGAAATACTCAGGTCACGTGCCAGGTCCCTGGCCCGTGAGACCGAAAAAGAGGGCATGCCCGGGGAACGCCTTGAGGTGATTGAGTTCCTGCTGGCCGGGGAAAGGTACGCCGTTGAAGCGTCCTATGTCCGGGAGGTTTACCCGCTAAGGGAGCTGGTCTCCATCCCAGGCACACCCGCCTTTGTTCTCGGCATAACCAGTGTGAGAGGCAAGATTCTATCCGTCATAGATATTAAGAAACTCTTTGACCTGCCGGAAAAGGGGCTTACCGAGCTCGACAAGATTATTGTTCTACAAGCTAACGGGATGGAGTTTGGCATGCATGCCGATGCGGTTGTCGGCATGCGCCCCATCGCGCTCGAAGACATACAATCTCCGCTACCCACACTAACTGGTATCCGCGAAAGGTATCTCAGGGGCATTACCGGCGACCAGGTAGCGGTCCTGGATATGGGGAAGCTCTTCTCTGATAAGAGCCTTATTGTGCATGAAGAAGTCGAAATATGAGAGCAAATTTGCTCACTTCACAGGAACAGCAAAGGAGGCTAGACGTATGAAGCTAACTTTAGGAACAAAAAGGGACAGGCAGGCAGAGGGGATGAGTGCGCGCCTCGCTGCCATAGTAGAATCCTCAGACGATGCTATCATAGGTAAGACCCTGGATGGCACCATCACTAGCTGGAACCAGGGTGCGCAGAGGCTCTATGGTTATGCCGCCGGCGAAGTCATCGGCAAGTCCATTTCGCTTCTGGTTCCGCCTGACCACCCAGACGAGGTGCCACAACTACTGGAAAGAATCGGACGTGGAGAGACCGTTAAACACTTTGAGACGGTCCGCGTCGGCAAGGATGGCAAGCGAATTGATGTGTCTTTGGCCGTTTCACCAATCAAGGACTTTTCCGGCAGGATTGTTGGCGCATCCACAATTGCCCGTGACATCGTCGAGCGCAAGAAACTGGAAGGGCAGCTACGAGTAACTTCGCTATACGCCCGCAATTTGATTGAAGCCAGCCTTGACCCGCTGGTTACCATCAGCCCGGACGGTAAGGTTACCGATGTCAATGAAGCCACCATCAAGGTCACCGGAGTCGCTCGCGAAAAGCTCATCGGCACCGATTTCTCTGATTACTTCACCGAACCTCAAAAAGCCAGGCAAGGCTACCAACAGGTATTCTCCCAGGGGCTTGTGAAGGACTACCCGCTAACGATTCGGCATACCTCAGGCCAGACTATTGACGTTTTGTACAATGCCAGTGTTTATAAGAATGAGGTGGGAGAAGTCCAAGGGGTATTCGCTGCTGCCCGCGACATCACCGCCCAGAAGCAGGCTTCCCAGTATGCTCGCAGCCTCATTGAGGCCTCCCTTGACCCATTGGTCACCATCAGCCCGGACGGTAAGGTTACCGATGTCAATGAAGCCACCATCAAGGTCACCGGAGTCGCCCGTGAAAAGCTCATCGGCACCGATTTCGCCAACTACTTCACCGAGCCCGATAAGGCGCAAGCGGGCTATCAGCGAGTGCTGGCGGAAGGCTTTATCACGGACTATCCCTTGACCATCCGCCACAAGGACGGCAAGCTCACCGATGTTTTGTATAACGCCTCTGTCTATAAAGATGTAACGGGCAAAGTCCTCGGCGTTTTTGCGGCCGCCCGTGACATCACGGAACGCAAAAAGATAGAAGAGGAGCTAAAGAAGCACCGTGAGCACCTCGAGGAAACAGTCCAGCAACGCACTGCGGAACTGACCAGGGTGCTGAAAGAGGTACAGGAAGCCGTCAATGTCCTCTCTGCCTCGGCGAGTGAAATCCTGGCCGCCACAACACAGGTTGCTGCGGGCGCTACCGAAACCGCCACGGCCGTCAGCCAGACAACCACAACGGTGGAGGAAGTCAGGCAAACGGCGCAGGTGGCCGCTCAGAAAGCCGGGCATGTTTCGGAAAACTCCCAGAAAACCGTCAAGACAGCTCAGAGTGGTAAGAAAGCCGTTGGTGACCTGATTGAAGGCATGCGGCATATTGGAGAGCGGGTGGAATCAATCGCCGAGAGCATTGTCCGCTTGAGTGAGCAGGGCCAGGCTATTGGCGAGATAATCGCCACGGTAAATGATATTGCTGACCAGTCCAACCTCCTGGCCGTCAATGCCGCTATCGAAGCCGCCAAAGCCGGAGAGCAGGGCAGAGGGTTTGCGGTGGTGGCACAGGAAATCAAGAGCATGGCAGAGCAATCAAAGCAGGCCACCGCTCGCGTGCGGACCATTCTCGGTGATATACAGAAGGGGACCAGTGCCGCGGTCATGGCGACAGAGCAGGGCAGCAAGGCTGTTGAGGCCAGCATGGGGCAATCATCAGTCGCCGAAGAGACTATACGGGTACTGGCGGACAGCATTAGTGAGGCCGCACAGGCCGCTATGCAGATAACGTCCTCCAGCCAGCAGCAGACGGTGGGCATGGACCAGATAGCGGCGGCGATGGAGAATATCAAGCAGACCAGCACACAGAACGCGGCCAGCACCCGGCAGGCTGAGTCGGCAGCCCAGAACCTGCATGACCTGGCCCAGAAGCTCAAGACGCTGTTGGAATAACAATGACAACCATACGTTGGTTATCTAGTGTTTTCGCATTAGAGCAATGCTGATAATGTGGTAACCTGAATATGGCCAAGAAAGAAAACGGTTTCCTGAAACGGCTGCTGGCCACCTTTAAGCTTGAGGCGGCGGAGCATGTGAAGAACATGTCTGCCGGGCTGATTGGGCTGGAGAAGGCACCTACCCCGGAAAAACAGGCCGAGCTTATCGAAACTGTCTTCCGGGAAGCGCACAGCCTGAAAGGGGCAGCGCGCTCCGTCAATATCGCTGAGATTGAAGGGCTATGCCAGTCCCTGGAAAGCATCTTTGCCGCTTTGAAACGCCAGGAGCTTGCCCTGTCAACGGAGCTAATGGATATACTGCACCTGGCGGTGGACAACCTGAGCGTGCTCCTGCCCGCCATTGAAGGAGAGCTAACATCCGAAGAAAAGGCCAGGGTATTAGAAACGGTCAAACTACTCGCAAGCGCCTTAAAGGGTGCGCCGTTCCCGGCCAGGCAGCCGGAGACGCCGCAAGCCGAGCGCCAGGTGCCGCTGGCGGCGGAAAAGCCAACTCTTACGGAAACCGTGCGTATAGCTTCATCAAGGCTGGAAGCGATTCTACTGGAGGCGGAAGAGCTTCTTGCCGCCAGGCTGGCGGCAGACCAGCTTGCGGCGGAGCTGCGGGAGCTTACCGGGCATCTGGCAGCCTGGGAAGCCCAGTGGGCCAGGCTCTACCCGGACGTGCGCGGTATCCGGCGCTCGCTGGAAGCGAAGGACAAGTCCGGCCAGGATAAGTCTGAGGCGCAGGTAACGCGCCTGCTGGATTTCCTGGACTGGAACTACAGCGGCATCAAGGTGGTTGAAGAGCAGTTCGGCAGAATTGTCCGGACGGCGGAGCGTGACCGGCATGACCTCGCCAATGTGACAGACAACCTCCTGCTGGACATGAAGAAGGTCCTGATGTTGCCCTTTGCCTCGCTGGTGGAGACACTGCCCAAGTTCGTGCGTGACCTCTCACGGGAGCAGGGCAAAGATATTAACCTGGTGATTAGCGGGCAGGACATTGAGATTGACCGGCGCATCCTGGAGGAGATGAGAGACCCTCTGATGCACCTGGTCAGGAACTGTGTTGACCACGGTATCGAGAAGCCAGAGGACAGGTCAAGGAAAGGCAAGCCACCCCAGGGGACAATTACGGTGGCCATCTCCCAGAAAACGAGCAGCAACGTCGAGATACTCGTTGAGGACGACGGCGCCGGCATCAATACGGCCGAGGTCCGTAAGGCCGCCGTGAAGCGCGGCGTCATCTCGGCTGAGGAAGACGCCAAGCTGAGTGAGCGGGAAGCGCTCTCATTGCTCGGTCGCTCAGGGGTCTCCACCAGCCCGATTATTACCGACATCTCAGGCCGTGGGCTTGGGCTGGCTATTGTGCGGGAGAAGGTAGAGAAGGTCCGCGGCACCGTGTCAATAGAAACGCACCCCGGTGCCGGCACCGCCTTCCGCATCACGCTGCCGCTGACGGTAGCCACCTTTCGCGGGGTTATTGTCCGCCTGGGGGAGCGACTTTTTGCCCTGCCCACAAGCAACGTGGCGCGGGCATTGAGAGCGAAGAGGGATGAAATCAGGACCGTGGAAAACCGGGAGACTATCCGGTTTGATGGCCAGGTCCTCTCTCTCGTCCGACTGGGTGACGTCCTGGAGCTTCCCGGTGAGGAATCTGACAAGGACTCCCCGGACTACATGCCGGTGCTGGTAGTAGCCCACGCCGAGAAAAGACTCGCCTTCCTGGTTGACGAGATTATTAATGAGCAGGAGGTGCTGGTGAAAGGCCTGGGTCCCCAACTCTCCCGGGTGCGGAACATCCTCGGCGTCTCGGTGCTGGCTACAGGCAGAATGGCGCCCGTCCTCAACGTTGCCGACCTCGTGAAATCGGCGGTCAAAGCCGCCCCGGCCAGGGTAACTGCGACCAAAGCCGCCGAACCGAAAAAGAAACCCATCCTGGTGGTCGAGGACTCCATCACGGCGCGGATGCTGCTGAAGAATATCCTGGAGGCGGCCGGGTATTACGTGAAGACGGCCATTGATGGTGTTGACGCCTTTACCATTCTAAAAACGGAGAGCTTCGATTTGGTCGTCTCGGATGTGGACATGCCGCGCATGAACGGCTTTGACCTTACAGCGAAGATCCGGGCCGATAGAAAACTGGCGGAGATGCCTGTAGTGCTGGTGACTGCCCTTGAGTCCCGCGAGCATCGGGAGCGGGGCGTGGAGGTCGGCGCCAACGCCTATATCGTCAAGAGCAGCTTTGACCAGAGCAACCTTCTTGAGGTGATCAGGCGGTTGATTTAAGAGATATGATTTAGTC
>JACQTX010000168.1 GCA_016210585.1 Chloroflexota bacterium
AATCTCTAAACTCTAAACAAGCTCAAATTACCAAGACATTAAATAGCTAAAATATTTTAGTTATTGAAATTTTGAATATTGTTTAGAATTCCGTGCTCAGGATTCAGGATTTGCTCCAGACCAGATGCGTAGCTACTGATAGTTTCATATTAACATGGACTCGCAAAGTAGCTTCCCCCTTTCGTAAAGGGGGCTATTTGCCTTCAGGCAATTATGAACGCTTGGTATCTGGATGTGTCATACAGAAGGGGAGCTGGCTATGATTCAAGAGAAGGTTGACTTCCTCACCATCGAGATCATGCGGCACCGCTTGAACCGTATTACCGATGAGATGGCGACCTCTCTACGCCGGGTGTCCGGCTCACCTGTGGTCACCGATAGCGGCGACTATACGTGCGGGATTTTCATGCCCAATGGTGACCTGGCCGTCCGGTCAGGAATCCTGTTTGCCGTGCCGCTCATCTCCCTTGTCGTCCGGTCCATCATCGAGCGCTATACTGAGGACCCCGGCTTCAAAGAGGGCGATATGTTCCTATTCAATGACCCCTACCGCGGCGTGGGGCACCAATCCGACATATTCATCGCCGCCCCGATCTTTAGCGGTGGTGAGCTTGTCGCCTGGACCGGCTCCTTCACCCACGTAGTGGACATCGGTGCTATTGACTTTGGGATGCGGACAACGCGCGCCGAAAACGTCTTCCATGAAGGGCTGCGGTTCCCTGGCATCAAGATAGTGGAAAACGACCACGTGCGGAAAGACGTCTTCGATTCCATCTGCAACATGGTCCGTGAGCCGGACGTGGTTGGGCTGGATATCAAGGGTCAGATTGCCGCCGCCCGGACGGGGCGGGACCGGTTCCTCGACCTGGTGCGGCAATATGGACTGTCCACCGTTAAATCAGTCATGGAGGCGCTGATTAAATACTCGGAGAGTATGGTGCGCGCCACGCTGCGCGAGCTGCCGGACGGCACCTGGCGGGAAATCCATTACGAGGACAATGACGGTATCAGCAACGCCCTCTACAAAATCGTCATCACCATGACCAAAGAAGGTGACTCGCTCACCTTCGACTTTACCGGGACCAGCAAGCAGGGGCCGAACCTGTGCAACTGCCCTTACGGGGCGACGAGGGCGGCGGTCTTCTCCGCCGTCATCACCATGCTGGGCTATAACGTGCCCTGGAACGAGGGACTTACCAGGCCGGTCAAGATTATCGCGCCGGAGGGCACCATAGTGAACCCCGTCTTCCCGGCCTGTGTCCAGACCGGCACAACGAGTGCGAGCTGGATAACGGTCAACACGGTGACGCAGCTCCTCTCCCGCATGATGGCCACGAGCGAGAAGTATAAGGACGAGGTCTTCGCCATGTGGGAGGCTACCTGCATCGGCTCGCAGTTCTCCTCGACTGATGAGAACGGACGGATGGTGGGCTTCCTGCTGCAGGACCAGCTGGCCGGTGGTGGCGGGGCGCATCCCTGGGGTGATGGCGTGAGCACCGGGGGCGAAATCGAAGCTTGCGAGGCCATCATCTCCAACGTGGAGAGATACGAGTCCGCCTGGCCTATCCTCTATCTCTTCCGGCGGCAAGGCATTGATAGTGCCGGCGCCGGCAAGTTTCGCGGCGGGGTAAGCGGTGAATACTGCGTAACCCCTTACAAGTGCCCTCGCGGTGAGATGACCTTTGTTGTGGACGGTGCCGGAGCGGAGCCGGCCCTGAGCTATGGCCTGTTCGGCGGCTATCCGGCGGGCAACGCCACCTGCATGCTTGTCAAAGGGGCTAAGGTCCTGGATGAGATGAAGGCAGGGCACTTTGTGACGGACGTGGCTAAGGCCGCAGGACAGCTTATTGTTCCGCCTATCAAGAGCCGCCATGACCTGAAGGTGGGGGATATCATCCTGGTGCGCTGGCTGGCCGGGGGTGGCTATGGCGATGTGCTGGAGCGTGACCCGGAGATGGTGCGCCGTGATGTTGAGGCCCATCTTGTCTCGCCGGAGTGTGCCCTGGCTGTCTATGACGTGGTCATTGATGCCGAGAGCGGGCAGGTCAACCGGGAAGCGACCGAGAAGCAGAAGCAGGAGAGACGGTTGAAGCGGCTGGGCATCACTGATGCCGCAAGGCTAAAGCCCATGACTTTCCAACCGCCGCCAGGGACGAGGCGCCTTTCCGAGTATCTTGTCATGACTGGCAGCACGGCAGCCTCCGAGATACAGTGCCGCAAGTGCGGCCATATCTTCGGCCCGGTGGCGGAGAACTGGAAGACCCATGCCAGGATGACAAAAAGACCACTCGCCGCGCTCGGCCCCAAAATGGCGGTGACGGAGAAATTCGTCCTGCGGGAGTTCTGCTGTCCGGACTGTGCCACCCTGATAGACGTCGAGATGGTCCTGAAAGAGCTGCCTCCTATCTGGGACACGCAGCTAAAGCTGCCGACTTAGACATACCCATCGTTGACCGCTCATGGTCCGACAGGTCCTGTCTCTTCGGCTCGGCTCAGAGCAGGCCTGAGCGAAGTCGGAGGGCTCACCACGAGCGGTCTTCAGGCAAACTATCGCTCACCCTGAGAGCTTGTCGAATGGTGAGCGGACTGATGACGGCACTGCCATGCCCAAATTCAGAATTGACCCAGGGTGGCAGGATGACGCGACTGGTGGAAACAGGAGAGAAGCATTGTCTATAGAAGAGATCAGCCGGTTTTTTGAACCGGAGAGTGTCGCCGTGGTGGGCGCTTCAAGAAAGCCCGATAAGTTCGGCTCGGTGATTCTACAAAACCTGCTTACGCTCGGTTATCCGGGCCGGCTCTATGCTGTCAACCGCAACGCCGCTGAAATCCAGGGCGTCCGGAGCTTCCCGTCCGTGGCCGCCATCAAAGAGCGGGTTGACGCTGTCATCGTCAGCGTGCCGGCAAACCAGGTGCCCCAGGTGCTAAAGGACTGCCAGCAGAACGGTGCCCGGAACGTGACCATCATCTCTGCCGGTTTCAGCGAGGCCGGAGAGCCAGGGCAGAAGCTGCTCGCTGAGGTCTTGAGTATAGCCCGGTCAGGACATATCAGGATTGTCGGCCCCAATACCACGGGCATCCTGAACCCATCGGCCCGCTTCACCACGACCTTCATGCCCCTGGTCAAGGACGTGCGGAACGGCTCCGTCGCCTTCATCGCCCAGACGGGCATGTTTGCCGGCGTGATGGTCTATCATATCATCACCACGCAACACTTCGGCATCAGCAAGGTAGCCGGCCTGGGCAACAAGGTGGACGTTGACGAGACTGATATCCTCGAATACCTGCTGCAGGATAAGGCAACGCGCGCCGTAATGGTCTATATGGAAGGGCTGCGGGACCCCCGGCGGTTCCTGAGCGCCGCCCGGACGTTCGTCCAGGACAAGCCGATTGTGGTGCTCAAGGGTGGCCGGACGCCGGCCGGGGCTAAAGCCGCCTTATCCCATACCGGCTCGCTGGCAGTCAACAGCAGTCTCGTGACCGGCCTTTTCAAGCAAGCGGGTGTGATTGTGGCTACTGAGCTAGAGGAGATGATTGACTGCGCCAAGATTCTGAATTGCGAATCCCTGCCTCAGGGCAACCGGGTAGGTATTGCCTCCATGAGCGGCGGGGCCATGGTCATGGCCAGCGACGCGGTGACCGAGGCCGGGCTTGTGGTCGGCTCCCTTAGCCAGGCACGGCTGGCGGCATTGCAGAAGCTCGTCCCGGAGTGGGCGATAGCCTCGCACCCCATTGACCTGGAGCCGCTCTCCGAGATAGTAGGCCGCTATGAAAGCCACCGCGTTGGCCTGGAGGCACTGCTGGACGAGCCGGGCATTGACATGGGCCTGGTGGTCACCATGCTGGTAGGGGGACAGGCTGAGGAGGAAGGCCTGGTCAATGCCCTGGCGCCGGCCCTGTCCACCCGCAGGAAGCCGGTAGTCATTGTCTTGCTGGGGCCGAAGGCCCAGTGTGAAACACTGGCCGCCCGGTTCGAGGGCATGGGCGTGCCGACCTACGCTATGGTGAGCAACGCCGCTCGCAGCCTGGCCGCCCTGCGGCAGTATGCCACAATAAGAAGGATTTAGGATTTAAGAGAAATAAACAATAACCAAGAAACAAACACCAAGCAAATTCCGAGCGCCAATAACCAATTACCAAACTTCGCATTGCGCGCTAATACGTTGTTTGGGATTTGAAATTTGAGCACTGGTTATTGTTTGGTTATGGTATCTTGTATCCTGGTTATTAGTCCGTTTTATTTTGAGACTAACAACTGCAAAACAACTTTTGTGCCCTTTTCTGAAGAATGCATATATTTCAGAAGGCTGGTAGCAAGCTGTTCTACGGCCACGTCATAGTCCTTTCTACCTTCTTGATGATGATGGTGGGCATGGCCGGCTACAACATCTTTGGCATGTTCTTCGAGCCGGTCCTCAAGGAGTTCGGCTGGACGCGCGCCATGACGTCCGGGGCGTTTTCTCTATCAATGATTCTGGGCGGCTTCCTGTCCGTTGTTTCCGGCCGGCTGGCGGACCGGTTTGGCCCGCGCCTGTTGCTTACCGTAAGCGGAATCTTACAAGGACTCAGCTACCTGTTGGTATCCCAGATCAACGCGGTCTGGCAGTTCTACCTGGCCTTCGGCATTGTGATGGGCGCCGGTATAGGCACCATGATTGTCCCGCTGGGGTCAACGGTGGCCCGCTGGTTCGAGCGGAACCGGGGGATGGCTATAGGTATGGTTATGGCGGGCACCGGCGTGGGCACGATGATCCTGCCGCTGTGGCTTGGGGTGCTTATACAGAGCTATAGCTGGCGCGCCGGCTTTATTGCCCTGGGCATAGCTTCTTTGCTTCTCATCGCCCTGAACGCACAGCTATTGAAGAACCCGGGTGTCAGTGACCTATCAAGACAGCAAAGGGAAGGCCCGGCAGCGCACAATGTGATGCCGAGAAGCCTTTCCTTCCGTAAAGCCATCAGCAACAGGCAACTGCAAATCATCTGGGCAATTTTCGCCTGCTCCGGTTTTGCCTCCATGGCTATTATGGTCCACATAGTTATCCACGCCACCGGGCTGGGTATTTCTGCCGCCAATGCCGCCAACATCCTCGCTGTCATCGGTGGTGCGAGCATCATCGGCAGACTGACCGCCGGACGTGTTGGCGACTTGCTGGGCAACAAGACCGCACTCATTATCGGACTGTTTATGCTGCTGGCGTCTCTTGTATGGCTTCAGTTCGCGCGGGTGCTATGGACGCTATACGTGTTCGGCGTTCTTTTCGGCATAGCCTGGGGCTGGCTGTTCATACTGCCATCACCCATTCTAGCTGACTTCTTTGGTCTAGGCGCCATTGGCCTGCTTTTTGGCATTGTCCAGACGGGACTGACTGTCGGTGCTACTCTTGGCCCTTTTATCCTGGGCTATCTTTTTGATTTGACCCAAACATATGCACATGGTTTTATGATTGCCACTGTCATCACGCTTGTAGGCCTGGTGCTGACCGTGCTCCTCAAACCGAGGAGCACCGCCGCTCGCCGCTAAGGCTTGCCCGGGACGTACCCGAAATCAGCGATTCATTCTGTAGGTCGGGTTTCCTAACCGACTTGAAGTGGCGGGCAGGTTGGGAAACCTGCCCTACGGTGGCCAATCGCTGATTTTGGAGCGTATCTCGTTGTTGTCCGCACCCCTCGCCGGTGCTATAATCTTAAGCTAGGCAGCTTAAGGAGGTGAGAGCCATGATGTGCCGCTTCACCTGAAGATGAGATCCGTATGATGGTGCAGGTCCTGCATCCATGATTGTGGCTCGAAGCCTCCAGCGCAACGGCGGCTAACTTTCCTCAATACACTGAGCCAGTGCTGCAGAGCGATGGTCGGAGTCTTCGGCCATCGCTTTTTGTTTCTGACTTATGAAGGAGGACTCAGTGAAGGTAGTTGACGCTCGCAATTTGGACTGTCCCCAGCCGGTAATCCTGGCCAAGCAGGCACTGGCGGAGACAGACGAGATAACAGTAATTGTGGACAATGAGGTTGCCCGTGAAAACGTCTCGCGATTGGGTGAGAGCGAAGGCTGTGCAGTCAGTATCGAGGCCAGAGATGGCGAGGTCTATCTGACACTGAAGAGGACCGCCCCCAGGTCTGCCACGGAAGAGCGAAGGGTTACCGACGGTATCGTCCTATTTATAGCCTCCGATATTCTGGGCAGGGGTGAGAACCTCGCGCTGGGCAGCCTGCTGATGCAGAGCTTTTTACATACCCTGGGGAGTCTGCAGACCCGACCGGAGACCATCATCTTCATCAATAACGGGGTAAAGCTGGTCACCAGGGACTCGCCGGTGTTGGGCGAACTGCAGCAACTCGCTGGCCAGGGTATGGAGATTATCGCCTGCGGCACGTGCCTCTCGCGGCTGGAGCTTACGGACAAGGTGGCGGTAGGGCAAGTCTCCAATATGTATGTAATTGCGGAGACCTTGCTGAAGGCGGAGAAGATAGTTTCCTTGTAGCTATCAGCGCTCAGCAGTCAGCGCTCAGCTTGTGACATCTAATACGAAGGCATTACTAATCGTCTCATAATGATATTGTCATTCTGGCGTAGGCCAGAATCCAGGGGATAAAGACTGATACTGAACCTGGATTCCAGCCTTCGCTGGAATGACAGGCAGGGTATTGACTATGACACTGAAGACATTATGGGCACTGAATTAGGGTGCAGACTATTATGAGAGCATTAGTAAATCCCTCCCAACCTCCCCTTCGGCAGGCTCAGGACATGCTCTTTACGAAAGGGAGGGGTTCTCAAAGCTGCAATTCAATCTCAACTTTGCATTTATTTCTGATGGCTGATAGCTGACCGCTGACAGCTAGATTGTTCTAGCTGTGGGCTCTCCTCTCCAGAAAGCCACAAGTGTGCTATGATATCCCTATCCGACCAGGAGAGCGGGCATGAGCGGACAGGACAGTCAGCGTCAACCGGAGACTACGGCGGGGCGGCTGCGCGAGGTGGCCCTGCTTTTCCTCAAGTTAGGGGCTACCAGCTTCGGCGGTCCGGCGGCCTATATCGGTCTGATGCACCATGAGATCGTTACCCGCCGCAAGTGGCTAGATGAGCCGAGATTCCTGGACCTAATGAGTGCGACCATGCTCTTGCCCGGGCCGAACGCTACCGAGATTGCCAGCCACCTGGGGCTAATTCGCGCCGGATGGGCAGGTCTGATTGCGGCAGGTGGGCTGTTCATCCTTCCGGGGACACTCGCCATTATCTTAGTTGCCTGGGCCTACGTCACATACGGCTCTTTACCTCAGGTGACCTGGCTCCTCTACGGCATTAAGCCAGCCGTGATAGCCATTGTTGTCCATGCGGTGTGGTCACTGGCCCGAAAAGGGATCAAGAAGCCCCTGCTGATTGTTGTGGGATTGGGAGTGTTAGGCTTATACCTTCTTGGTATAAACGAAATATTGCTCCTCTTGGGGGGAGCAACGCTGGTATTGCTCGTGCAGAGCGGGTGGCGATTTCTCAGGGGAAGAGCGGCAACGCTGCTGGTGGCTCCTACCCTGCTGCTGAAATTGCCTTTGACCGGGGTGGCCACCAGTGCGGCGGTCTTTAGCCAGGCTACCCTTTTCCTCACCTTTCTCAAGATTGGCGCCACCCTATTCGGGACTGGCTATGTTTTGCTTGCTTTCCTGCGGTCCAATTTCGTGAGCGGGCTGGGGTGGCTCACCGATGCCCAGGTTGTTGATGCTATCGCTGTCGCCGGACAGATTACGCCAGGGCCGGTATTCAATAGTGCGGCGTTCGTTGGCTACCTCATGGGTGGCTGGCCCGCTGCCTTGCTGGCGGCACTGGGCATCTTTCTGCCATCCTTTATTCTAGTAGGCATGCTGAGTCGTTTCTTGCCCGCCATGCGCCGGTCATATTTGTCGGCCTTTTTTCTGGACGGCGTAAATGCTGCCTCTCTGGGGCTGATGGCGGCGGTAGCCATCCAGCTTGGGCGCGCCGTGATAGTTGACCCGTTCACGATTATCATTGCCGTGGCCGCTTTAATCCTGGTAATCAGGTTCAAAGTAAGCTCAGT
Source organism: Chloroflexota bacterium (assembly GCA_016210585.1). GTDB lineage: Bacteria > Chloroflexota > Dehalococcoidia > Dehalococcoidales > JAFGLR01 > JACQTX01. The sequence continues at coordinate 8,050 of JACQTX010000168.1, forward strand.
ATGGCTGATACTGGGTGGAGGAGTGCTGGGGGTTATCTTTAAGATAGTGGTGGGACAAGTTTGAACATGCCTGGCAGACGCTACCTGGCGTGTGCTTAGGACTGTTAACTGTCATTGCGAGACCAGTCTGCCACAGGCGGACGACGAAGCAATCTCACACGTATTGAGCAAGCAAGAGCGTCCGCCTCAAGCGTATTCGATAAGTTATGAGATTGCTTCGCCTTCACGGCTTCGCCGTGGATGGTCTCGCAATGACATCTTGAGTTGCTAAACATCCTCTCTCCGCTCGGTTTGACAATTGTGCCGACCTTCCACTAAACTTGTTACGGAAGTTAGAAGTGTGACCCGCATAAAAGCTTCAATTGTCTTGCAGGATTTGCCGCTGGTTCAGTCCGATGACCCGGCTCAAAATAGCGTTAGTGCTTTCTCTTTTCTCCTTCCAAGTGACCTTCCTCTCTGTAGTTTACGGGGGTTAGCGCGTGGTTAGAATTTCCCTTATGCCCAAGGAACACCGGTTCTTTGACCTCTTCGAGAGGGGTGCCCACAATATGGTGGAGGCAGCACAACATCTCAAAGACCTGGTGGACAACTGGGAGAATGCCGAGGCAAAGGTAGATGAGATTACCGAGATTGAGCACCAGGGTGATAGCATCACCCACGAAATCATAGCGCAGCTGAACCGGACTTTTGTGACGCCCTTTGACCGGGAAGATATTAGCTTACTGGCCCACAGCGTTGATGATGTCACGGACTTCATCCAGGCAGCCGCTGATGCCATGCTGGTCTATAAGATTGGCTGCCCTGGGCAACGGGCCAAGGAGCTGGCGGACACCATAGTGCTGGCAACCGTTGCGGTAGAAAAGGCCATGTCTCACCTAAGAAACCAGGCCCAGTTCAAGCAGATGCTTACCGAATGCGTGGAAATCAACCGGCTGGAAAACGTGGCGGATAGGGTCTATCGCGCCGCGCTAGGTGAGCTTTTCGATGGCACGGATATTGCCAGTATCATCAAGTGGCGCGAGATCTACGAACACATGGAAAGTGCCACTGACCGGTGTGAAGATGTAGCCAACGTCCTGGAAGGCGTAGCCCTCAAACAGGCTTAGCTGCTGGCACATGTCACCAGTCGTTGATCTCTCTTCGTGTTGAATATTAGATGTCTTCAAGCTTGATATTTATAATCTTCATTATCGTCATCGCCCTCGTTTTTGACTATACCAACGGCATGCACGATGCGGCGAACTCTATCTCCACTATTGTCTCTACCAAGGTCTTGACACCAAGACAGGCCGTCCTCTGGGCGGCCTTTTTTAATTTTGTGGCCTTTCTCATCTTTGGCACAGCGGTGGCCGCTACCATCGGCAAGGGCATGATTGACATTAAGATAGTTACCCCAACGGTAGTCCTTGCCGGGCTTGTCGGTTCCATATCCTGGAACATGATTACCTGGTATTTCGGACTGCCCAGCAGTTCCTCCCACGCCCTCATCGGAGGCTATGCCGGCGCCGCTATTGCCAGGGGCGGCCTGGGCGTGATTATTGCGGCTGGCTGGTCCAAGATGTTGCTTTTCATTGTCCTAGCGCCCGTGATTGGCATAGTCCTGGGCTTCTTGCTCAGGGTCATCGTGTCCTGGTGTCTGCGGAGAACAACCTTAACAGCTATTAACAAATGGTCGCGGATTCTGCAGATTTTTTCTGCCGCTACCTACAGCCTGGGACACGGCGGCAACGATGCCCAGAAGACCATGGGCATAATAACCAGTCTGCTCTTTGCCGGCGGGCTAATTACGGAGTTCAAGGTGCCTTTGTGGGTCGTCTTGAGTGCACATGCTGCCATTGCCCTGGGCACCATTAGCGGCGGCTGGCGGATTGTGAAGACGATGGGACAAAAGATCACCAAGCTGAGACCGATTGACGGTTTCTGTGCCGAGACCGCTGCGGCGGTCAGCCTATTCACGGCCACCCACCTGGGTGTGCCAGTGAGCACTACTCATGTTATCACCGGTGCCATATCCGGTGTCGGCTCGGCTAACCGGATATCGGCGGTGCGCTGGGGCATAACCCTGCGCATTGTCTGGGCCTGGATTTTCACTATCCCGGCAGCAGCTATTATTGCCAGCCTGGCCTATCTCTTACTCAGGCTTGCCGGACTGGACTAATACAAACGCAAGAAATTGTTGATATCAGATTGTCATTGCTCCGGCTGCCACCTTCGGTGGAATGCACTTGCAATGACACTACTTTCGATTACTCAGTGCATTTCATCAGTTTGTGTCGGTTGTTTTTCGTTATCCAGTCTAACCTGGCGTGGGTTCACCCGGCACTTTTCGGCACGGACTATCGCCTCGATATCGGCTACAGCCCGGTCTATCTCCCCGTTACGGTTTACGACTACGTATTCAAAAAGAGGAAGCTGCTCTATCTCGGCGGCGGCGCTCTGCAGGCGACGGGCAAGGTCGAAGGCTGACTCGGTGTGGCGTTGCTTCAGTCTGGTAGCTAGCTCATCCAGTGAGGGCGGCATCAGGAAAATGAAGACCGCCTGGGGCACGAGCTTCTTGATGGTGGCCGCCCCTTGGACATCAACCCTTAGAATGACATCCCGTCCTCTATCCAGAGCTTGCTTGATGGGCTCTTTGGGCACGCCATACCAGTTGCCATAGACATTAGCCCACTCAAGTAGCGCCTCATTCTTGAGCATCTCCTGGAACGTGGCCAAATCAACAAAGGTATAGTCCACCTTGTTTCTTTCCGCATTGCGCCGGGAGCGTGTGGTTACGGTCACGACGTGCTCGAACGAGAAGCCCTGCTCCTTCATTCTGGCGAGGACGGCGTCTTTGCCCACACCGGAAGGTCCGGAAAGGATGACAAGGAGTGGCCTGGCTGGCGGCACAAGGGGAATATTATAGCTCAACTTTTTCATCAGCCATCTCTGGCCGGAATATAATGTCACCCCGGCTGGTCTGTAGCCTGCCGGCAATGGTCTCCGGAGCCAGAGCGGCCAGCACAATATGCGCGCTGTCTGTAAATATGACTGCCTTGGTCCGCCGGCCGCTCGTCATGTCAATGAGCAAGCCTTTGTCCCGGCAGTCTTGAATGGTGCGTTTGATGGGTGCAGAGTTAGGCGAGGCGATGGCAATCACCCGGCTCATCGCCACAATATTACCAAACCCAATATGAATTAAGTCTATGGCCATTATTACACCTCGGCGCCCCATGCCTTATACTATTACCTATTTGAACCAGACCCATTTTCCCTTATTACACTGATTATACTGGGTCTGAAGAGCGTTTCTCGTCAGAACAACGCAATTCTACTCAACCTTGCTTGCTTTTACAAGTCATATCACCGCCTCTCTCGTTATTTTGACACTCTATCATTTTAGCGGTATCACCGTCCTGTTGACAAGGGCATTTTGATAGCTAACCGCACCGGTCGCTCGTCATATGAATTTTTCCCGACCATCGTCTTGATATGCTACAATGCAAGCGATGGCCATAAAGACAGTTGCCACCAACCGCAAGGCCCATTTCCAGTATTTCCTGCTGGAGACGCTGGAGGCGGGCATTGCCCTTACTGGCACGGAGATAAAATCCGTCCGGGGCGGCCGCGTCAATATCAACGATGCCTATGTGCGGCCGGAAGGCGGTGAGCTGTGGCTGGTCAACGCCCATATCGCCCGCTATGCACCCGGTAGCTACATGGGCCACGAGCCGACTCGTCCGCGCCGGCTGCTCCTGCACCGCAAGCAAATCAACAGCCTCACCGGTCAGGTGGCGGCCAAAGGCTTGACGCTGGTGCCCGTCAGGCTATATATTAAAGATAGCCTCGCCAAAGTGGAGATAGCCCTGGCCAAGGGCAAGAAGCTCTACGATAAGCGTGAGGCTATCGCCCGCCGGGACAGCGATAGGGAAATCGAGCGGGCGACCAAGAAAGAGGAGCGCTAGCTTCCGGGGACGCGTGGTCTCGACAGGGGGAGTTGGCTACAGAATTGCAGGTTGAGGTGCCACTAACCTCATAAAACAGGTGGCAAAAAAATAAATAACGAACCTGAACCAGTTTTTGCGGCTTAACTAGTTTAAGCCACACGTCCAACCCGGACCCCTCCCTGGCGGGTTGGGATTGGGCGCCGTAAAGCCGGGGTGCCACCGCTCAGACGCCGGTAAGAGCGGTGAAAGAAGATTATCGGCTGGCCGGGCTAAACTCAGTCGGCAGAGGTTGGCCTGGCGAGATAAAAAAGCTGACTAAACCTGTAGTATATTCTGGGCAGCTGCTTCTGGACGGGGAGTTCGACTCTCCCCCGTCTCCACCAAGATACAAGAATCGCCTCAGCGTTATTCGCTGGGGCTTTTTTGTATCTACAAGCATGGAAGGGGAGACCGAGATTAAGCCATTTGGACCGGACTCCACACTCCTACAAAGAGGGCCGGAAATAACGATATAGCATTGGTCCCAACTAAACCACAAAGTGACAAAGCTTCCTTGTGTATTCACGCCCAGGATGTTATAATGGGAGCATTAGCACATATGTTCTTACGAAGAAGCACGAAATGGCAGAGATAGGGAGAACATCCAAACGTATAAGAGAAGCTTATGTACGCGGTTTGCTTCTTTCAATTCTGGAGAAGAACTGTATCCTGACCAAAGTCAGGGTTTTCAATGACGGGCGTCTCACCGCCGAAACCAAGGATTGGAACGCGTACTGGCAGTCGGTTCATGAATTTAGCCATGAAAAAATAGAGGAAAGCCTTGATACTCTCCATTCGGCTTGGCAAGGGTACATTTGCTCCGGCTTTAGTGTTTCTCCAAGGCGAGAGTTCTGCTATCGTTATTTTACTTTACTGGAAACTCTATTGACGTATCATGGTGAATTCGCTGCTCAAGCGTGGTTACACGCCCTTCATATAACCTTAGGGTTTGAGTGTTTTGGGATTTACTCGGCGACGAATGCTCATGATGAAGTCCTTGCTGCCGGCACTAGTACCCTTCGAAATCCGTGTTATCTTCTAGCAAGGCTCAAGATGCCGGATGTTTTGGATGACCCTCAGTTCCTACCCATAATTACTGTTGCGGGTACTGAGAAGCCAGAACTCTTCTACCACTACAGGCAGTACACGCTGTCCAACGATTCGCCTATGTCGCTTCTTTTGTATCCTCTTATTTCTAACGAGAAACGTTCAGCAAGTTTCAGGCTCATCAACAGTTTGAGCGGGAGCGTGAGTCAAGGAATTGACCCTCGAACCCGTGAGCGAGCACAACGTCTGTGCAAGAATATTCTCTACCCTATTATGCAATCAAGTAAATCTGGACTTTATTCTTTAGAATTTGAAGATATCGGTGCTGGCAGTGGCAGTCTTGGCGCCGCTATTTGCCACGAGATTCAAAACCTGGGATTCGCGCTGAAGGTCCGGTTACATCTAATTGACCTGGAACCTGCTGACCCTGCTCGGTTCTTCCGTACCAAAAACACAAGAAATCTTCTCGACAATCTAACCTTTCTTGGAGATGATTACCGGGACTGGCTAAGTCGGCCACAGCCCCTACCTCCTACAAATACACTCCGCATAGCGCTGATATCGAAACTTTTCAATAATCTTAGTAGGTTCTCTATCCGTTGCCTACACAACGAAGATCTCCCTCCATTGACCATAAGTACGGGGGGGTATTCGGACCTTGGATTATGTCATCCCTCAATCTGTCTTGCTCCGGGTGGGCATGGTGTGAAAGCACTGGTGATCTCTAATTCTAGAGTTCCCCTCCTACATGGCAGAACTTTTGCTCAGATGTCCCTTTCGCAATTCTATCGCGGATTGTATTTGCTATCGAAGAACAGTAGCTTTGCCAATTCTTCAGAAGTGGGCTTTTTTCTTCCCGTCAGGTCATTTAATACCGAGTGTCTGGTAACATGGGATAATCAAAGCGTGATCTCACGTTTGGCTGAAAATTGCGACTATATTATCATAGAGGATGCTGACCTAAGGCCGAAGCATTTGATTGACCACGCGGTCAAGTTTTCCCTTAACTCTCTAACCATTTGTGATATGACAAAGGCCCTAAAGCTGAAAGGAAACTATCTCTATGTGATTTGTGCAAAGAAAGAGATGAACTCGCTTCTACTAGGTGAACATATATGGTAGATGTTATTTGGGCGGAGCGCAAGTCACCTGTTCTTTTACCATCGAGCTTATCTTGCCTCGCTCAAATCCCCAGTATTAATCTGACTGCTGGATGTGCCCATGGCTGCATTTATTGTTATGCACGTGGGTACAGCAGTTTTCCTGGTGAGAATAAAGTTGTCATATATAAGAACACGTTGGACAAGCTAAGAAGTGAGCTTCTTCGTAAGCGAAATAAACCACGAGCAGTGTATTTCAGTCCGTCCAGTGATATTTTTCAACCTATTCCGGAGATGCTTGAGCTAAGTCATCTCGTGTTAGCATTCTTACTTTCTAATGATATTGGCGTTGCTTTTTTGACCAAAGGAAGGATACCTGATAAAACGCTTAGTCTTTTGATTAGCCACGCAGATAAAGTGAGGGCACAAATCGGTATCATTACTCATAGCGATTATATCCGGAGCATATTTGAACCGAATGCCGCAAGCATTGATGGGCGACTCGAACAGATGGCAAAAATGGTCGCAGGTAGTATAGCTACTGAGTCAAGGGTGATACCTATCCTGCCTGGTATCACCGACACGCCTGATTCTATTAATGCCTTGTTTCAAGCCATTGCGAGCGCTGGGGTTAAACGGGCTGCCATAAGCACCCTTTTTCTAAGACCAGCCATTATGGAGTCTTTAAGGCGGTATACCTCCAACAAGGACCTAGTTGATAATCTACTCGATTACTATAGGGATGTCAGGCGACTGCCAGTGCATGCTGAGCATTCCTCTGTGAGACCGTTACCGCGTGCAAAGCGTGAGGAGATCTATTCTCGTTTCAAGCGAATAGCCAAGAACTATGCTATTGACTTATCAATCTGTGGCTGTTTGAATCTTGACATTGGCGGTAACTGCAACATAACAGGTGAGTGGCCAGCGCAGGATATTCAGCTAAGAATGTTTGACCAAAAAGGTTGACTTATCGATGAATCAGCTAAGGATTCAGGAAATTCCTACAGAACTTTTGCTTGAACATCCCGAAAACAGTAATTTCATGAACGCTGCGACGGCTCAAAAGTTGCGGCGCCATATTGAGCAAACAGGCAGGTATGAGCCTCTCACTGTGCGTCCGCATCCCAGCGAAGAGGGAAAATTTCAGGTCATCAATGGGCATAACCGTTTGCGAGTTCTTCGTGTTCTCAAGCACAAGACGGTGTGCTGTGTTGTCTGGAATCTGGATGACAAGCAGACCAGGGTGTACTTGGCAACCCTCAATCGTCTATCTGGCAAAGATGTCCCTGAACGCCGAGCAGCTCTGTTGGAAAATCTGCTTCAATCTTTTGAAATAGAAACACTGACCGCTTTGCTTCCTGATGACAAGAAACAGATAGAACAACTAGAACGGCTTGCACACTTTGAAGCAAATGAGCTTTCGGAGCAGTCCACCATTGAAGCAGACATCAAAGTTCCCGTTCTGCTTAACTTTATGGTAGATGAGTCAGAAGCTAAGGAGTTGAACCTGGCTTTAGATTTGGTCCTAAATACCAATAATGAAGTCCTTTCACACAGTCAAGCCCTGGTTCGCCTCGCCCGATTCTACCTTAGGCACCATCAAGTCTCTATTGGGGTATGAGATGGACGAAAACCTTTATTTTGAGAAATTACAACAGTTCAAACGAAACGAGAAACCTGAGGCTGTGCTTGTAATAGCCGATAATCAGGAACTCATAAAGATTATTATTGCCTGGACAAATCTTGAGGTGAGTCGCGCCGATAAATTAACCGAGCTTGCTAGAGAATCTGAGAATGAAGTCTGGGAATGGCTCTGGCAAAATACCAGGTTCGACTTGGCAGAGCTTAAGGCAAAGACCGGCGTTCCCTACTCTGAGTCAGTTCTGGATGGAAAGCTGAAGCCGCTCATTGGCAACCGTGTTATTTATCCCGATGGCACTGCAAATTCCTTTGTCCTGCGCTATCTCAGGGAGCGAGTGCTCAAGCTCTTTGAAGCTAAACCAAAGCGTCTTACCGGGAAAACGAGTTGATGGTTAAGTTGAAAAAGCAAAACTAAGAGATTGGGGCAGACGGAGACAATATCCTTCCTCCTCCACTCGCCCACACGAGACTGAAAGAGCTCTCCCCCGAAGACCAGTTCGGCAAAGCTGGGGGTAGGCGAGATTCCAAGCATCCCCCGTCTCCACCAATCCCAAATTTTCGGGCTCCATTTAGTTTCATAGATGATGGGGCTCACTGTGACAACAGCCCGAAGAAATACACCACTTCTAATCTTCACTCTCTAACACCGTCTCCTGCGGTGTAAAGACCTTCTGCGGGTGCCACTGGCCTCTTTCCTGATTAAATCTCATGGCCGCCAGAAAATAGCCATCGGCCGTATAGACGCGGCAGCGACCGGCTTCCGCCCATTCGGGGCGTGCCTTACCCGCCGCCTCTCCTGTCGGGTAGAAGCCACCATTTCTGATGACCTGTGAGGATGCCGCACCTACGATTATGGCTGACCAGTGCTGCAGCACAGTGTCCACCGGGTAAAGAAACAGGTGCTCGTAGCCCTGGACAAAAGCGTCTTCAAGCCCGGTCATGGGGACCGCGTCCGCGATCTCAAAAACGCCATACCTTGAGCGAACCAGTCCCTTCAAGTGGGCACCGCAGCCGAGCACCTGCCCCCAGTCATGGGCCAGGGAGCGGATATAGGTGCCCTTGCCGCAGACTACTGTCACTGTGGCCAAGGGCGGTTGCCAGTCCACCAGCGCCAACTCGTAAATGCGGGCGGGCCGCTTCTGCGGTGACACCTTGATGCCGGCCCGTGCCAGCTTGTAAAGGGGCTGGCCACGATACTTGAGGGCGCTGTAAGCGGGCGGCACCTGTTCGATTTCACCCCGAAAAGAAGCCAGGGTTGATGTAAGGTCAGCGATGGTGAAGCCAGAGATATCGCCGGTCTGTGTCACCTTGCCGGCGGCGTCATAGGTATCGGTGGCCGCACCAAGCTCAATTGTAGCCTCGTAGGTCTTGGTGGCATCCATCAGGAACTCGACGATGCGGGTGCCCTGCCCCAGGCACACCGGCAGGACGCCGGTGGCCAGCGGGTCAAGGGTGCCCGCATGACCGACGCGCCGCTCGCCAGACAGCCTCTTGATAACGGCGACGACAGCATAGGAGGTCATGCCGTAAGGTTTGTTGACATTCAGAATGCCGCTTACTGGTGGTCTCATATTAGTCTGGACATGAATGATAATAGCGTAATAACCAATAACCAAGAACTATTCACTTCGTTCAGGGCAGGCTTTGAGGGAAGCCGAATGATACAAACACCAAAAAATT
>JACQTX010000155.1 GCA_016210585.1 Chloroflexota bacterium
CCTCACCCATGCCTCTCCCATCAAGGGAGAGGAGTCTGGCTATTTTTATAACAATGACATGAGACGGGAATTATCGTGTCCCTCCCAAGTGCTTTGGCCCCCTCTACTTTCCCCTCTGCCTACGAAACAGCCGCTCCAGCCGCCTGCTCCGGCCCCATGCCGGTGTCCGATTTTCCGCGTAGTTGTTGCCTTCGGACACAAGGCGGACATAGACCGCGTCAGCTACCTCCTGGTCAACGGCAAACTGGCTTTGCCCGGCCTGAAAAACATAGGAGGGGAAGCTCTGGATGAGGCTTATGGGGGCGCCGGGAAGAATGCCCATGGCCATCAGCTTCAGCAGCTTGCCCGATTCCGGAGCATAGATGTAGGCTACCTTGCCCTTCTGCCCGCGCGTGAGCTGTGACAGGGGGAAGACTACCTTCTGGGCCTGTGTCTGCTTCTCCTGGCAGCATCTCCCCGGCGGGATGGGACTGCCGTGCGGGCAGACCTTGGGATGGCCCAGCAGGATGCAGATGCTTTCGTCCAGGCCGCGGTCGAGGAGGTGCTCGAACTTGCAGGCCTTCTCGTGCATGAGCATGTCCCCAGTGCCCAGCACGTCCGCCAGGAGCCGCTCGGCGAGGCGGTGTCGCCGGACTACGTTTTCGGCTTCAGGGCGCCCGGCATCCGTGAGCACCACCCGGTCATCGGCTACCGAGACATAGCCCGCCTGGCGTAGCTGCTCGATAGGCCCGGTGCCGAAGTCGGCCAGCTCACGCAGGCTGACCCCCTCTCTCTTTCTCTCGACGGTAGAAATCCAGAGGGTCTCCAATATCTCTTCAGCCTTTTCTTCCAGGACCATTCCTCTGCCTCCACCAATCCCGCAGGTTCTTCAATAGACCTGGCTCTCTCGGCACTTCATAGCCGCAGTTGGGGCACTTCACCAGGTGGCAGCCCTTCAGCATCGGGCAGCCCTGGCAGGCGGCCTCGCCTTCTTCTTCGCGAAACTGGTTGCCGCACAGCGGACAGTTCATAGTGTCACTCCCAGCGTTGTCAGCACCCAGTTAAGAATATACCCTATCAGGAAGGCAAAAGGAAAGATGAAGAGCGCAATTGCCAGGGCTGTTTTGATACCCCTCTCTTTGACCATCACCGAGAACTGGGCGATGCAGGGGACAAAAAGGGTAAGCGTCACCGCCGCTACGACCACTGGTATGCCCACGAGGATACCGGCGTCTTGCAGGTTGTAGAGACCCGCGGCACCAAAGTCACGCCGGAAGAAGCCGAAGAGAAAGGCCACGGATGCCTCCCGTGGCAGCCCGATAGACTCTACCAGTGGCGCCATGCCGTTGCTAATGGTATCCAGCACACCGGTCAGTTTACCTACCCACAGTAAGACGCTGGCAATGATGAAGATGGGCAGCACCTCGGTGAAATACCACTGGATGCGGGTGTAGGTCTTGACCAGGATGTTGGTGAGCTTGGGCAGGCGTAGCGGCGGCACCTCCATGTAGAAGCTCGGCCTATCGCCGGGGAGGATACGGGCGGCCAGGAAACCGACCAGCAGCAGCACAATGGCCACAGTGCTGGCCCAGATGAGCAGGGCGACGCTGTTGCCGGAGAGAATGGCCATGACCACGCCCAACTGGGCGGAGCACGGGATGGCCAATGCCAGTAGAAGTGTGGCGATGACCCGCTCCCGCTTCATCTCCTGCGTCCTGGTGACGATTGTCGCCATCGTATCACAGCCAAAGCCAAGCACCATGGGGATGACTGCCCGCCCGCTCAAGCCGATGCCCTTGAAGATACGGTCAATGAGCATCGCCAGCCGGGGCAGGTAGCCGCTATCTTCGATAATCGAAAAGACGATGAAGAAAGTGCTCACAATAGGCAGGATGAGGGCAAAGGCATAGGTCAGTCCCAGGGTAATGATGCCATATTGTCCGACGAGCAAGTCCTGGACAACCTTGACGGGAATATAGCTCACGACAAGGCCAGTGACCCATGGGTTAAGCCACTTCCCGAAGAGCGTGTTTTCGATGAGGTTGACGAGGGTGCCGGCGCCGAGCTTACCCACGAACAGGTAGAGCCCGAAGTAGAGCACGGCTAGCAAGATAGGGATACCGGTCAGGGGTTGCATCATGGCCCGGCTCAGCCTTTCGGCGAAGCCCTGGCCCGTCTTCTCCCGGACGGTTACGGATCGGGCCAGGATGTGCCGTGCTGCCTGCTGCCGCCCCTGCGCGATGAGGTAGCTCAGCGGCTGGCTGTAATGGTCGGCAGTCTCAGGGACGATGGCCCGGATAGCTGGATAGCGCGGCCCTTCCCTCTCCTGGACAAGCCGCTCAATTTCCCGGTCACCCTGGAGCAGGAGGGCGGCAATGGCCCGCCGGGAGATATTGTAGGCCCCGCTCAACTCGTCTTCGATACGAGCTAAGGCTAGCTCCAGGTACTCGTCATATTTTGCCGCTGCCGCTTTCGTGTCTGGCATAATCGCTCAATGTCTGGCGCAAAGCGTCCAAACCGTGGCCTGTTGTTGCCGCTGTGGCCACTACCGGGATACCCAGCATCGCTTCAAGCTGGCTAGTGTCAACTACCACGCCCGCTGCCTCGGTCTCATCCATCATGTTCAGGTCTAAAACGATAGGCAGTCCCGCCTCAATTAGCTGGAGGGTGAAGGGCAGCATCCGCTCCAGGTTCTTGGCATCCACCACCTGCAGGACAACATCTGGCTTCTCCTCCAGCAGGATGGTGCGGGCCACCCGCTCCTCCTCCGAGATGGGTAACAGGGAATACATCCCCGGTGTATCCACCACCTGGAACTCCTGTCCATTCAGCCTGGTCTTGCCGCGGAAGACGCTGACCGTCGTCCCCGGGTAGTTGGAGACAGTGGCGTAGGCCCCCGTGAGACGGTTAAAGACCAGGCTCTTACCTACATTAGGGTTGCCGACAATGGCAATCGCCTTCAGACCAGCCAATCGGCTGTCTTTGCCGGTCGCATGGCAACTGCCGCCCTTCTTGGTTCTCAAGGCAGTGGCTAACGTTTCCCAAAAGGTCATCTCAGACTTTCTCCGTCACAACCCCGACTTCGCTGGTCTTACCGTGATGAATGCGTATGGTGCGGTCGCCTAGCTCGGTCACTTCAGCGTTGTGCGTCACGATAACGATGGTCTTGCCTTCGTCATGCAGTCTCCGGAAAATGTCCAGCACGATTTGCTCGTTCTCCGCGTCGAGGTTGCCCGTTGGCTCATCAGCAAGGAGAAGGGGCGGGTCATTGATGATGGCCCGGGCGATAGCTACGCGTTGCTGCTCACCGCCACTCAGCCGCGATGCCAGGTGATTAGCCCGCTCATCAAGCCCAACCAGCTTCAGGGCGGCCATGGCCTCATCACGGTCGGGCAGGCTATGCAAATATTGGGCGAGCATCACGTTTTCCACCGCCGTCAGGTAGGGGATGAGATGAAACTGCTGGAAGACGATGCCGATGGTCTCCCGGCGGAACCTGGCCCGCGCCTCATGGCCGATGGCCGAGACTTCGGTGTCCTTTACCCATATCTGGCCAGAGGTCGGCGTGTCCAGCCCGGCGATGAGATTGAGCAGCGTGGTCTTGCCGCTGCCCGAGGGGCCCATGATAGACACCCACTCGCCGGGACTGACGCTGAGCGAAACGCTATTGAGGACGACCAGCGTCCCGTACTGTTTCACTACCTGATTTAGCTCAATCATCTCATTCACCTCTGATCTCCTCCACAATGCTATGTCTGCGAAACTCCATGATGTAGATTGAAGAGGCCAGGACAAAAGAGGCCAGTGCCGTGCCGAAAACATACCAGACGGCGCCGAAGCTCAGCGCCGGCCAGGCTTTCGCCGTCAGGGCGACCAGCGCCCAGGACAGCGCCATGGAAAACACCAGGCCGAGGACGGCCGAGAAGCCGGAAAGCAGCAGGAACTCGGCAAGAATGAACCGGGCGATGGTGCTTGGCAGGGCGCCCAGGGCGCCCAGGATGCCGAACTCCTTCTGTCTTTCCCCGGCGTCAATCCGTGCCAGGTTAATGATGACAGCGATGGCAGAAAGGGCAGAAATCAGGGCTACATAGAGCATGAGCCGCCGGATGCTTTCCAGGAAGCCGTATTTCGCCCGTGTAATCTCCTCGAGAATGATGGCGTTCTTGCCTTTATACTGGGCGGGGTCGGCAGTCTTTAGTAGCACCATGGAAGGCTGCGCCGCTTCCCCGTTTACGATGACGAAAGCATCAAACTCCGTGCCGCTTTCCAGGATGGCTACCTTGCCCTGTATGCCGTCAATCTCAATGGGGCTGTCCCTGGTCAGACCGAGCTGTGCGGCGACACTGCTACCCACGAGGACATCACCCTCTCCTTTGACCAGCCAGCCCGGGTTCATGGCCAGCAAAGCGCCGGTATTGGCCATTGCCAGGTTTACCTCAGCATCACCAAGCCTGGTATTCCTTACCTGGACCGGCACGCCCTCATTGACTACTTCGCCTTTTTCCGGTATGAGGATAACGTTAGCCCCATACTTCTCCATCTCCCGGTTGACGATGCCCTTGAAGCTGACGCCCACGATTTCAGCGGCACCGAGCAGCGCCAGGGAGATGATGATGGTGATGAGCATCGGGACATAGAGGCCGAGGCGGTGCCGAATAGAGGCCGAGACCACTCTAAATAACATACCTACCGCAGCACCTCCACCACATTCTTGTTAAGCCCCTTCCTGAGAAAGAGGAGCGCCACGAGCGATACCAGGAAAGGCGTCAGCGCCGATGCCGCAATCAGAATGCCGTTGGCCTGAAAGCCGATGGTAAAAACGGAAAGGCTGACAGACCGCACCAGGCCCCAGCTCAGCAGGTAGGCAACCGCCGCGGCGACGAGCGAAGCTAGCCCAACCTCCGTAACAAGCTGGAGGAAAAGGCGCTGCCGGGAGGCGCCGATGGCCGCCATGATGCCAAGCTCACGCATCTTGGCGGAGGCATACATCTTCTCCCCGGCGAATATGGCGGTGACAGCAGTAATCAGAGTGAGAACAAACAGGGCCATAAACACGCCCGAGGACGCCTGAATTATCCCCTCCTGCACCTCGGTCACCCGCCGCAGCACCTTCACCTCAGCCGGCGGCACCGTTTCCTTGATGGTGTAGGCAATAGCCGAGGCGTAGGGTGAGCAGTACCAGGCCTGGAACTCCGCCTCGGTGAATCCCTCTGTGCCGTAAAGCTCCGCCCGCGTTGCCAGCTTGTCCTTTGGCTTGATAAGGGCACCCACCAGGACCTGGTCAAGGGCGTCTTTCCCGGTCAGCTCCCGGAAGTTATCCAGGTCTAAAAAGACATAGTCATCCCAGTAAGAGCCTGTCTTTAAGGTGCGGGCTACAGGGAACACCCTTTGCGTGCCATTGACGGTCAATCTTACGCTGTCCCCTGCGGCGACGTTGGCACCGATAACTACCGCGTTACGGTCAACCGGGCCGCCAATCGGACCACCCTTTTGCTCCCATCCCTTGAACCTCAGCAGCCCCAGGTTGTAGCTCTCGCCGTCAACCGAGACCTGCTTATCGAACCATGTCCCGGCAACTTTGACGGGCTTTCCATCAAACTGCCCTTCGGCGAAGGCCACCGGCGCCGCGTTCAGGATATTGTTCCGCCAGAAGTGCTTGCGTGACTTCAGCGCGGCCACGTCATCCGTAGTGAGACGACTGGTGGCCACGACTGACTTCTGGGGTTCCAGCACCATATTAGGAATGCCGCTGAGTCCCAGGGCTAGCTGGGACTCAGCATTGAGGTAGAGGGTCGCCAGGGTAATCAGCAACGCCGAAGCCACCGCAATCGTCACCGCCAGAGAGACGAAGCGGTACTTCTGGATAAATGCCGACTTGATAGCCGTGCGGAAGAGGAAGCCTATCATCTCAGGGTTTCGTCACCCCGTTCCATTCCTTCAGCAAGTCCTGTGCCTGGATAACCACGTTGCTCCCCTCAGTGCGGAAGTCCACCACGCGTGGGTTGCAACCGCCGGGGTTGCCGATTGTCTCAATCTCGATGGGCGCCGAGCAGTTGAGGCAGACAATCACCTCGCCGTCAAAACCGTAGCCCTTGGGCGGGCAGATATAGCACCAGTCCAGCCCCACGTAGGGTTTGCCCTCCTTAGTCGCCACGATGAACCCGGCCCCTTCGTAGCGGAAGCGGGACAGTCCATCTTCTGACGGAATGGCCACCCTGATAAGACCACTCTGGGCGGTAACTGGCACCGGCTCGGGTACCGTAATACCTGCCGCCATCACCGTCGGGGCCAGCATCACCAATACAACTATCATGATGACCACGCCGGAGCCGACCTTGAAATATCTCTGCAGGGTAAGCTCGTAGCGGGCCTTGCGCCGCTCCACCGGCTTCAGCCCGGAAAGGTCACGTTCTTTGACACGGGCCAGGTCATAGATAATTGTGCCGATGAGGCTGAGCATCATCAGGGCAATGATAACGGCCCCGGTTGAGTCCTTGGTGAAGAAACCGACGAAGCCCAGCACGGTCTGGTTGGAGGGCAGGATGCCGACCTCCATGAACTCGTGAAAGCCGCCAGCAATGAGCTTGAGGACCAGCACGGCCAGGATGGCGGAGGTAACCGTGAAGAAGCGGGATAGATTTATTTTGGCGATATTCCGCAAGAAGACAAAGCCGAAGAGCAACGCCAGGCCCAGCCCGACTAGGCCGCCGATGAAACTCTGCACCGGGCTGCTGCCGGAAAGCATGAGGCTGCGCAGGAAGACCACCGTCTCCACGCCTTCCCGGAGCACCATGAAAAAGGCGATGCCCGCCAGCGTCAGCCCGCTGCCCGCCTTGGCGACCTTCTGCTCAATCTCCTGCTTAAGATGTCGGCCTTTGCGCCACATCCAGGCCACCAGGCTCGCCACCAGTATAGCCGCCAGGAAGAACATGGTGCCCTCGACGACCTCGTTCTCCACCTCTACCCCGACCATGGTCAGGACAATGCCCAGGATGACGCTAAGGACAACGGCGGCGGCAGCACCTATATAGACAAATTTCTTCTTCCACCTTTCCCCCGTCCGCTCCAGGTAGGCCGCCATGATGAAGATGACCAGGATGGCCTCCATGGCCTCCCGCAACGTAATACCACTGGCTTCAATCATGAAAGTTGTTTCCCTTCTTTACAGCCTGAGGCTGTCTTGTTTACTTTCCTAGCTTTGTTTTCGCAAATCTTGAAAGGTTTTCCCCTTAACACTATATTATATTGTCACTTCCCCGTCGGATGGCTCACAGACCTGGCGACTCTCCCGGAAGTACACCACGTTGTGGTCAAGGTTTAGCTCAACACTGACGCGTGTGTTTACGGGGTAATCGGCACAGCCGCAGTCCTGGAGGCTGCGGACTGTAGCCCCGGACGGCAGCTTTATCCGGTAGAGATAGTGGCTGCCCTGGAAAATCCGCTCGGCGATGGTCCCGACCCCAGTCGGGTCAGGCCGTATATTGACAAGGTTTGGCCGGAGCATCAGGCTGACCCTTTCTCCCTGGGGTATGCTGTCATGCAGAGACAGGCTACCCACCTCGGTAACGACCAGGCCATCCTGCACCGTCCCGGCCAGGAAGTCCGCCATACCGGTGAAACGCGCCACAAAAGGCGTCGCCGGCTTCTCGAATATGGCCTGCGGCGTATCTATCTGCTCCATGCGCCCGGCGTTCATCACCCCCACCAGGTCGCCCATAAAAAGGGCTTCCTGCTGGTCATGGGTGACGAAGACCACGGTGGCACCGGCACAGGTCAGAATGTCTTTGACCTCGGCGCGAATCCGTATTCTCAGGTCGGCGTCCAGGTTGGAGAAGGGCTCATCCAGCAGGAGGACCGTCGGGCCGGGGGCCAGGGCGCGGGCTAAGGCCACCCGCTGCTGCTCACCACCGGAAAGCTCGTGCGGCGCCCTGTGCTCCAGCCCCTTGAGGCCAACCAGGGAGAGCATTTCCTGCACCCTCTTCCTGTGGTCAACGTTCTTAGGCAAGCCGAAGGCAATGTTCCTGTTCACATCCATGTGCGGGAACAGGGCATAGTCCTGGAAAACGATGCCCGCCCGGCGGCTTTCGGGCGGCACGAACACGCCGGGACCGCTGACTGTCCGGCCGCCGATTTCGATGGTCCCCCTATCCGGCGCCTCAAAACCGGCGATAAGCCTGAGCAGCGTGGTCTTGCCGCAGCCGCTCGGCCCCAGCAAGGCCAGGAATTTGCCCTCCTCCAGTGCCAGGCTTACCCCCTGGATTGCCAGGGTGCGTCCAAAGCTCTTGGTTATGTCCGAGCAGCGCACGGCAATGTTATTCATCGCTCTGCCTTTTCCCCCGGATGGTCAGAATAGCCATCGGCACTGACGACAGCAGTATCAGGACAACGGCGGGAAACGCCGCCCTGGCGAAGGAGCCTTCAGAGGTAGCCGCCCATATCGAAGTGGCCAGCGTCTTGAAGCCGATCGGACTCAAAAGGAGCGTGGCCGGCAACTCCTTCATCGTCGTCAGAAAGACCAGTCCCGCCCCGGCCAGAATACCCGGGCGCACTAGCGGCAGGGTAATCGCCATCAGCGCTTGTAAGGGCGTCCGTCCCAGGCTGCGTGCCGCCTCTTCCAGCCGGGGACTGACCTGCAGCAGTGACGAGCGTATGGCCGCCACTGCCTGGGGCAAGAACAGCACGGCGTAGGCGAACACCAGCATAACAAGGGTCTGGTAAGTAAGCGTGGCATAGTTAGCCCCAAAGAAGACCAGGGCCAGGGCAATCACAATGCCCGGTAAAGCAAAGCCGATATAGGTTATCCTCTCCAGCAGACGGCTGAAAAGACTGGGATAGCGCACATCCAGGATGGCGATGGCGATAGCGCCAATGCCGGTAGCGGCTGCGGCTAGGCCGGAAACATACGCCGAGTTCAGGGCATAGCTTGAGGTCAGCCAGAGAGTTTCCCCGCCGGAAAAGCCGCGTGCCAGCCAGTAGCCGAGAACGGACACCGGCATAACCAGTGCCAGAAGAACGACCAGGCCACAGAAAGCGAGGGCCGGCCACCGCCAGCCTCCCAGTCTGACATAAGACGGAGAGCGGCTGACACTGGCCGCCGCCCTGTGATACTGCGCTTTGCCTCTGGTGCGGAACTCTAGGAAAAGGATTGCTATAGCCATGACCACCAGGACCAGCGAGAGACCAGCCGCCAGCACCCTATCGAATGACGTCTGGTACTGGAGGTAGATTGCCCAGGTGAAAGTCTCGTAGCGCAGCAAAGAGACGGCGCCGAAGTCCCTGAGCGTGTAAAGGGCCACCAACAAGGCCCCGGCCGCCATGGCGGGACGGAGCTGTGGCAGGACAACACGTCGAAATGTATCCCACCGCCCGTGTCCCAGGCTGCGGGCGACTTCCTCAAGACGTGGGTCCAGGCCACGTATAGCTGACTGCAGAGGAAGCAGAATGTAAGGATAAGCAACGAGAGTCACCGCCAGCAGTGCCCCGGGGAAACCGTAAATCTCCGGCAACCTTTCCACACCGAAAGGACCGGCCAGCGCCTGCTGCAGAATACCGCGCGGCCCAAGTGCCGCCACAATGACAAAACCCACCACATAACTGGGGATGACCAGAGGCAAAGCGGTGAGTATTGACCACATCCGCCGGAGCGGGAGGTCCGTCCGCTGGGTCAGCCAAGCCACCGGCAGGGAGATTGCCAGCGAAATTCCCGTCACCGCGATGACCAGGAGCACCGTCCGCCCCAGGATGGCCAGGGTGCGGGACCGGAACAGAAGTCCCCATAGCTCGGTGCCCGCCCCGGAAGCCCGCAGCACCAGGTAGGCCAGCGGCAACAGCACCGCTACGGCTACCAGCGCCGCTGCTAACCATAGCGCGGCAGGAGGCCGGGCATAGCCCGCCCGGCCCCTCCCACCAATCCTGGCTGTAGCTAGCTTCGCAATCCCAATTGCCATAACCGGTTGGCTTACGGAACTATTCCCGTCTCCCTTAGAAGATTAAGTGTGCCTTTCAGGTCAGCCATATCCGTCATGCTGATTCCTGGGCTTTTGATGTCGGCCAACGGTGTGAGCAAACGATGTGTCTTGATACCCTTTATCACCGGATATTCAAAGGTCTGCCCGGCGAAATACTGCTGGGCCACCGGGGAAAGCATGAACTCGAGGAACTTCTGGGCAGCCTCCTTGTTTTTGGCAGTGTCCAGGATGCCGGCACCCGCCACCAGTATCACGGCGCCCGGGCCACCTGCCCTGGGATGGTAGTTGCGCACCGGGAAAGACTCGCCCTTTTCCTGCATGATGCCATAGAGGTAGTAATGGTTCGGCATAGCCACGTCAATCTCGCCGGCACCGGCCGCATTGACCTGGGCCGTGTTGTTGGCGTAATCTTTCGGGTTATTAGCCTTTATGCCTGCCAGCCACTGGCGAGTCTTATCTTGACCCCACAGCTTTCGCATGGCCGTGACCATGGCCTGGAAGGAGGCATTGGTCGGTGCCCAGCCGAGGCGGCCCTTCCATTTAACATCGGTCAGGCCAAAGATGTCATCCGGCAGGTCAGCCTCCTTGAGTTTCTGCGTGTTATAGGCAAGCACCCGTGCCCGTCCGGAAATGCCGACCCATTTGCCATTGTCAGGACGAAAGCCCGGTTCTACCTGGGACAGGATGCTATCCGGCAAGCGTGCGAGCAGTGCCTCAACGGCGCCTATGCCGCCGGGGTCCTGGGCAAAGAACACGTCTGCCGGGCTGTTCTTCCCCTCTTCCAGGATAGTAGCCGCCAGCTCCGAGGTGCCGGCGTAGCGCACCTGAACGTTTATGCCCGTGGACTTGATAAACTGGTCAATTATCGGCTTGACCAGCCCTTCCGCCCGCCCGGAGTACACCGTGAGCGTCTGTGGTTTCGGCGCCGGCGTGGCCGTGACTGTAGCCGTAACCGTGGCCGTCACTGTAGGTGCTGGCGTAGGCGATGGCGCGGGCCGGGCACACCCGACCGCTAATGTAGCCAGTGTCAGGACTATCAGGACTATTGTTGTCAGTATCAACCTGGGATGCCTCATGGTGCCTTGTTTTTGACCTCTTTCTAATCATTATTATTCGATATTCAGGCTTGTGCCTCGCATTTGCAACAACTATAGCAAAAAATAAATGGCTATTTCTGGTTTTGACATTGGGGACAGTAACCCGTCATGCGCACCTCCGTGTTAGTGATTAAAAAGTCCCTGGCCTCAGGGACGTTCTTCTTAACATAGCGGGACAGGGGATAGCGGAATTCCACTATCTTGCCGCACTTCAGGCAGACCAGGTGATGATGCTCAGCGACTGGCTTGGCCTCGTAGTGATGGTGGTCTTCATCAAAGTGCGTCTCCTCAATAAGTCCTTTCTTCTTAAAAAGGCGCAAGGCGCGATAGACAGTGGACAGGCTTAGCTGGGGCTGCTTTTTGCGGGCCCGGCGATAGACCTCATCGGCGTCAAGGTGCCCTTCTCCCTGCCGGATGATTTCCAGTACGAGCGCCCGCTGGTTGGTGGCGCGCATCCCGGTCCTGTTCAGGGTGCGCCGGTTATCCGAAAGGGCTTTCTTTTCTCGGTTTTTGCTAATGATTTCCATTTGCAGCATTATTCTAGAGGAAAAGTGACGGTTTGTCAATACCCCGAATTGTGCCATAAAAAGAGTTACCGAGAGGCTTGCTATCTCGCCGGTTGCTTCTGCTCATTACCTTTCCTATAATTAGATTTGGGGACAAAAATGCACATCGTTGCCTGCATCAAGCAGGTGCCGGATACGGCACAGGTGAAGATTGACCCGGAAACCAAGACGCTCATCCGCACCGGTGTGGAATCAATCTGTAACCCTTACGACCTGGTAGCTGTCGAAGCGGCGGTGCAGCTGGCCGAGAAGTATAGCGGCAAGGTGACCGTCATCACCATGGGGCCGCCCCAGGCGGAGTCCGCCCTGCGTGACTGCCTGGCGCTGGGCGCCCAGCAGGCTATCCTGCTCTCCGACAGGGCCTTCGCCGGGGCCGATACCCTGGCCACGAGCTATACCCTGGCCCAGGCCATCAATAAAATCAATGATGCTGACCCGGTCAGCCTCGTCCTCTGCGGGAAGCAGGCCATTGACGGTGACACGGCGCAGGTCGGCCCGGGCATAGCTACCCGGCTGGGCTATAACCAGTTTACCTACGTGGCCGAGGTTATAGGGCTTGACCCTGCGAGCAATACTATTACCGTGCGGCGGGAAATCGAAGGCGGCAGTGAAGTCATCGAGGGGAAGCTGCCGGCGGTGCTGACAGCAGAGCTAAACCTGGCCGCGCCCCGCTACGCCTCACTGCCCGAGCTGGTACGCTCACTGCGGCAGGAGATCAAGGTATGGGGCGCCAGGGACGTAGCTGCCCTGCCGGAACAGGTCGGCCTGAAGGGTTCCCCCACTATGGTCCGGGAGATCTTCGTCCCGCCGGCCCGTGGCGGTGGCCAGGTCTTTGATACCAATGAGGACAAAGGGAACGCCGTAGCGGGCTTTCTGGACACCTTCTTCGGGAAGGAGCAACGCCTCCTGGAAGAGCTGCTAGCAAAGGACGGCCATGCCCAAGAATAGTAGAGGCCGCGAAATCGCTGAGGTCATCCCTGACAAGTGTATCGGTTGCCAGCTTTGCCTGGCGGCCTGCCCGGTGGACGCCATTGTCATGGACAAGGGCGTCGCTAAGATTGATCCTGAGAAATGCACGGGCTGCGGCAAGTGCGTTGACGTCTGCCCGGTAAACTCCATCCTTTTTGAGAAAGTCCGCAAGAAAAAGAAACCCGTAGTCGCCGCCGGGCCGGTCCCTGTTAGTGAATACGGCGGCGTGGCCGTATTTATCGAAATTCATCAGGACAAAGGTGCCGAGGTAGCCTGGGAGCTCGTGGGCAAGGCCAGGGAGCTGGCCGAAAAGCTGGGAACGCCGGTGTTGGGTTTCCTCTTCGGCAGCAATGTGGAGCCGGTAGCCAGGGAAGCCATCGCCTACGGGTGCGATACCGTCTATGTGATGGACAATCCCCTGCTGCAGACTTACCTCCCGAAGGTATATGGCAAAGCCCTCGCCGAGATGTGCCAGCAGGTCAAGCCGGAAATCCTCCTTCTCGGTGCCACGCCATTGGGGCGGGACCTCGCCAGCGTGGTGGCCACCGTCCTGGGCACCGGGCTGACGGCGGACTGCACCGGCCTGGATATTGACGCACAGGAGCGGCTGCTCCTGATGACTCGCCCCACCTTTGGCGGCAACATCATGGCCACCATTCTCTGCCGCAACTACCGGCCCCAGATGAGCACTGTCCGCCCCAGGGTGATGCGGCTGCCGAAGAAGGACCTATCACGCCAGGGCGAAATCAAGCCTGTGGCTTTTGTGCCGCCGCAGGATGAGCTGCCCCGTATCATCGAGTTCATTCCCCGGGCCGCGGAAATCGGCGGCGTGGATATCACCAGGGCACCGGTGCTGGTGGTGGTCGGCAAGGGGGCCTGCAACCCGCAGCACATGCCCATGTTCGAGGAGCTGGCCCACCTGATGGGCGGGGCTGTGGCCTGCTCCCGTCCGGTGGTGGAATCCGGCCTGCTGCCCTATGTCCGGCAGGTTGGCCAGACGGGCCGGACGGTAGCCCCGAAAATCTATATCGGGGTAGGCGTGTCCGGCGCCGTCCAGCACCTGGTGGGAATGCAAGGCTCGGAAAAGATAATCGCCATCAATACCGACCGCAATGCCCCCATGGTGCAGATTGCGGACTATGCTCTCATCGGGGACTACTTGAAGATTGTGCCGGAGCTAATCAAGGGCTTCGAGGCCAGGGCCACCGGAGTAAAGGGAGCCGGAGCATGAAAGAGACCTTTGACGTCGCCATAGTGGGTGCCGGTCCGGCTGGTATTTCGGCGGCCTGCATTCTGGCTGAGGCCGGCATCAAGACCATCGTCTTTGAGCGTGGCGAATACCCGGGTGCCAAGAACCTGTCCGGCGCCGTCCTTTACGGCCATAACCTTGCCCAGGTATTGCCCGACTACATCGAGCGGGGCTGCCCGGTGGAAAGGAACATCGTGGAGTCCCGCATCTGGTATCTTTCCAAAGACGGCGGCTACAGCATCGGCTACCGCGACCGGATTTTCGCCGGCGAGAGGAAGTTCAACGCGGTTACCGTGGGCCGGGCCAAGTTCGACCGCTGGTTCGCCGAGCAGGCGCGCAAAAAGGGTGCCCTGGTTGTGCCAGCCACGGTGGTGGTTGACCTCTTGCGGAACGAGCGGGGCTGGGTAGCTGGCGTGGTGACGGGCCGAGCCGACGGAGAGGTGCAGGCGAAGGTCACTCTCTTCGCTGACGGCATCAACTCCCCGCTGGCGAGGAAGACAGGCTTCCGCGCCGAGCCGAAACCGGAGCAGGTATCCCTGGCCGTCAAGGAGTGTATAGAGTTGCCCGCCGAGGTCATTGACCAGCGTTTCAACGTGGGCCGGGAGGAGGGGGTCACCGCCGAAATCCTGGGCGAGATTACGGAAGGTATGGACGGCATAGCCGTCCTTTACACCAACCGCAGTTCACTGTCCCTGGCTATCGGTGCTAACCTGGCTGACTTTCGCGACCACAAGAAAAAGCCCTATGAGCTGATTGAGCAGCTCAAACAGCACCCGATGCTAGCGCCGCTTATCGCCGGCGGCAAGTCCCTGGAATACATCGCCCACTGGTTGCCGGAGGGCGGCTATGACGCTATTCCGAAGCTATATGGCGACGGCTACCTGATTGCCGGGGACTCGGCGCTGCTCTTCAATGCCCTGCACCGGGAGGGCAATAACCTGGCCATGGCCTCCGGCAAGATGGCCGCCGAGGCTATTATCGAGGCACTGAAACGGGATGACTGCTCCCGGAGAGGTCTGGCCGGCTACGGCGATAGACTGGCGGACTCCTTTGTCCTGAAGGACATGAAGAAATACCGGCGTTTCGGCAAATTCCGCTATGAGCACAAGGAGCTTTACGGCCCCCTGCCCCACCTGGCGGGGGAGGCGGCGCGAGAGATGCTCACCGTGAACGGGGTGAGCAAGAAGCAGAAGCAGAAGCTCATCATGCAACATTTGCGCCAGGGGAAATTCGGGCTGCTCCGGCTGGCGCGCCTCGCGTGGCAGGGCTGGAGGTCGGTAAAATGACGACAAAGCCGATGAAAATAGAGGACAAGCTCTTTTTAGACCGCTTTAAGGTGGACACGGAGAGCCACCTGCGGCTCGTTGACGGCGAAAAGTGTGTCAAGGAGTGCGAAGGGCAGCCCTGTCTCTACCTCTGCCCGGCCAATGTCTATCGCCTTGAGGTTGACCGCATCAGCGTGAACTATGAGGGCTGCCTGGAGTGTGGCTCCTGCCGTATCGCCTGCCCGCTGCTGAACATAGAGTGGCGCTTCCCCAAAGGCGGCTTCGGGATAGCACATAAGTTTGGGTAGACAGCCGCCCCGCGCCCTCCGGTGGGAATAGGTAATTTCCCTCCATCCCGAGACTTTCCGTGCGTCTCTGCTGACGATGTGGCAATCCCACACCTCCATAATCTGAGACTGCGTGGCCACTTCTATTGACAGCCGCCCCGCGCTGTGGTAAAAGTTAGGATACTTGAATAAAAAGGAGGGAGACGCTATGGCACTCAGCGAGCTGGAACAGAAGGTCCTGGCCAAGATTGAGGAACTGGAACCGGAGCTTATCAAGGTCGCCCTGGACCTGGGCGATATAGACACCTCTGACCCCAATGAAAAGATAGCCTGTGATTACGTCTTTCAGTGGTTCAAAGCGAACGGTTTTGAAGTCAAGAAACTCGGTGCTCCGGACCGGTTCAATGTGCTCGGTAAATATAAGGGGACGGGTGGCGGTCGCTCCTTGGTCTTCTGCAGCCATCTTGATAACGAGAGTCGGGAGCAGGTGGAGTGGCGTTTGAGAGAGCCCGACCTGCCGATATATACCCACGCCTGGCGGGACGGGGACTCTTTGGTCGGTCACGGGATAGCCAACGATAGGGGCCCCATGGCGTGCTGGATGCTAGCTGGGAAAGCCATCAAGGACGCTGGCATTGCCCTGCCGGGAGACCTGCTGCTGGGGGCGGTGATCGGGGAATGCGCGGGCGGTGGCGTTGACGAGTATAGTGGCCTGCGGTACGAAGGCCGCGAGCTGGGTGCTCGCTTCATGGCCACGCACGGCGGGCGGGCTGATTTCGCCCTTATCGCCGAGGCCACCAATTTCGCCATTTGTCCCACAGAGTGTGGCGTCGCCATGTTCAAGGTTACTGTCTATACCAGCCCCTGTACCTATACCCCCTTCTTCCCCTATCCCGAGCCGGACATGGCCAAAAGCGTCAGCGCCATTGTCCGGATGGCGAAGTTCATTGAGCGGTTCCAGCAGTACGCCGTGGAATACATGAAAAAGCATTCCTACTCTTTCGAAGGCGGTGATGTGGTCCCCAAGGTGGTGATAGGTGCCATCAGAGGAGGCGTGCCTTTCCTTCCGTACGTGACTCCGGAGGTATGCAGTGTCTATATGGATTTCAAAATCCCGGCCGGGAAGGAACCGCTGGAGCTGCAACATGACCTGGAAGGCCTGCTAAAGGAGCTCGGGATGGACGGCAAGGTCGAGCTGTTCTTTCACCTCCCGGGGACCGAGGCCTGGAAGGTCAAGAACTACGACATATTCAAACAGGCCCTGACGGATTCTCACACGAAGGTCTTCAACGCACCGCCGCCCAAGAGGTCTCCAACCTACATGAACAGCATGTGGCGGGACATCAACCCCTATAACCAGCTTGGCGTGCCCGCCATCACCTACAGCTTCCCGACCGGCTACTCCATAGACGGTGCCAAGTATGACATCAATCTCTTCCGCGTCAAGATCAAAGACATGGTTGACGCCACCAAGGTCTATGCCCTGTTGGCCCTCGACCTTTGTAGCAAGCCGGTGTAGGCGGCTGACTATAATGGCATTCCCGACCCCGTATCAAGTCCGGGGCAGGCTCTGATCGGGAATGCAGTCCGGCCCGTCATTCCAGCCCTTCGGTTTCACTCAGGATAAACTC
>JACQTX010000156.1 GCA_016210585.1 Chloroflexota bacterium
AAATCCCAAATCATAAATCTCGAATTAGTTGTAGCTGGTAGCTACCAAATGCTTACCCCTTCTCCCTCCCGAAAATGGCCACGGCGCTTATCATCGGCGGACCGCCAAAGGTATGGGACAGACCGAGCTTGACATCTTTGAGCTGGCGCGCCGGCAGCTGGGCTTTGCCCTGCATCTGCTTATAGACCTCGTAGGTCATCCGCAGCCCGCTGGCACCTATGGGGTGCCCGAAGCACTTCAGTCCGCCATCGCTATTCACGGGCAGCCCCCCTTCAAGCGTGAAGAAACCGCTGTCAATATCCTCCTTGGCGTGACCGAAGGGGCTGAAGCCGAAGTTCTCGTAGATGGTCAGCTCGGTGATGCTGAAGCAATCATGCACCACGGCGATGTCCAGCTCCTCCCGCGGGTTGGTTATGCCCGCCTGCCGGTAGGCTTCATGAGAGGAGTTCACCAGCGAATCGAATTTCGTCCAGCTAAAGCCCGGGCGGTTGTGAGGTAGCATGGAATCGTAGGCATAGCCCAGGCCCTTGACATAGACCGGGTCATTGCGATATTTCTTGGCCAAACCGGCACGCACCACAATGGCCGCGGCGGCACCATCACTGTTGCCGCAGCAATCGAACAGACCGAGCGGCCAGGCAATCATGGGTGCCTTGAGCACCTGGTCCAGGGTGACCTCGTTGCGGAAGTGGGCCTTGGGGTTCATGCTGCCGTTGTGGTGGTTTTTGACGGCAATCTTACCAATGGTCCGCTTGCCCTCCTCGGCACTCAGCCCATACTGGTGAAAATAGCGGGTAGCAATCAGAGCAAAGGAGCCTGGCGAGGTACGGCGGGCCTCAGCCACGGGTGACATGCCTCTCCCCGTGCCCAGGCCGGGGAAGCCGGTATCCTTCAGCTTCTCCACGCCGAGGGCGAGAACGACGTCGTGTGCGCCACTGGCCACACTCAGCACCGCCGCGCGCAGCGCCTGGTGTCCCGTAGTGCAGTAGTCCTCTACCCTGGTAATGGGTATGTCATGCAGCTTCAGCGAGTCGGCCGGCACCAGGGAGCCGATGCCGGTGACCGGCGCCGTGCACATGCCGAACCAGACGGCCTGGATATTCTCCGGACCTATGCCGGCATCTTCATACGCCTCGTAGGTGGCCTCGATGGCCAGGTCTTCCAGCCCCGCGTCCCACCGCTCCCCGAACTTGGTGCAGCCCATGCCGATAATGGCAACTTTGTCTTTAATGCTCTCCACATTAGGCCTCCTTCCTGATGGGCCGGCACTTCCAGTAGTAGTTGCGGAAGCCGCCGCCATCCCAGAACCAGCGGAAGGTCATCTCCACCGGCAGCCCCACTTTTACCTCGCTGGGCAGGCAATCGGTCATGAGGCAGTAGATGCGAGCCGAGTTTAGCTCGGACTCGACCACGGTCTGCACAATCGTGGGGTCGTCACTCCGGCCCGCCAGATTGTCCAGAGAATAGGTGAAGACCTTGCCAGCCTTATCGGACAGGCGCACGGTCTCAAAGTCGTCCTTCGCCCGGCAGTGAAAGCAGACCCGCTGGATGGGGAAGGCGATCGTGCCGCATTTCTTGCAGCGGCTGCCGTGGCACCGCAACGAAGACCGCTGCTCCCGCCAGGATACGGTGGCGGAGGGGAAAAGGCGGAAGGGCTCGCCCGGCACGGTCTCCAGCAGCCCGCGATAGCTGAGATACCTCTCGTAAGAGGGGATGGGCATCTTGGTAGCCAGGGGCCTCTTGACGCGCGGTCTGGCCAGCTTAGCGATCTCATCAGTTACCTTGAGGATAAATATGTCCACGCCGTTGCCATAGACACCCATTAACAGCCTGTCACCGGGCTTGGCCTCATCCAGGGCCGCGGCCAGCATGATCAAGGGATGGGGCACACCGGTGTTGCCGATTGCGGTGAGCAACGGGTCCTGGACCTGCCCTTTTTCGAACCCAAGCTCCTGGGCAAGCTGCAGGCTGGTGCGCATGTCCGGCCCCGCCGCGAGGACGGTCTTGGCGAAGTCCTTAGCGCCCAGGCCGGTCCGTTTCATGATCTCCTTGACCGCCTTACGCAGGTTGGCCATATAGCCCTCATCACGAATCCAGCGTCCCTCCCAGCTCTGCACAAAGGTATCATTGGGCAGGCGCCAAATGTCAACCATCTCGTTGGCTACAGAGTATTTCGTTTCGATTGTGGCGATGATACCCGTATTACCGATGGCGAAAGCCGCAGCACCATCGCCAAAGAGCTGCTCGAAATCGGAGCGGGGGTAGCCCAGCCGACAGTCAGACGCCGCCACAATGACGGACCGGGCGGAGCCGCTGGCCACAGCGTCAAGGGCTGCTCTCAGGGCACCGGTGCTGGCCCGCAGGGAGTTGGTATGGTCAGCGGTGATGATTTCCTCACCGAGGTCAGCGGCGGTGGCCACCAGTGCCGCGCACTGCTTTTCCGTATAGGGAGAGGTGGTGCTGGCGAAGAAGAGGCCGTCTGTGGCCTGTCGGTCGGTCCCCTCCAGGCAGGCGAAGGCGGCGCTAACGGCCATGGTGATGGAGTCTTCATCGTTATTGGCCACGCTTCTTTCCCCGCCGAGCGAGCCTCTGCCCCAGGCCTGGGCGATATTGTCACGATTCAGCCGCAAGATAGGGATGTGAACACCATAGGAGGTGATTCCGGCCACGTTGCTCCTTTCTTCTCGGTTCTTGGGTTTATTTACGAGACCCTGGAGTCAGGTAGTCGCGCGGAAAGCGGACGAGCAAGGGGGCGAAGCAAAAGAAGACGCTAGAATCCTTGACATGATGCCTTCGAAGGAAAATCATAGCATAACCAGTTGGGGGACGCAATATGCCGAGTTCGGCCGTAAACCGTGGATTTGTATTTGAATCAGTAACCTCGCGGGTTCTAACGAGAAACCGTGGACTAACAAAAACGTTCCTTCCAGAGAAGGACGAGGCCATTCCTTCGTAGGAGGAAGGCGAAGCAATGAAGTTTTCGCAGGACCGCTAATTTGTTGCTAGAACCATGAGGTGACTGATTTGAGTACAAATCCACAGACTACGGAAAGGGCTGCTCATTCTTGTTTTGGCCAGGTATAAAGCTTATAATGTGGTCACGGGAAAGAACGGGTGTCAGCGTGCTATGGTTGAAGTGACGTAAGTAGAATGGAACAGGTAATCACCACAGTCTGCCATAACGATTGCAGCGGCGGCTGTGTGCTCAAGGTCCACGTGCGGGATGGCGTGGTCACCCGCATAGAGACCGACGATGCCGGGGCACTGCAGTACCGGGCCTGCCCCAAGGGGCGGGCACATCGCCAGCGGTTGTATTCTCCTGACCGCCTCAAATACCCTATGAAAAGAGTGGGCGAGCGGGGCAAGGGCCAGTTCGTGCGCATCTCCTGGGATGAGGCTCTGGATACGGTAGCCAGTGAGCTGGAGAGGACCAAGCGGACCTATGGTCACCCGGCGGTACTATTGTACTCCTGTGGCGGCGACCTCGGCCAGCTTCACCACAAGAAGCCAATGCAAAGGCTGCTTTCCCTCTGGGGTGGCTACTCTACCACATGGGGCGTCACCTCTTTCGAGGGAGTCTATTTTGCCGCGCTGGCCACTTACGGCACAACCTTTGCCGCCAATGACCGCAACGACCTGGCCAATGCCCGTCTCATAATCATGTGGGGGCTGGATGCCGTTGCCCATGTCCATCACAATAATACCAGGCTGTATCTGGCCCAGGCCAGGGAGAACGGGACAAGAATCGTTTCCATTGACCCCAAGCATACTAACGCCGCGGCGACCTTTGCCCACCAATGGATACCCATCAGGCCGGGCACCGATACCGCCATGCTGTTAGCCATGGCGTATGTTATGATCACCGAGGACCTTCTTGATCGTCCCTTTCTCGATAGACATACAGTCGGGTTCGACCGTTTCAAGGACTACGTGCTTGGTATAGAAGACGGCATACCCAAGACGCCAGCCTGGGCGGAAGCAATCACCGGGGTGCCCGCAGAGGTTATTGCCGGTCTGGCTAAGGAGTATGCCACCACCAGACCGGCAGCCTTAATGCCGGGCTGGAGCGCCGGGCGCACGGCCAACGGTGAGCAGTTCCACCGGGCGGTGATGGTCTTGGCGGCTATGGCCGGAAATGTGGGCCGGCATGGTGGTAGCAGCGGGGTAGGCGTGTTCGGGCCGACATATGGCTACACCCTGGGGGAAACCCTTCCGGTAGGCAGGAATCCCGTTGATGCTGCCTGGCCGCGCCGGCAGAATGCCCTCGCCGCCTCCGGGGACGCCGGCTCCGGCGCCCGTATCCACAACTCCAAGGTCTGGGACGCCATCCTGGAAGGCAAGGCCGGCGGGTATCCTGCTGACTACAAGCTGCTATACCTCGTCAACTCTAACATCCTCAACCAGCACCCTAACGTCAACAAAGGGGTCAAGGCCTTACAGTCCCTCGAGTTCATCGTAGCGCAAGAGCAGTTCATGACTGCCACTGCCAGGTTCGCCGACATATTGCTGCCGACAACCTATTTCATGGAGCGTAATGACATTACCACCGCCGGAGGCTTGCCCTTCTACGGCTACATGAAAAAGGTTATCGAGCCGTATTACGAGGCTAGATCGCATCTAGAGATTGCCGCGGCTCTCGCAGAACGGCTGGGCATAACTGATTTCAACGGCAAGTCCGAAAAGGCACTATTGAGACAGGCTGTCGCCGGTTCAAGGGATATCCCTGACTACGATAGCTTTGAGGAGAATGCAATCCACCGCGTCAAGCTCTCCGAGCCGGGCGTCGCCTTTCAGAAACAGATAGAAGACCCGGACAATAATCCTTTCTCAACGCCATCGGGTAAGATTGAAATCTACTCGCAGCAAGTAGCCGATATGTGCCACCCCATGATTCCGCCCATTCCCAAATACATCGAGACTCCGGAGAGCCGGAATGACCCTCTGGTGCAAAAGTACCCGCTCCAGCTCATTACCACGCATCCCAGGCTACGGGTGCACAGCCAGTTCTACGGTGTGCCCTGGCTGGCGGAGCTTGAGCCTCAGGCCATCGTCATCCATGCGGCTGATGCCCAGGCCAGGGGAATTAAGGATGGCGACCGGGTCAGGGTGTTCAACGATAGGGGTGAAGTAGCTATCATCGCCAGGGTCACCGAAAGGATAATGCCGGGCGTGGTGGATATTTCTGAAGGCGGCTGGTATACTCCGGACGAATCCGGCGTTGACCGGGGCGGCTGTGCCAATGTGCTCACCCGCGATGAGTCCTCCCCGGCGGGGGCATTTATCAGTGGCCCGTCTCTGGTAGAGGTGCAAAAAGACGGGAACTAGTGTCCCGTATTAGAAGTTCGGTACATAAGTCGCGCTCTCAGATAAGCCATCTTCCGAGCCTGACTTATGAGAGGGTCTAATAACTCAGGACACTAGCCGCCAGTGATTCTTAACACCCGTGACAGGGAAAACGGAAGGGAGGTTGCCCAATTGACAAGAGTAACCCGCTTCCGTCTCCCGCTCTTTACTTTTTAACGATAAAACCGGCTATTCGCTGTCCGAAATCGTAGCAGCTCTCAAGGCAACCTTCATCCGGAGTGCGGATTGATACAGCCCCGAAGGCACCGGCATGTTGCCCTATCACTTTCGCACCCTTTTGTACGCCCACAATGACCATGCGGTGATATAGCAGAAAAAGAATCAGCGTAAGCAGGGCAGTCTCACAGCCATCGCTGACACCCCCGGCAGAGGTGAAGACCGCCCCGAACTTGTCTTTGAGGCCATCAGGATAGATCTTGATAGTCTTGTCAACAAAGGTTTTCATTTTGGCGGACATATTGCCGAAATAGGTGGGAGAGCCAACAACGATAGCATCCGCAGCCATGAGGTCCTCCAGGCTGGTATCATCCACCTTCTTTACTACGGTCTCGGCGCCCGAAGTTTTTAGCCCTTCACCGATCGCCAACGCCATCTTCTCAGTGTGGCCAGTCCTGGAATCATAGACCACAATCGCGCGCGCCATAAACACCTCAGACTCAGTAGTCACCTGAGATTCCGAAATCAGCCGGTATGAGCTGACCTGGTTTCTCCGCAGTGCCGTCACAGATTCTATGTCAAGCGTGCCCCGTTGTCAAACATGAGCAGAGGCTTGTGACAAACGTAAGGGAAAGTGGGCATGTGGATTGACGCTGGGTGAGACATTTAGTAAAATGGGTAATGCTTGCAGGGGCGGTTAGCTCAGTTGGTTAGAGCGCTGCGTTGACATCGCAGAGGTCAGAGGTTCGAGTCCTCTACTGCCCATTTTCTGTTTCTGCGAGCGTTTTGCGCTACGTCTGTTTGCAGTTTCCACTACAAATATACTACCGCTTTTGAACTCTCGTTTCTCAATCCTTGTCGTCCAGGAAACAAAAACCTATTTGTTCTCAGTGACTAACACTAATCCTTGATGCTAATTCCTGACAGCCTAACTTAAGGTGGCAGACGTGCTTGATGCCGAACTAGAGATCAATCTGCGGCCTAAACCTAAATCCAAGGAAGACCTTCTGGTTAAGTCAAAGTGACCAGTTAGCTTATCGGGATACCCCTTTTCGCCATCTCATCGGCAACGTCTGTCAGGTCAAGGCCGGCCAGTGTCTCCCGGGTGGGCACACCGGCAGATGTCCAGCCCTTTATCTCATAGAACTTGTCAATGCGCTTTTCAAAGGCGGCCCGGTCCAGCGTGGTCCGGAACTGTGCCGCGTTATAGGTGCCGTAGCCGCCCCCAGCATCGCTGCGCTGGAAGGCTATTTGGGGCACCATGTCATCCGCCCGGGTCATGCCCTCCCTCAGGTTGTAGGCACGCACCAGGTTGACCACCCGCCTGGCGATTTTGGTCGCCTCTGCCTCATCAATGTCCAGGCCCGTGACCGCCGAAATCAGCTCGGCAATCAGCGACCGGCTGTTGACCACCGGATAGGTCCAGAACTGCTGCCAGTAGTAGCAGGTGCCCGTGATGTCCGCCAGGGTATAC
>JACQTX010000157.1 GCA_016210585.1 Chloroflexota bacterium
CCTCACCCATGCCTCTCCCATCAAGGGAGAGGAGTCTGGCTATTTTCGAGGTAATAGCATAGGAGCAGCACTCAGGAGACAGAACCACAAAGGGTGATTTTGAGAGCGCTGACGCCCGTGCCACTTGACAGCTAGCCAATAATGGAATATAGTAACAAACGTCAAAGAGGAGGTAAAGCAAGTGCAAGCATATTGTTTCAAATGCAGGTCAAAGCGAGAAATCAAGAACGCCCAGCATGTTACCCTGAAAAACGGCCGGCCCGCTACGCGCGGTGTCTGCCCCGTTTGCGGCACCAAGGTATTCCGCATCGGCAAGAAATAAGTAACCGCCCAAACTCAACTCGAAAACAGACCTGGCGCTCTTTCTCGCGGCATTCAGAAGTGAGAGCAGAGCGAAGTGCCTGCAGTCTTTTTGTCTGCAAAAGCGAAGACAGCCAGGGCTCGCCGGGGTGGCGGCGGAGGGTGAGGCGGGGATGCGACGGGACGGATAGCTATTCTGTTAAAGAAGGGGTAATTGAACTTGGGGAAAATAAATGTAGCCATTATCGGTGTTGGTAACTGTGCTTCAGCCCTTGTCCAGGGCGTCCACTACTACAGGAAGGCGAAAGAGAATGAGTTCGTGCCTGGCCTGATGCATGTCAACCTGGGGGGCTACCACGTTGGGGACATTAATTTCGTGGCCGCCTTCGATATTGACAAGAACAAGGTGGGCAAAGACCTGTCACAGGCCATTTTCACCCCACCCAATAACACCGCCAAATTCGGTGAGGTAGCCAAGACCGGCGTCAAGGTCGAGCGGGGCATGACCCATGATGGCCTGGGCAAATACCTGTCCAAGATAATTGAGAAGGCACCGGGGCCAACGGCCAACATCGTCAAGATTCTCAAGGACACCAAGACTGATATTGTCCTGAACTACCTGCCTGTCGGCAGTGAAGAGGCCACCAAGTGGTATATCGAGCAGGTGCTCGCCGCTGGGTGCGGTCTTATTAACTGCATACCCGTTTTCATTGCCCGTGAGGCCTACTGGCAGGAACGCTTCAGGCAGGCTGGGCTACCCGTGATTGGCGACGATGTGAAATCACAGGTCGGGGCGACTATTGTGCACCGGGTGCTGACCCGGCTCTTCCGCGACCGCGGTGTCAAGCTGGAGCGCACCTACCAGCTTAACTTCGGCGGTGATATGGATTTCTACAACATGCTGGAGCGGGAGCGGCTGGAGTCCAAGAAGATCTCCAAGACCAATGCCGTGACCTCCCAGCTTGACTACAAGCTGAGCGAGGACGCCATACACGTCGGGCCGAGTGACTATGTCCCCTGGCTGGAAAACCGCAAGTTCTGCCATATCCGGATGGAGGGGCGGACCTTTGGCGATATGCCTCTGCTCGTGGAGTGCAAGCTCGAGGTATGGGACAGCCCCAACTCTGCTGGTGTGGTCATAGATGCTGTCAGGTGCTGTAAGCTGGCCCTGGACCGCGGCCTCAAGGGCGCCCTGGAAGCGCCTTCGGCCTACTTCATGAAATCGCCGCCGGTGCAATACACGGATGACGAGGCGCACCGGATGGTGGAGGAGTTCATTGCCAGTGGCAAGCCCGTGGCCGAGGAGACACCGGTCTCCCCCTAAACGCCGGCCTGGTGGTAACGAGGTTTAGAGCGCGGCCATGAAGATAGCTTTAGTCTCGCCCTATGATATTGCCTACCCCGGCGGTGTAGCTCATCATATTGCCGCCCTGGAACGCCACTTTACCCGGTGGGGACACGATGTCCGCATAATCTCCCCGACATCTCGGCAGGTCAACCACCTAGCTGACCGCGTCATACCCATCGGGAAACCTCGCCCTATCCCCACCGGCGGCACGGTTATCCGCGTGGCCACTTCTTTACACCTGGCCCCGGATATAAAGGCCGTAATGGCTCGCGAGCAGTTTGACATTGTCCACCTTCATGAGCCTTTTATGCCCATGCTGTGCAGCGCCGTCCTGCGCTTCTCCAATACAGTCAACATCGGCACCTTCCATGCCTGCGGCGGCAAGCCGGGCTATAATTTCGCCTGGCCCATCGGCCGGATAATGCTGGAGCGGCGGCAGCGCAAGCTCCACGGAAAAATAGCCGTCTCCCCGGTGGCCCAAGCCTTCGCCCAGAAGTATGTGCACGGGCCCTATGCTGTCATCCCCAATGGCATTGATGTGAGACATTTCACACCGGAGGTGCCGCCCCTTCCCGAGTTCCGCGATGGCAAGTTGAATATCCTGTTTGTTGGCCGCCTGGAAGGGCGTAAGGGACTGATTTACCTGCTCAAAGCTTACCGGGCGATCAAGCGTGACCTGCCCGCCACGCGCCTCATAGTGGTGGGGCCAGGCAACCGGCTCCGCAAGAAATACGAAAGATGGGTCAACCGTAACCGGCTGGAGGATGTTGTTTTTGCTGGCTACGCCGACTATGATGAGCTGCCGGGTTACTATGCCAGTGCCGATGTCTTCTGTGCCCCGGCCACAGGCCGGGAAAGCTTCGGCATTGTATTGGTCGAGGCAATGGCCGCCGGCAAGCCGGTAATCGCCTCGGACATAGCCGGCTATCGTTGTGTCTTGGACCACGGCACCCAAGGGCTGCTGGTGCCGCCCAAAGACGAGAGGGGACTAGCACAGGCTTTGATGACCCTGCTCACCAATAACGGCCTGCGCCAGCAGATGGGTGAAAGGGGGCGGCAAAAGGCGCAGGGGTTCGAGTGGGAGAGGGTGGCCCGGAGAGTCCTGGACTACTATGTTTCTGTCCTCAGTGACAGGGGGAAAGAGGACTTCGCCGCGGCGGAGACGATACCAACACCCGTATTCCATTGAATGTAAGACCACGCCAGAAACTAAAGAGAAATCCGAAATCCTAAATACGAAGCTCTAAACAGATTCAAACAGCCAAAGCATTGATGGCCTGCCCCATTCGCTTTGCTCAGGGCAAGCTCTGAGCGAAGCCGAAGGGATTTCGAATTTCGTGCTTAGTCCGTTATCAATAAAATCGTGCAAAAAATGGAAAACTTTTTAACCTGTCATGGCGAGCCATCACGACGAGACGAGGTAAAACCGAAGTCGAATCGTGAGGCGTGGCAATCTCGACGGTTCGCCTTAGTTTGGCCACATGAGATTGCCACAGCCTGCCCCGTACTTGATACG
>JACQTX010000158.1 GCA_016210585.1 Chloroflexota bacterium
AGTTGGAGAATTTGTGGTTGTTTCGGATTTAGGATTTCGTTCTTCTTATTTAGATATACAAGTATGCGCATCTATTTAGGGCGTTTCGGATAGTTTCAGAAAGTGGTACCCCTGGGGCGACTCGAACGCCCGACACGCGGTTTAGGAAACCGCTGCTCTATCCGCCTGAGCTACAGGGGCACGAAGCTAAATTGGTTCTTGCCTACCAAGCCTGAAGTCAGGGCTGACCTGATAGTTCTTGGCCGCACACAGTGTAGATTGCTATCACCAGCTTTTGCCTTCTCCATGATAGCATCTCAGACTAGCATTGGCAAAACCTATGGCCTGGAGGCGTTGCTGTCGCGTTCCCGGTCAACAACAGTCCGAAGTAGTCTCCCGCCAGCAATCGCACGGCACGCATCACCTACGCCGGCATGACGCCGTGCTTTTTCGGTGGGCGGGACTCGGTCTTCTCCAGCGTGGCCTGCAGGGCGGCAATCAGCTTCGGCCTGGTCTGCGCCGGGTCAATGACATCATCCACACGCAGGGTAGCCGCCGCTTTGTAGGGATTAGCGAACTCCTCCCGGTACTCCTTTATCTTCTGGGCTAAAAGTGCCTGCGGGTCCTCGGCCTTCTCCAGCTCTTTGCGGTAGATGATGGGCGCGGCGCCGTCTGGCCCCATCACTGCCAGTTCGGTGCTGGGCCAGCAGAGCATGACATCGGCGCCAAGCTCCTTGCTGCACATGCCGATATAGGAGCCGCCATAGGCCTTCCGGATGGCCAGCGTCAGCTTGGGCACCGTGGCCTCCGAGTAGGCGTAGAGCATCTTGGCCCCGTGCCGGATAATGCCGCCCCACTCCTGGTCGGTCCCGGGCAGATAGCCCGGAACGTCAACCAGGTTGACGATGGGTATATTGAAAGCGTCACAGAAGCGGATAAAGCGCGAGGCCTTGTCGGAGGAATCAATGTCAAGGCAGCCTGCTTTGGCCATGGGCTGGTTGGCAATGATGCCGACGGCCCAGCCATTGAGACGGGCGAAGCAGGTGATCATATTGGTGGCGAAGGCCGGGAAAAGCTCGAAGTAGTTCGGCCTGCCCTCTGGCCGCTGGTCGAAGACCCTTTCGATTACCCGGTGCATGTCATAGGTGCGGCTGGGATTGGCGGGGACAATATCGAAGAGCGTGGCATCAGTGCGGTCTGGCTTATCGCCCCAGTCAACCCGCTTTGGCCGTTCCCGGTTATTTGGCGGCAGGTAGCTCAATAGCTCACGGATGCTCTGCAAACACTCCGCCTCGCTGTTCTCTGAGCGGCAGCAGACGCCGGCCTTGCGCTGGGCGGCGGCAGCCCCGCCGAGGGCCTCTTCGCTGATTTCCTCACCCATGACTGCCTTGACCACTCTTGGCCCGGTGATAAAGGCGTGGCTGATGCCCTGCACCATGAAGATGAAGTCCATCAGGGCCGGCGAATAGACGGCACCCCCGGCGCAGGGTCCTAAGATGGCACATATCTGGGGGATAACCCCCGAGGCATGAGTATTACGGCGGAAGATCTCCCCGTAGCCGGCAAGGCTCTCCACCCCGTCCTGGATACGGGCGCCGCCGGAGTCATTGATGCCGATGATGGGGCAGCCGGCCCGCATGGCGCCGTCCATGGTCTGGCATATCTTTCTCGCATGTATCTCCGAGAGCGTGCCGCCCATGCTGGTGAAGTCCTGTGAGAAGATATAGACGGTGCGGCCATTAACCTGGCCGTAGCCGGTGATGACGCCATCGGCGGGCACATCCCCGTAGGCGGCGCCCCGGTTACGGGCGAACATGCCGGTCTCCTGGAAGGTGCCCGCGTCCAGTAGCTGCTCGATGCGCTCCCGCGCTGTCAGCTTGCCCCGCTTCTTCTGCCTTTCGACCTGCTCCGGCCCGCCCATAGCCAGAATTTGTTCCCGGCGCCGGGCGAGGTCCGCCAGCTGGTGCTCCTTTATCTGCCTGTCTTCTGTCATCTAGTGCTCCACTAGCTCCAGCAGTATTTTGGTGCCTTTGGGATGAAGGAAGGCCACCTTGCTGCCGCCGGCACCCCTGCGGGGCGCGGTGTCAATAAGCGGCACACCCTTCGCCTGCAACACGTCAAGCATGCCCTGGATGTCGCTGACGCCCAATGCCAAGTGATGGATACCCTCGCCCCTCTTTTCAATGAACTTGGCGATGGTGCCATCCGGGTCAGTGGACTCCAGCAGCTCAATCTTGCTTTCTCCCACCGGAATCATGGCGACCTTTGTCTTTTGCTCCGGCACGGTCTCCTCGTGGGTCACTTTCAGCCCCGGCACGCTGCTGAGCAGCTTCACCATCTCCGCAATACTGCTCACCGCTACACCGATATGGTCAATCTTGGTTATCAAGGTAACCTCACCCCCTTGGTCACTACCCCGTGTGCGAAGTAGCGAACTGACAAGAATCTCATGTTAAGTTGTTCCTACAGGTTCATACGGAATTTCTTGCGTGTGTGACCTTGGGTACCCACAATTTGAACGCTTAATGTAATATCGCCCGTAATGCCTACTGGAACTTCAATGAAACCCAAGAGCCTCCAAATGTATCTAGCCGGATACAAGTCCATTGTATTCTGGGGCTGGTCAAATCTGTACTGTTTTCGAGTTTGATTCTGGGTTGGTTGAAAATTCATTCCTTGAGCCCCCGCAAATGATATGAGGCTGGTCTGCGGCACCTCGATTTCAACGAACGCATGTGCCACGTTTCCCAGAGCGTTTCCTCTATTACAAACCTTGATTTCCCATAACACTCCTGTGGGAGTAACATGCTTGTGACCCAGAGAAATGCGGATGTCTGCTTCTCTGATCGAATATCCTATGGCGATAAGCGCCAATGCAAGTGCAGCCATGGTGCCAATAACCCCGGCAAAAGACAAATCAGCGGAGAATAGAGCTAAATTCATTTTGGTCTTATCAGCGCTTACATAGAACAATGATACTCCTATCAGCACAGCAAGAATCGCAACCCCAAATATGAAGAAGTACCTATTCCTTCTGGTCATGGTATATCCTCTCCCGTCTAATGTCAGCTACCAACGGTCCACGCTCCTG
Source organism: Chloroflexota bacterium (assembly GCA_016210585.1). Classification (GTDB taxonomy): domain Bacteria; phylum Chloroflexota; class Dehalococcoidia; order Dehalococcoidales; family JAFGLR01; genus JACQTX01. Next base: position 3,071 of record JACQTX010000158.1, read on the forward strand.
AGACACCACAAAATCTGATGAACGGGCAGGAACAAAGTCAGTTCAGTCCTTCGCTATTATATTATCTTGGCGGGAAAGAGGGAAGAAGATGTTCACTCTTGCAAACAAAAGAGGAGCTACACTCCTCCTCTAAGAATCCTGTCTGTGTGGGGGCCAATCGCCGCATCAGGCCGCCCGTTTCTCCAGACTTGTCTTTATAAACTCGCTGATTTCGGGGAGGGGGGCGCCGGGACCGAAAATCCAGGCGAAGCCAGCCTCACGTAATCTCGGTATGTCCTTTTCGGGGATGATGCCGCCGCCGACAAAGAGGATGTCCTTGCTGGTTTTCTCCCTGACGAGCTTGACTGTCTTCGGGAATACCGTGAGGTGCGCCCCGGAGAGACAGCTCAGCCCGACTGCATCCACGTCTTCCTGGACAACCGCTTCCGCAATCTGCTCCGGAGTGAGGCGCAGGCCGAGGTAGATGACCTCCATGCCGGCGTCCCGTAATCCGCGGGCAATGGCCTTGGCACCGCGGTCGTGCCCGTCCAGGCCCGGCTTGGCAATGAGCACCCTTATCCTTTTACCCGGCATATTCATTCCCCCTGATTCGGGCTATCAGCTATCAGCCATGAACTAAGAACTGAAAGCTGACTGCTGAATGCTGACAGCTTCATAGTATATTCGGTTCCCTGTATTCTCCGAAGACGCTTCGGAAAACGTCTGCCAGCTCGCCGAGAGTGGCACAGGTCTTGACGGCCTTGATAAGCACCGGCATGACGTTCTCATTGCTCTCCGCCACGCGACGGACCTCGGCCAGGGCTTCTTGCACAGCAGCGTTGTCCCGCTCCGCCCTCAGCTTCCGCACGCGCTCAATCTGCTTCCGCTCGACCTCTTCCGGGATCTCCAGCAGGCTAAGGTTCACCTTTTCATCGGTAGTGAACTTGTTGAGACCGACAACGACCTGCTCGCCGCTGTCCACCGCCTTTTGATAGTCATAGGCCGAGCGGGCAATTTCCTTCTGGATATAGCCCTGCTTGACGGCCTCCAGGGCGCCGCCCATGGCGTCTATTTTGGCGATGTAGTCCCGGATGCCTTCTTCAATATGGTTGGTCAGCCACTCCACGTAGTGGGAGCCGCCCAGGGGGTCAACGGTGTCCGCTACGCCGCTCTCATAGGCGATAATCTGCTGCGTGCGGATGGCAATCTGCACAGCCTCCTCGCTGGGCAGGGCCAGGGCTTCATCATAAGAGGTGGTGCAGAGCGATTGGCAGCCGCTCAGGACGCAGGCCAGGGCTTCGATGGTCGTCCGGATGATATTATTGAGCGGCTGCTGGGCCGTGGAGGTGGCACCGTCATTCTGGACGTGGAAACGGAACATCATGGACCGGGGGTCTCTGGCACCGAAACGCTCCTTCATTAGCTTGGCCCAGGTGCGCCGCATGGCGCGGAACTTGGCGACCTCTTCCAGCAGGTTCATATTGCAGGCCAGCATAAAGGAAAAACGCGGGGCAAAGGAGTCCACCGGCAGGCCCCGTCTTAGCATCGCCTCCACGTAGGCGATGCCGTCGGCCAGGCAGAAGGCCGCCTCCTGGATAGCGGTGGCGCCGGCTTCCCGGATGTGGTAGCTGCATATGCTCAGCGAGTTCCACTCCGGCATGTTCTCGGCGCAGTAGGCACAGAGGTCGGTAATCAGGCGCATGGAGGCATCAGGGTTGAAAATGTAGGTATTGCGGGCGCAGAACTCCTTGAGCAGGTCATTCTGCACCGTGCCGCGCAGCTTCCTCGGGTCGGCGCCCTGCTTTTCCGCCGCGGCGATATACATGGCCAGGATAATAGGGGCCGTAGCATTGATGGTCATGGAGGTGCTGACCTCAGCGAGGGGGATGCCGTCCCACAGCCTCTCCATGTCCGCCAGCGAGTCAATGGCCACGCCGCACCGGCCAACTTCCCCCGCGGCCATGGGATGGTCGGAGTCATAGCCTATTTGCGTGGGCAGGTGGAAGGCGACGCTGAAGCCGGTGTTGCCCTGCTGGTAGAGGAACTTGTAGCGTTTATTGGACTCCTCGACAGTGGCGAAGCCGGAATACTGCCGCACCGTCCAGAGACGAGTGCGGTAGCCGGCGGGCCAGATGTTGCGGGTATAGGGGTATTCCCCCGGCAGGCTGGTATCCAGTCCACCATTTACATCAGCTTGAGTGTATACCCTTTTAACGACGGTGCCATCAACGGTAGTGCGGAACTCTTTCTTGCGCTCCTGCTCCTCTTTCATCCGTTCCTCCGTCAAGTAGAAGCTATTGGCTATTAGCTTTCAGCCCACCATGTGTGCCATTGCGAGGAGTCCTTCCTGTGGAAGGACGACCCCGTATCAAGTACGGGGCAAGCTGTGGCAACCCCATACCCAAATTGGGCGAGATTGCTTCGCCTTCCGCCTGCGGCAGAAGGGTCTCGCAATAACAGCTGCTTTCGGCTGAGCGCTCTATCTTTTCAAAATGGTGATTACAGAGTTTGGGCCGGCGCCTTCCGTATGGGACAAGGCCATCTTGGGGTCATTGGGGACCTGCCTGGGGCCGGCGGCACCGCGTAGCTGAGTGGTCAGCTCAACTATCTGGGCCAGCCCGGTAGCGCCGAGCGGATGACCCCGCCCCACCAGGCCACCGTCCGTATTCAGGGGGATGCGGCCATTGATGTTGAAGACGCCTTCCTTGAGCAGGCGGGGGAACTCGCCCCGTTTACAGAAGCCCAGCTCCTCGGTAGCAATCATAACGCCCGATGACATGGCACCATAGGCCTGGATGATGTCCATATCCTCAGGCCCGTAGCCGGAAGTCTCCCAGACCTGGTGGGCACTGATTTCCACGCAGTTGAGGTTCTTAATCTTGACACTGCCGCCGCCCGGCGGGTGAGTCCCGTAGCTGCCAGTGGTATGCACGGAGGCGGCAATGGTGATGACCTTGTCCTTCCTCTTCAGCTTGTTCCGGCTGGCGAGGATGACGGCAGTGGCACCATCGGCATTGGCGCAGCACATCAGGAAGCGCAGTGGTTTGGCCACGTAGCGGCCGGCCAAGACCTCTTCTACAGAGGTCTTCTGCCCGCAGAACATGGCGTTGGGGTTATTGGTGGCGTTGTTCCGCTCCAGCACGGCCATGCGGGCGAAGTCCTCTTCCGTGGCCCCGTAGTTCACCATGTAGCGGACAGCGTCCATGGCATACCAGGCCGGGAAGACATTGATACCGAGGTACCGCTGCCACTCCGGCGTGCTGGTATCATCCAGCAGTCCCGGCGGGACCTTCTCCACGCCGAGCACCAGGACGACATCGTAAAGCCCGAAGGCCACCTGCTGGTAGGCCAGCCGCAGCGCGGCCGTGGAGCTTGAGCAGGCATCCTCCACATTCACAATAGGAATCCCGGTCATGCCCACCAGACCCATAGAGCGGTGTCCGCTCGCCATGCCCGCGTAGACATTGCCGCAGAAGGCCGCCTGGACATCCTTCCACTCCATATCGGCGTCTTTGAGAACATTCAGAATGGCCTCGCGCCCCAGCTCTTCCACGCTCTTGAAGGGGCGCCCCTTTTGCCCGTCATACCGGCCAAACTTGACGATACCAACACCAGCTATGGCTACCTGTCTCATTAAACTAAGCTCCTCCTTAACTCAAATCAGGGCTGCACTGCCTTGAATTTGAACCCCATCAGCTCGTCGCCCGCCTCGTTTTCACCCACCTTCTCGATGACCAGCTCGACCTCCGTGCCCACTTTAAGCGGCTCCGGGTCATCGGCAAAGGAGGTGAGGACCCGGACACCATCGGGCAGCTCCACGTAGCCGATGGCGTAAGGCACCCGCCCTTTGTAGTATTTCGGCGGTGCCTGCATCACCGTGGAGATGCTGAAGATCTTGCCACGCCGGCTAAGCTTGATTTCTTTCAGCGGTGTGTGCTGACAGTTCAAGCACCTGTCATTTTTGGGGAAAAAGACCTCGCCACAGGAAGGGCAGCGGCTGCCAATGAGCTGCGGCTTTTCATCCGGCGATGTGGGCGTTGTCCACAGCCCTTCCCTGATGGGAATCTGTCTCTTGCTACCAGTGACCATCAACTATCTCCTCGTTCTTTTCGTTTTTGTTTCCGTAGCCGGCTCTGTTCGCCTGCGTTAGCCTGGCGCACGGTCTTATCAGACGGACCTTTGTTGAGAGATAAGCTAGGCGCAAAATGACGTAGCCGCTCTGAAAGACCTTGGCCAGAAGCTACACCATTATTATGCTTGTTTAGCCAGGTGGTGTCAATTGCGGCAGGCGGTTCGTGTCCGTGGATTCCTGGGAACCTCCTCAAAAATGTCATTGTTATGAAAATAGCCAGACTCCTCTCCCTTGATGGGAGAGGCATGGGTGAGG
>JACQTX010000162.1 GCA_016210585.1 Chloroflexota bacterium
GGAAACCTGCCCTACGGGGGTCAATCGCTGATTTTGGGTCACAACCATCGCTTGCGCCGCTTGTAGTGCTTGATTTCCCGGTAGCTCTTCTTGGTGCCCATCGCTGAGAGGCCCATGTAGAACTCCTTCACGTCCACGTTGTTCTTCAGGAAGTCAGCCGTGCCATCCAGAACGACGCGCCCGTTTTCCATGACATACCCGTAGTGGGCAATGCTCAGCGCAATGCGGACGTTCTGCTCCACGAGGAGCACCGAGGTCTTGTGCTCAGCATTGAAGCGATTGATGATGTCATAGATTTCTTCGACGAGGAGCGGGGCCAAGCCGAGCGAAGGCTCGTCCAGCATCATGAGCCTGGGACGGGCCATCATCGCCCGTCCGATGACGAGCATCTGCTGCTCGCCGCCGGAGAGGTAGCCAGCGGTGTTACGGCGCAGGGCTTTCAAGCGGGGGAAGTAGGTATAGACCATCGCCAGGTCTTCTCTGACAGCATGGCGGTCCGGATTATAGTAGGCGCCGACCAGCAGATTTTCCTCCGCGCTCAGGTGCTTGAAGACACGGCGGCCTTCCAGGGCCTGGATAATGCCCAGCTTGCCTATCGCCTCGGCCGGTTTCCGGTCTATCCTCTCTCCCTTCCACTCGATGCTGCCGTCCGTGACCTCGCCCTCCTCCACCCGCAGCAGGCCGGAGATGGCTTTGAGGGTGGTGCTCTTGCCGGCACCATTGGCGCCGAGGAGGGCAACAATAGCACCATCTTCGACAGCCAGGGAAACTCCGTGCAGGACCCTGATAACGTTGAGATAGGTGACCTCAATGTTGTTTATCTTCAGCATTTCATCCCTGCGCGGTAAAGGCTAGTCTCACCGGATATTATCCCGTATTCGGCCAAAGATTTCCAGTTGATGAGGCCATAGCTATTGCGCTTGCAAACCGTGCGCCATTGCTCTATTGTAAAGCTAATCCGGATAAGGAGATGCTATCACACAGGGCATGATTCAAACGCACTATGTGATGAGCATATTGTGTCATGGCGAGGAGTCCTTCACCGCTAGCATGAAGGACGACGTGCCAATCTCAACTGACCGCAAGAACTATGGCAATACGACAAGCACTCAGGCAATCGGATTGTGGAGATTGTCACGTCCTTCACGGCAAAACCGTGAAGGACCTCGCGATGACAGGATGACAGGATGATTAGCCAAATTCATATTCATCATGTTTGTATTAGTGGAAGGGAGAGGGAAGAAGTTACATGAGCGCCGCTGAAACAAAACTGGAGCAGATGACCTATTTCACATTCCAAACTAAAATCGGCTGGGTAGGTGTGGTAGGTTCGGACAAGGGCCTGCGCCGGCTGGTCTTTGCCCGGCAATCGCCGGAGGATATGCCAGAAATCCCAATCGGAACAGCGACATGGGCGCCGGACCTGTACCGGGACCTGGCGGAACGCCTGAAGAGCTACTTCAGCGGTCACTGCGTGGCCTTCCCGGACGGGTTTGACCTTTCCGGGACTACCGGGTTCCAGCAGAGCGTATGGCAAGTGACCTGTGCCATACCGTTTGGTGAGACCCGGAGCTATGGCTGGGTGGCGGCGCAAATCGGCAGGCCGAAGGGGATGCGGGCCGTGGGGCAGGCACTGGGCAGTAACCCACTGCCCATTGTTATCCCCTGTCACCGGGTGATTACGGGCGATGGGAGGCTGGGGGGCTATGGCGGTGGGCTTGAGATGAAGGAGCATCTCCTGCGGTTGGAGGCTGCCGCTAAGATCGGATAGCTCATTTTTGTCCATGATAGCTCGGAGAGCGTGCGAAAAACTAATGACCAAAACAATTTGAGATTTGGGAGCTGGCTATTCCAAATTGAACTTGGGCAGATTTACGTCTGCCAGGGAATCCCAGGGTGGCCTGGTCCGGCCCGATATAAGCGGCGCCTGGCCTCAGCAGTGCCCCTCATTTTCAGGTTCAGGAAGTCCAGCTCGTATTGCTCAATCAGCCCTTCACTGGCGAAGCTGAAATACCGATTGTCACCGATGACAAGGTGGTCAAGGACTTTAAGCCTCATGATAGTGGCAGCGTAGACCAGGTCACGCGTTAGCTCCCGATCACTACTGCTGGGCTCGGGGTTGCCCGATGGATGGTTATGAGCGAAGATGAGCGAGGCGGCATAGTGTTTCAGCGCCCCCTCCATTACTTCACGCGGGAAAATCGAGCTGCTATTGACCGTCCCCTGGAAAAGGTCAACGGTCTCCATCACCTGGTTCTGGCTGTTCAGATAGATGACTTTGAAGACCTCTTTCTTGAGGTCACGCATCGAGTGATAGAGGTATTCGAATATCTCCTGAGACGACTGATAAACGGGCTTGTCCAGGATTTTCTGCTTGAGGAACTCCCGCGCCACCTCGCGCACCAGCTTGATGCCAAAGGCGTTATGCGGGCCGATACCCTTTATCTCCTGTAGCTCTTCTGCGGAAGCTTCCAGAACGCCGCGCAGGGTCTTGAACCGGGCGATAGCCTCTTTGGCCGGCTCCTTGCAGTCCTTGCGCGGCGAGCCGAGGGTCAGCAGCAGCTCCACGACTTCATAGTCATGGAAACCGGCCAGCCCGCTCTTGATGAACCTTTCCCGCAACCTCTTGCGGTGCCCGGGCGCGGTTTCACCTGGTGGCATAGCGGACCTTGACAGAAAGCAACTTCGCAAGTATTGTAACACGCTGGCACAGATGAGTAAATGAAGCGCAACAGCCAGAAATGCCACTCATAGTTGGCAAATCCAGATTATGGTCAGGCTTGTTGTTTGCTGCGCTCGTAAAAATGTGGTAGCATACAGTCTGACGGGGTGTAGCGCAGCCTGGTAGCGCACCTGAATGGGGTTCAGGTGGTCGGCCGTTCAAATCGGCCCACCCCGATTTTTTGTTTGTCACATCACCTTTTCTGGTCTGAGCATTTCCTCCGCAGCCACCTTTTGTCAGCTGGCTTTCCTTGACTTACAGCCGTTCCTATTGCACAGTCCCTCGTGGTGCTTCACGCCGTCTGACTGTGCCCTGTCTTTGACCTCCCCAATATTTTGGCCCGGCCATCTCTTGTTCCTCCCCTTTACCGATAAAGTCGCCTGTCAACACGTTTTTTGACAAGCCGCAAAAATTTGTTTCTAAAACTATTGACAACAGGCTTTTATTGTGCTATCATACCTGTCACATGGCATTACAAATGAAAGGAATGAAACAGCCGGGAAAACGGCTCACGGTAAAGGCAATTGCGGACTATTGCCTGGTGAGCCGGGTAACCATCCGGCGGTGGATTCGGGACGGCAAGCTGGCGGCCATCCGGTTACCCAGCGGGCACTACCGGGTTAGCCTTGAGGATTTCAGAGATTTCCTTAAACGGTATGACATCCCGATCAAGGAGGAACTCTCTAGGTCCGAATCGGAAAAGAAAGGAGGTGATAAGTAATGGCAGTGCAGACTTCAACGGCGCCTTCAGGACTGGCTGAGGTCATTGACCGCATTCTGGACAAGGGACTGGTGCTGGACGCCTGGGTCAGAATCTCCCTGCTCGGCATCGAGATCCTCTCCATTGAAGCCAGGGTAGTCCTGGCCAGTGTCGAGACATACCTGAAGTATGCTGAGGCGGTTGGCCTTACCGCACCGGCGGCCTAAGACGGAAGAGAGGGCTGTTTGCCAGAGCACCCTCGTCTGAGCGTGCTTTGCCAAACCGTCCCCTCTGGTTACGCGAGGGTAAAATGAAAAGCATGGTACTGGACCTCGTTGCGTCATGTGAAAACAGAATAGCCGTGGTGGAAGAGCTGGTCACTGGCACTCACGGCACAGTGGCGACATTGGACGCAAGCCTGGGCGACCTCGTGGACGAGAGGGCCAGGCTTGAGACCAGCTTGCGGGAGCTGTTAGTCCGGAACTGCTCTCTACGGCGGAAAGACTTCAAAGTCCTTATGGACAGGGTCATAGCCGACGCCACGGAGAGGAAAAGGCAGCTAGAGGAAGAGCGAAGGCTTGTCGGCGAGGAGTTTAGGGGTTACCTGGATGAACAGAAGCAGCTGGTGAGCTGTCTGCGGCAGCAGCTGGGCGATTTCAGCTACGAGCAAGATGACAAAGAAGCTCTTGAGGTTACGGTCGCCAGGATTAAGGCTGTCCATCAGCAGCGCGGACAGCAGGTCTTTGCCCGGCTTCGGGACTTCCAGATACGCCTTGAGGCTTTTCAGAGGGAGCAGGAGGCAATGAACCGCGAGCTGGCGAGGCTCGTTGCCAGGGGTGAGACTCTGCAGCTGGAAGACCTGAGGCAGCTTCAAGCAAACAAGGCTGGGCAAGAGCGAGAAACGGAGAGGCAACTGCGGCGACAGGAGGTGGAAAGGCTGCTGTCTCATTTCAAGGAGGAGCGCCAGGCCGCCAAGTACCAGAGGCGATAATAACAACCGAGAAAGGAGGGTGCAACATGGGAATCGCATCAAGCATGAAGGAGCTGACACAGGATCTCGCTTCGTCGCGCGAAGATAGGGCGAAGGTGGTTGACCAGATAAGGGCGGAAGCAAAACGTGCCGCCGGCGAGGCCCGCAACCTGATAAGGGACTTCCAGACTTCACGCCAGGAGACGGGTGCAGAGCTGCGCAGGAACCTGGCCCAAGACAAGACAAGCAGAGAAGCTGACGTCAAGCAGATACTCGAGGAAGCGGAACAGCTTCTCAAAAACTGCCAGACATCACGGCGAAAGCAAGGTTCTCAGCTACGCAGAGAGCTAGCTCAAGGGTCGGCCAAGCGGAAATCCACCGTCGGCTCCGTTCTGAAGGCTGCCCGTCAGACTGTGCTCACCTTTCGTGCACAGCGAAGAGAAGCGGGCAATCAGCTGCAGGAGGGGCTAGCCCGGGGCCGGGCGGGCCGCGAGTCTGCGGTGGGGGAACTGAGAAAAGGTGCCCAAGAGATGGTAAAGGGGTTCGCCAGATCTCGCAAAGAGGCGGGCGAGACTTTAAGAAGAGACTTGGTGCAGGGCCGGGCAGCGAGGGAGTCCGCGGTGAAAGCGCTAGTGACCAGCGTCAACGAGATGCGAAAGGGCTTCCGCCAGACGCGGGCGGCCTTGAAAGCGGATATCGGAGAAGCGACGGCTGCCTGGCGGAAACTAACCCGTGACAGGCCGGCAAGGAAGTCTCACGTCAAGGCCGCGCCGGAAGCAGCCGGAGTAGCGGAAGTGGCTGAGGCAGAAATACCTGACCTGGAAGTAAAGCTGCTATCAGCTATCAACCAGCATTCCCAAGGGATAACCCTGACGGAGGTCGCGGAGAGCCTGGGTGTCGTCCCCATCGTCCTGGGGCGTGTGTCAAGGCGACTTCTGGACGAAGGTAAGATTCGGAAAGAAGACAAGACCTACTTCCCGGTAGCTGGCCGGTGAGGCGGTTATGAAAAGCGAGGCGCTCAGAAACATCGGCACGATGCGCCAGGTCCGGACCAGCCTGGACATTGCCCGGGGGCAAAGATGTAAGACGACGAACTCTTTATCCCGGACGAAGGATGAAGTCCAATACCTGGAACACCTGGCTGACAAGCGCCTGCCCCAGCTTCTGGAAAAGGAACGCCGGCAGTTTGGAGCGCAGGAGGCGGCGATAGAGAAATCGCGGCAACAGGTGCTCAAGGCCAGGGAAAAGCTGGCGGTGACCGTCAACAGGAACCGGGCGCTGGGTGACCAGAGGCGTCAGCTCCAGAAAAGCCGCTGGGGAGGGGAAGGGGCAGCATTGCCAAAGACGGAAACGCCAGCGATTCAGCCGGGCTTGCGTCAAATGGAACTGACGTATTAGTCCCTCATACAAACGCAATTAATAATACATAACATTGTCATTGCGAGACCATTCCGCCCTTCGGCTGAAGGGCGGAAGGCGAAGCAATCTCATGTCGGCTACTAGAGATTGCCACGTCGCCCTTCCTCCGGAAGGACTCCTCGCAATGACGCTTTAATTGTGACGTTCGTATTAGTTTGCGGGAGAGCTAAGTAATGCATACGGAAACGGTGCCGGCAACTGCGCTGAGACTCAAGCCCAGTAGCGAGTTTATAGAAACACCCTACATTAGGGACCTGACCGGAAGAGCCTTGGAGTATCTCAGGGCGGGCTTCCCGGTGCATTTCAGCGGTCCGTCCGGTGTAGGCAAGACCACACTGGCCCTGCACGTGGCGGCCCGGCTGGGTCGCCCGGTAGTGCTTCTCTGCGGCGACCACGAGTTTAACAGCTCTGACCTTGTTGGGGGACTCTACGGATACCACAAGAAGTATATGAAAGACAATTTCATCCGCTCCGTGCTGAAGACGGATGAGAGTATGACCACGCACTGGGTGGACAGCCGGCTCACCGCGGCCTTCCAGCATGGGTTCACCCTGGTCTATGACGAGTTCACCCGGTCACGCCCGGAGGCCAATAACGTCTTGCTTTCCGTGCTGGAGGAGAGGATTCTACCTCTCCCTGCGGCCCGGGGTGGTGAAAGCTATCTGAAGGCCCACCCTGATTTCACCACTCTCTTCACCTCCAATCCGGAGGAGTACACCGGGGTTTACAGAAGCCAGGACGCCCTGCGTGACCGGATGGTGACTATAGAGGTGGGCAACTTTGACGACGAGACGGAAATCGCCGTCACCCAGGCCAAATCCGGGGTATCCCTCGAGGATGCACAGTGCATCGTCAGCCTGGTAAGGAAGGTGAGGGAAGCCAAATCGAACAAGCTCACACCTACGGTAAGGGCCTGCATTATCATGGGCAAGATTCTGAAGCTAAAAGGAGAGACGGCGCGGCAGGCCAATCACGGCTTCAGGCAGACCTGCCTGGATATCCTCATGCCTGAGGTCCGCTATGAGGAACGAGAAAAGGTAAGGCGGGTGATAGATGACGCCCTTGGTGCCATTCTAATTGAGGAGGCGCACTATGTCTGACAAAGAAAAGGGGAAGGACAAGGAAAAAGAAGAGGCTAAGGTCGAGATTGATTTCGGCGCTGGCAAGATAAGCTTCGGTGGACTCTTCAAGGGGCTGGGGAACCTTATTGACCTGGCGGATAAGCTGAAAGCGGAAGGGGTTGAGAAAAGGGGAGAGATTAGGGGCTTGCCCCGCGGTGGCAAGGGAGTGTATGGCTTAAGCATTCGCACTCTCGGTGGCAAGCCGGTCATCGAAAGCTTCGGCAATATCCGGGAGACAGCGCGCGGCCCGGTAGTGGAAGAGGTCAGAGAGCCAATCGTGGACGTCTTCGATGAGAAAGACCACATCCTGGTGATTGCCGAGCTGCCCGGAGTGACTGAGGAGGAAATCAAGATTGACGTGGCCGGGGATATCCTCAACCTTAGTGCCGCCGATACCGACCGGAAATATGCCAAGGAAATCCTTCTTCCCGGCAAGGTAAAGGCACAATCGCTAAAGACGGCATACAAGAACGGCATACTGGAAATCAGGCTTGAGAAAGAGAAATAAGCAATACAAACGCGTTGAATAGTGACGAATGAAATGTCATTGTTATGAAAATAGCCAGACGCCTCTCCCTTGATGGGAGAGGCATGGGTGAGGGTGTTGAATTCCCCCTCACTCTAACTCTCTCCCACCTGGGGAGAGAGTATTTTCATACTTTGTTGGTGACGGTGACAACCGTCATGATGGATTGCGAGACCATCCCGAATCGTCTGCTTAGCGGACGATTCGGGAGGCGTGGCAATCTCTACAGACCGAGTTGTCTGAATGTTTATGTTGTCATTCATAGTTTCGGGTGGGTTGAGGTTGCCACAGCTTGCTCCGTACTTGATACGGGGTCGTCCTTCCGAGAAGGACTCCTCGCAATGACAGATTACGCATCAAGATTTAAGTGCGTTTGTATTAGCAATCTGTTTCGCCAGCTTTCCTACCCCAGCGGCCTCCTGGCGGGTATGCCAGGGCGGCGGGGGTAGCGGGCCGGTGTCTCGGCAGTCTTGTCAATTACTACCAGGTAACGCTCGTCAGGAAGCTCCTCTAGCTCAACTCTTTTCACTTCCCTGAGCTTGCTGCCCAGCAAGCCCAGGGCGGTAGCGGAGCTGGCTACCTCCTCAGCGATAGCCCCCTTCTTCTGGGCGATGACCAGTCCGCCAACGGCGGCAAAGGGTAGGGTCAGCTCAGCCAGCGCGGGCAATGCGGCCACTGCCCGTGACAGCACCAGGTCGAACCCATCCCTGTATTGGGCTTGGTGAGCGACCTCCTCTGCCCGTCCGGCTACTATTTCGACGTCACCTAGGCCAAGCCGCGCGGTGACATGGCGGAGAAAGAGCGTCTTCTTAGCTGTCGCCTCCAATAGCACCAGCCTTATGGCGGGAAATGCTATCTTAAGCGGCAGGCCGGGCAGACCGGCCCCGGTGCCCACGTCCAGCACCCGCGGCCTGGTCTCCGGTTGTGGCTGCCAGGCCAGGGCTACCGTGAGCGAGTCCAGGAAGTGCTTGACCTGCACCTCTTCGTAATCGGTAATGCGGGTGAGGTTCAGTCGTTTGTTCCACTCAATTAGCGCCTCGAAATAGAGCTGGAACTGCTCGATTTGCTGTGAGCTAAGTTGTAGCCCCAGTCTTTTCGTCCCGGCAATAAGCTTATTCATATCTCCCATTCTATCACCGGCGTTGCTGATGGGATAGCCTGCTGGCGAAGGCACACCCCCTGAAAGAGCACAGTTATCCTGTTCATCATCCCTGCTCGAAAGAAGGATGCGCTACCTACAGTTCACATTTCAGTCGTCAGTAACACTCGCCACCTTAAGCCACCATCAAAATTATGATCCCAAAAGCAAGCCGAAGCTGGCGAGAAACGAAATCCTTCACCAAAGAGGTGACAAAACGTTCCCTTTGGCGAGATTCAATAGGTGGTGGATTTTGGGCCACAAAACCGTTTGACTTTTTCAGCCATATTGAGTATATTAGTATGGTTGACATCGCAAGCTGGGCTGGTTAGAATTAATTAGAGCTGAGACGCAGGCCTCAGCTTTAATTGTGTAATAGAAGAGCTAATGAAGATTGCGATTAGCGGCAAAGGCGGCGTCGGCAAGACCCTACTAGCCGCCCTTCTTTCCCACATATTCGCCCAGCACGGCTACTCAGTCCTGGCCATTGATGGCGACCCTGATGCCAACCTGGCAGCAACTCTCGGTTTTCCCCATCCCGAACAGATTCTCCCCATATCCGAGATGAAGGACCTTGTCGAGGAAAGGACGGGCACGCGCCCGGGCAAGCTAGACCCTTACTTCAAGCTGAACCCCAAAGTTGATGACATCCCGGAGAAATATGCCCACAAACTCGATAGCATCAGACTAATGCGCATGGGGCAGATCAAGCAGGGCGGCAGCGGCTGCTACTGCCCGGAGAATGCCCTGCTGAAGGCGCTGGTGGCGCACCTCCTGCTCGCCAGGAATGAGATAATTATCATGGATATGGCCGCGGGCATTGAGCATCTGGGCCGTGGCACCGCCCGGGCCGTGGATATCCTGCTCATCGTGGTGGAGCCGGGGAGCCGCAGTCTGGAGACGGCCCGTAACATCATCAAGCTGGCCAAAGACCTCGGCTTGCCCAATATCGCCGTGGTGGCTAACAAGGTGCGCAATGAGGCAGACAAGAAGTATCTCACGGAGAGCTTGCCCGGTCTGAAGTTCCTGGGCTTCTTGCCCTATGACCAGGCTATTGTGAATGCTGACCTGGCGCGCCAGCCAGTGGTAGCGTCAAGCCTGCCGGTCAGGGCGGAAGCGGAGAGGATATTCGCGGCCCTACAGGTGACCGAGGGGAAGCCGGGCAAATCAGGCTAGAGAAGGGTTGATAAGACCCCCCATCACGCGGGGCTTAGCAATAGAGTAAATTAAGAAGGAGGAGTTTGTGCCCTACGACGTCTCAAAAATGGCGGACTGGCAGATTGCCGAAGCTGCCGAAGAGCACATGCCAACCCCGGAGGAGTGGCGGGAGAAGCTGGGCCTGCAAAAGGATGAGATTATTCCCTATGGCAAAACGCCCAAGCTTGATTTCTTGAAGATAATAAATCGCCTCAAGGACCAGCCGGACGGCAAATACATTGAGGTAACGGCGGTCACGCCCACACCGTTTGGCGAAGGCAAGACCACCACCACCATGGGCCTGATAGAGGGCCTGGGCAAGCAGGGACTGAACGTGGGTGGCTGTATCCGGCAGCCTTCGGGCGGTCCGACTATGAACGTCAAGGGCACCGCCGCCGGTGGCGGCAACGCCGTCCTTATCCCCCATACCGAGTTCTCCATGGGCCTTACCGGTGACATTAACGATATTATGAATGCCCATAACCTGGCCATGGTGGCCCTGCAAGCCAGGATGCAGCACGAGCGCAACTACGACGATGAGCAGCTGAAGAGGCTCAGTGGCACGCGCCGGCTGGATATTGACCCGAACCGCATCGAGATGGGCTGGATCATAGACTTCTGTGCCCAGAGCCTGCGCAACATCGTCATCGGCCTTGGTGGACGCATGGATGGCTTCCTGATGCAGTCCAAGTTCGGCATAGCCGTAAGCTCGGAGCTGATGGCCATCCTTTCTATCGTCAGAGACCTGGCCGACCTGCGGAAGCGGCTGGCTGAAATTACGGTGGCCTATGACAAGAAGGGCAATCCCGTAACGGCCAACGATCTACAGGTAGCTGGTGCCATGACCGCCTGGATGCGGAATACCATTAACCCCACCCTGTGCTGCACGGCGGAGTACCAGCCCTGCATGGTGCACGCCGGGCCGTTTGCCAATATCGCCGTTGGGCAGTCCTCTATCATCGCTGACCGCCTTGGTCTGAAGATGTTCGATTACCATGTGACGGAGAGCGGCTTTGCCGCCGATATCGGCTTTGAGAAGTTCTGGAACGTAAAGTGCCGCTACAGCGGTCTCAAACCAAACGTTTCGGTGCTTGTGGCCACCGTCCGGTCGCTGAAGATGCACGGCGGCGGGCCCAAGGTGACCCCCGGTGTGGCCCTCCCCGAAGCCTATAGAAAAGCGGCACCGGCGCTGGTCGAAAAGGGTTGCACCAACCTCGTTCATCACATCAACATCATCAGGGCGGCTGGTATCAACCCCGTGGTATGTGTCAATAGCTTCCCCACCGATACGCCAGAAGAGGTAGCCATCGTCCGCCGGGCTGCTGAGGCGGCGGGGGCACGCTGCGCCGTATCCACTCACTTCGCTAACGGCGGCGCCGGCGCCGGGCAACTGGCCGATGCTGTCAAAGAAGCCTGCAATGAGAAGAACGACTTCAAGTTCCTTTATCCCAACGAGATGAAGCTGCGCCAGCGTGTCGAGAAGGTGGCCAAGGTGGTCTATGGTGCTGATGGCGTTGCCTGGGCACCGGAAGCCGAGGAGAAGGCCAAGCGGTTTGAGGCCGACCCGAAGTATGATGAGTACGCCACCATGATGGTGAAGACTCATCTCTCACTGACGCATGACCCGACCATTAAGGGCACGCCCAAGGGCTGGACTCTGCCCATCCGGGACATACTGATTTACTCCGGTGCCAAGTTCCTCTGTCCTATGGCGGGCACCATCAGCCTGATGCCCGGCACCGGCTCTGACCCGGCTTTCCGGAAGGTAGATGTTGACGTTAACACGGGCAAGGTCAGGGGTCTCCACGAGGTGGACTAGAAGAGTCTTGATTTAACTGTCATGGTGAGGAGTCCTCCACCACTCGTAATAAGGACGACGCAGCAATCTCATACCTATAACGGGCGAGATTGTTGCGCCTGCCGCCCTTCAACTGAAGGGCGGCAGGGTCTGGCAAAGACAGTTGCACGGACTTGGTGCATTTGTAATAGAATAGGAATGGAAGGCTGGGACAAAATAGTCTGATGGTGGAACAAGGCTAACGATGAGCTATAACATTGCGGTGGCGGGCAAGGGCGGCACGGGGAAGACTTCACTATCCAGCCTTATCATCCGTTATCTATTGAAGCGAAAACTCGGCCCGATTCTGGCCATTGACGCTGACCCCAATGCTAATCTGGGTGATAGCCTGGGGCTGGCCCCACGGCAGACCATCGGCTCCGTCATTTTCGAGTTCCAGGGTGAGAAGATAAACATCCCCTCCGGGCTGACCAAGGAAGCCTACCTCGAAATCAAGCTGAACGATGTCATCATAGAGAGCAAAGGGCTAGACTTGGTGACCATGGGGCGGGGCGAGGGGCCGGACTGCTACTGCTATCCCAATCTCATCCTGAGGAAGTTCGTTGACAAGCTCGCCGGCAACTATGCCTACGCGGTCATGGACAATGAGGCCGGCATGGAGCACCTGAGCCGCCGGACCACCCAGAATGTGGACGATTTACTTTACGTCTCCGACCATTCGGTGAAAGGCGTCCGGACAGTTGCCAGGCTAAAGGAGCTGGTCAAGGAGCTCAGACTGAAGGTGAAACGGGAAACGGTGATTGTCAACCTGACGCCGCCGGAGCCGTCCCGCTTTCTCATGGAGGAGGTGGAGAGGCTGGGCATCGGGCCAGTGGTTACCATGCCCTTTGACGAAGAGATACGTGACTATGACCTGAAGGCGAAGCCACTGCTTGACCTGCCGGATACCTGCGTGGCGGTGCAGGCGGTGGGCAAGCTCATGGACAACCTACTTGGTGTCAAGGTTTAGCCCGCTATGTGTGACGAAAATATGTATTGTATGGAGAAAAGCAAATTCTAAGCACTAATATCTAAATCCCTTCGACAAGCTCAGAGCTTGCCCTGAGCAAAGCGAATGGGGCAGGCCTAAACAAATGTAAATTATCAAAGCATGAATATTCAAAACGTTTTGGTGATTTGAGATTTTGAATTTTGGTATTGTTTCGGATTTCGGATTTAGTGCTTAGGATTTAGCACCATATAGGGGGCAATAATGACGGCAGAGATAATTGACGGCAGAAAGATAGCTGCGGAGATCCAGCAAGAGCTAAAGCAACGGATTGCCAGTCTCCAGGGGCGCGGCGTAAGCCCGAAGCTGATGACGATTCTGGTCGGTGAGGACCCGGCCTCGCTCTCTTACCTCCGCGGTATTACCAGGACCTGTGGTGAGGTTGGTGTCCTTACCGATACGGCCAGACTTCCGGCGACCGTCAGCCAGAAGGAGCTTCTGGCCAAGATAGATGAGCTAAACCGTGACCCGAAGGTCCACGGTATTCTTTTGTTTTTGCCGCTGCCCAAGCACCTGGACTCGCTCGAGGCGGAGAGCGCTATTTCCCCGGACAAGGACGTGGACGGGACAAACCCCATCAGCGCCGGGAAACTGCTGCTCGGGGAGGAAACATTCTTCCCCTCGACGCCCTACGGTGTCCAGGAGCTACTGGTGCGCAGCGGGCACAGCCCGGAAGGAAAGCACGTGGTCATCATGGGCCGCAGCAATATTGTGGGGAAGCCCCTCATCGGCATACTGGTGCAGAAGCAGAAGGGGGCCAACGCCACGGTAACCGTGTGCCACACGGGCACCAAGGACGTAGCGGCCATCACCAAGCAGGCCGACATCCTGGTGGCGGCCATGGGCAAAGCCAAGGCTGTCACCGCTGACATGGTGCGGGAAGGCACCGTTGTCATTGATGTGGGCGTGAACTTCATGCCGGACCCGGTTACCGGCAAGAACAAGCAGGTAGGGGACGTGGACTTCGAGACGGTGAAGGAGAAAGCGGCGGCCATAACACCGGTCCCCGGCGGGACGGGTGCGGTAACCTCCGTTATGCTGATGGTCAACACGGTCAAGGCGGCGGAAAGGCTCAGCATATAGGCGGTAAACCCGGAAATAGCGATTGATCACAGTAGAGCAGGTTTCCCAACCTGCCTGCGATTTCAGGTCGGGTTTCCTAACCCGACCTACAGATTGAATCGTTGATTTTGGGTTAAAGTACTGGTTCAGGAGGATTATGTATGCCAGCCAAGCTGCTGGACGGGAGAAAGATCTCTGCGGAGATCAGGGAAGAGCTGAAAGGCGAAGCGAAACGTCTCTTTGAACGGGGTATCGTCCCTGGTCTGGCTGGTATCCTCGTTGGTGAGGACCCCGGCTCGACCACCTATGTCGGGCTGAAGAGCAAAGCGTGCGAGGAAGTTGGGATAAAGGAGATGATGTGCCACCTTCCGGAGACGGTGACCGAGGCGGAGCTACTGAAGAACATAGCCAGGCTTAATCAAGACCCCCTGGTCCACGGCATTTTCATCCAGCTGCCGCTGCCCAAGCACCTCTCCGAGGACAAAGCGCTGGCGGCAATTGTGCCGGAAAAGGACGTTGACGGCTTCCGTGAGGTGAATGTCGGCCGGGCGTGGCTGGGACAGTCCGCCTTTGTCCCGGCGGTGGCCATCGCCATGCAGGAGATGTTGGTCAGAGGCGGGTATGACCCCAAAGACAAGGAAGTAGTAATCGTCAACGTGGACAATATGGTGGGCAAACCCCTGGCCTCAATCCTGGTGCAGGACAAAGCGAAGGCGGGGGCCAATGTCACCCTCTGTCATCCAGCAACCCCGAAGCTGGCCGCATACACCAGGCGGGCAGACATACTTGTCGTCTCGGTCAACCAGCCGAAGTTCATTACCGCCGATATGGTGAAAGAGGGTGTGGTGGTGCTGGATTTCGGAGGGACATTCGTGGAGGACCCGGTTACCAAGAAAAGAAAGACCGTTGGTGACGTTGATTTCGATACGGTAAAGGAGAAGGCTGAGGCCATAACCCCGGTGCCGGGAGGTGTGGGGCCAATGCTGGTCACCATGCTTATGTGGAGCACCGTGCAGGCGGCCAAGATGGCAGCCGGATTGCCTTAGAAAGGGAGGGAAGATATGGAATACAAAGTCGAGAAGAAGAATGCCCCAGGAAGGGAGCAGGTCGAGGTCTTGGGGCCGACCTTTGAAGAGGGCAAGCCGGAAGGTGAAGAGATGGGACACTGGCGCCAGAAGGTTGCCAGCCGGGAGGAAAAGCTCAAGTACCTGCGCAACGGCGAAAGGTACTGGTTCAGCCAGGACTGGTTCGGCAGCGAAAAGCGCAAGAATCCGGCCTGACCAGGATAAACCGGAAATCCTGAGCACTAAATCCTAAGTCCGAAACAATAGGAAGATCCAAAATCACAAATGACAAAAGGTCTTTGAATATTGGTGCTTTACTAATTCGTATTTGTTTCGTGCTTCGATATTAGGATTTAGAGATTTTCTTCTAGGGGAGGCGTTTAATGGCAGTTGAAATTCCCAAGGCGCTGTATAGCGGCAAAATCAGGCAGACCAGGCTCGGCACCGGGCCGAAGAGCGTGACCATCGGCGGGGAGACGTCTTATCCCTTCCATCTCTTCGAGGGGGAGATGCCTAATCCACCAAAGATTGCGATGGAGGTATGGGATACACCGCCGGTTGACTGGGCGGAAGCCGCCCTGGAGCCTTTCAAAGGCGTCACCGATGACCCGGTAGCCTGGGCCAAGAAATGTATCAGCGACTACGGGGCGGAGATAGTCTGCCTCCAGCTCGTCAGTACTGACCCCAACGGGCTTAATCGCGGGGCGGATGAAGCCGCCGCTGTGGTGAAGAAGGTGGCCGACGCGATTGATGTCCCCCTGATAGTCTGGGGCACGGCCAACCATGATAAGGATACCGAGGTCTTGCGCAAGGTGGCTGAGGTCTGCCAGGGGAAAAACCTCATCATCGCCCCTGTGGAGGAGGGTGATCATAAAAAGATTGGCGCCTCGGCCATTGGCTACCGTCATACGGTAGCGGCCTCAACGCCCATTGACATTAACCTGTGCAAGCAGCTCAATATCCTGCTGGGCAACCTGGGTGTCCCGGATGACCTGTTGGTCATGGACCCTACGGTCAGCGGCATCGGTTACGGCATCGAGTACTGCTACTCGGTGATGGAAAGAATCAGGATGGCGGGGCTGACCCAGCAGGATGAAAAGCTCCAGTTCCCCATCATCTGTAATATCTCCAAAGAGACATGGAAAACCAAGGAGGCCAAAATAGCGGAAGCAGAAGACCCCAAGATGGGTGATGCTCGCAGACGGGGGATTCTGCTGGAGGCCATGTCAGCCATGTGCCTGCTGGTAGCGGGCGCCAATGTTCTGGTTATGAGACACCCGGAGGCAATCAAGCTGGTCCGGGAAATGATCGCGGAACTGACCGCAAAATGATGGACTAAAGGAAGGAGTCGGGAAGATGGCGGAAAAAGAAGCAAAAAGTATTGACCTGGCAACCCTGGAAATGATTGACAAGGCCGCCCAGGACGGCGCACATGTCGTCTTTGAGCGTGCGGAAACGACCAGGCCGTGCCCTATAGGGGCGGAAGGCAGCTGTTGCAGTATCTGCGCCATGGGGCCATGCCGCGTCATGGCCCCGAAAGGCAAGCAGGAAACGCTGGAGGACAGGCGGCGCCGGGTAGGTGTCTGCGGGGCAACACCGGAGACCATCTCGGCACGCAACTTCGTCCGCAAGATAGCGGCCGGCACGGCATCCCACGGCGACCACGGCCGTGTCGTCGCCAAGTTCTTCCTTGCCGTAGCCAAGGGTGAAGCCCCCGGCTACGAGATTAAGGACGAGCAAAAGCTCTTGCAGTTAGCCCTTGACCTCGGGGTCACCATCGGCGACCGCAGCAACAAGGACATCGCTGTTGACATCGGCAATCTCATGATAAACGAGTTCGGCAAACAGGAAGGCGAGCTGCTTTTCCTGAGACGGGCACCCTTGAAGCGGCAGGAAATCTGGCGTAAGAACGGCGTGATGCCTCGCGGCATTGACATGGAGGTCGCCGAGGCGATGCACCGTACCCACATGGGCACTGACCAAGACTACCGGGACCTGCTCACTGCTGGTGTAAGGACCGCCCTGGCCGATGGCTGGGGTGGCAGCATGATTGCCACCGAGCTACAGGACATCATCTTCGGCACACCGGCACCGGTGCTCAGCTCGATAAACCTCGGCGTGCTGGCCGAAGACAAGGTGAATATCATCATTCACGGGCATGAGCCGTCACTGGCGGAGATGATGGCCACTGTATGCCAGGACCCGGAGCTGATTGAGTATGCCAAGACAAAGGGGGCCAAAGGCATAAATCTGGCAGGCATGTGCTGCACAGCTAATGAGATGCTGATGCGGCACGGTGTGCCTATCGCCGGGAACTTCCTGCAGCAGGAACTGGCCATCGTCACCGGTGCCCTGGAAGCCATTGTGGTAGATGTCCAGTGTATCATGCAGGGACTGGTTGATACCGCCAGCTGCTACCATACCAAGGTTATCACCACCGATGCCCGGGCTAAGATTCAAGGGGCGACCCACATGCCCTTCGAGGAGCATAACGCCTATGAATCGGCCAAGGCCATTGTCAAAGCAGCCATAGACAACTATGTTAACCGGGGCAAAAATGTCCGCATCCCCAAATACAAGCAGGACATGATTGCCGGCTTCAGCCACGAGACTATCAACTACCTGCTCGGCGGCATGTTCCGAGCCTCCTACCGGCCATTGAATGACAACATCATCAACGGCCGTATCCGCGGGGTCGCCGCGGTCGTCGGCTGCAATAACCCGCGCACACCGCACGATGCCAGCAACCTCATCATGGTCAAGGAGCTTATCAAGAACGATGTGCTGGTAGTCCAGACCGGCTGCATGGCTATGGCCAGTGGCAAAGCCGGGCTGATGGTGCCTGAAGCGGCGAAGGAGTTCGCCGGCCCCGGACTGGCCTCAGTATGCGAGGCGGTGGGCATTCCGCCGGTCCTGCACGTGGGCGCCTGCATTGACAACAGCCGCATCCTCATGTCCACTACAGCTATGGTCAAGGATGGTGGCCTGGGTGATGACATCAGTGACCTGCCCGTGGCCGCCGCCGCTCCGGAGTGGATGAGCGAAAAGGCTATCGCCATCGGCCAGTATGCCGTTGGCTCCGGCGTTTTCACCGTCTTTGGCTGCAACTTCCCGACTACCGGCAACAAAGAGGTGAGTGATTTCCTCTTTAAGGAAATGGAAGAAATATTCGGTGGGATGTGGGCTTTCGAGCCTGACCCGCTGAAAGCCGCCCAGCTGATGATTGCCCATATTGATAAGAAGCGCAAGGCTCTCGGCATTGACAAGGCACGTGAGAGAGTCCTCTACGACATGGCCATGAGAAGGGCTCTGGAGTAAGTCCGGAGAGGGAAAGGAGAGCTTAAGAGAAATGTCCAAGATTATTGCATCAGCGGCGATTAGAGGCGCCTACAAAATCATCGAGCGGGCCGAGAAGCAGTGGCGGGAAGCCATGGACAAGCATGGTGCCAATGAGCCGGTCGGCTTCCCCAATACCGCTTACTACCTGCCCATCATCTACGGGATTCTGGGTATCAAGGTAGAGAAGCTGGGGGACATGGAGCAGGTGCTCAAGAGGTGCCGTGCCCTCTTACCGCCACCAGTGCGGGAGTCGCATCCCCTGCCTTACCTCGCCCCCGCCCTTGATGCTGGCATGGCCACCTTCTTCGCCGAGGAGATTATCGAGGCCATCCGCTACCTGGAGCAGCCGAACTTCTATCTCAAGGGTGAGGATATTACCGAGAACAACATCTGGCTGGGTGCCGCCAATGATGTTATCCTCAGAAAGAGGGGTATCGAGTTCGTTGACGGCACGGCCCCCGGCTTCGCTGCTATCCTCGGCGCGGCACCGACCCCGCAGATAGCTGCTAAGATTGCCCAGGAGCTTCAGGAAAAGAACCTCTATGTTTTCATGGCCGCTGACTACAACGGCCAGCGGTTCGCCGAGCAGCTTATCCAGGCCGGTGTCCAGATTGGCTGGCCTACCCGTCTGGTCTCTTTCGGGCCGGACGTGAGCGCCACGGTCTTCGCCATGGGCTTTGCCACCAGGGCGGCCATGTCCTTCGGCGGCATTGAGCCAGGCGATTTCCGTAAAATCCTCATCTACAACAAGGACCGCATCTTCGCCTTCGCCCTGCCTCTCGGCTACGTCACCGATGAGTGGTATGCCAACGGTGCCGGTGCCATTAACTGGGGCTTCCCGGTCATCGCCGATACGCCCATACCCGAGGTCCTGCCTTCCGGCATTTGCACCTACGAGCACGTTGTCTCCAATATCCCGCATGACCGGATTGTCGCCCGGGCCGTGGAGGTCCGCGGCCTCAAGGTCACGGTGACCGAAGTGCCTATCCCGGTAGCCTTTGGTCCTGCCTTCGAGGGCGAAAGGGTCAGGGGTGATGACATCTACCTGGAGGCAGGCGGTGGCCGCACTCAGATGGTGGAGTGGGTTACCAGCAAGCGCATGGATGAGGTGGAGGACGGCAAGATTGAGGTGATTGGCCCAGAGCTTGCTGATGTGCCCGCCGGCTCCAGACTGCCGGTAGCTATCGCCATCGAGGTGGCTGGCCGGTCCATGCAGGAGGACTACGAGCCTATCCTGGAGCGGCAGATACACCACCTGATTAACTATGCCCAGGGTGTTATGCACATCGGGCAGAGGGATATTGCCTGGATAAGGGTGAGCAAACAGGCGGTGGAGAAGGGCTTCAAGCTTCGCCATATCGGGGCGCTCCTCCACGCTAAGCTGCACCAGGACTTTGGCCGCATCTTCGATAAGATGCAGGTGCGGATTTACACTGAGACCGATAAGGTCAAGGAGATTGTCGAAAAGGCCAGGGAGGTCTATCGGACGCGTGATGCCCGGATTGAGGGCATGACGGATGAGACTACCGAGACCTACTACTCATGCACGCTGTGCCAGTCCTTCGCCCCCAGCCATGTCTGCGTCATCAGCCCGGAGCGAACAGGGCTGTGCGGCTCCTATAACTGGATGGACTGCAAAGCCGCCTACGAAATCAACCCCACCGGGCCCAACCAGCCGGTGCCCAAGGGTAACACCATAGATGGCCGGCTGGGGCAGTGGCAGGGTGTCAATGACTTTGTCTTCAAGGCCTCCCGCCAGAAGATTGACCACTATAATTTCTACAGCATTGTCAACGACCCCATGACCACCTGCGGCTGCTGCGAGGCTATTGCCGCTGTCCTGCCCCTGTGCAACGGCGTCATGACCGTCAATCGGGACTACACCGGTGATACCCCCTGCGGCATGAAGTTCACCACCCTCGCCGGAACGATTGGCGGCGGGCTGAGCACCCCCGGCTTTGTCGGGCATGGCAAATACAACATCACGCAACGGAAGTTCATCAAGGGTGATGGCGGCCTGCTGCGCATTGTCTGGATGCCCAAGATGCTCAAGGAGGAAATCGCCGAAAGACTCAAGACCAGGGCCGCGGAGATGGGCGCCCCCAATTTCCTGGACATGATTGCCGATGAGACTATCGGCGTCACCGAAGAGGAGATCCTGCCTTTCCTGACAGAGAAAGGCCATCCCGCCCTGGGCATGGAGCCGATTCTCGGCTAAGGCCGTCCAGGAATAGGCAGTGGGAATTTCCGAATGGCTTGGCAAGTTGTCCCAGCGTGTGTCACCACTGAAGTGAAAAGTCTGACCCTATCCCCTCTATCCCCTTCCCCTGAAGGGGAAGAGGAAGTAAATATAAAAGAAGGGGGCGTAGCCCCCTTCTTTTGAGAATCTTCCCCCTCTCCCACTCCATGTGGGAGAGGGGGACTGAGGGGGTGAGGGCCAACAAGAGGTTGAAAAAACTGGAGAACGGACCAAGGAAAGAGGCCTTTGCCAAGACACCGGCCTCTGTCTAAGAGAGGAGAGAAAAATGCCCCTTACCGGAATTGAAATCTTCAAGCTACTGCCTAAAACGAACTGCAAGGAGTGTGGCGACCCTACCTGCCTTGCCTTTGCCATGAAGCTGGCCGCCGGTAAGGCGGAGCTGACTCTTTGCAAATATATCTCGGAAGAGGCCAAGTCCAAGCTACAGGAGGCGGCAGCGCCGCCCATTCTGCCCGTCACCATCGGGGCGGGCAACCGGGTGCTGAAGGTGGGTGGGGAAACCGTCATGTTCCGCCACGAGAAAAGGTTTGAGAACCCGCCCGGCCTCGCTATTCTCATTACGGACACCATGCCCGATGCTGAGGTCACTGCCCGCCTGGATAAGTTCAACAACCTCAAATACATTCGGGTGGGGCTCACCCTCCGTCCGGACATGGTTGCCCTCAAGAGTGAATCGGGCGACCCCGCCAAATTTGAAGCCCTGGCTGGCAAGGTCAAGCAGGGGACAGACGGCCCTATCATGCTCATCAGCAGCAATCCGGATGTGCTGGCCGCCGGCCTGAAGGCCTGCGCTGACCGGAACCCTCTCCTCTACCCGGTTACCAAAGAGAACGCTGACCGCATGATTGAGCTGGCCAAGACCAGCAAATGTCCCGTGGCCGTAAAAGGCGCCAGCCTGGACGAGCTGGTCGAGCTAACCAACAAGCTGACGGCGGCCGGCATTAAGAACATTGTCCTGGACTCCGGGGCGAGGACGCTGCGGCGGGCCTTTGAAGACCAGGTCTTCATCCGCCGGTCAGCTTTGCAGAAGAAGTTCCGGCCCCTGGGCTTCCCGACCATTGTCTTTCCCGGCGAGATGACCACCGACCCGATGAAGGTAGCCGTGATTGCGGCTACCTTCGTCGCCAAATACGGCGGTATCATCGTCCTGTCCGATTTCTATGGCGAAAGCCTTTTCCCGCTGCTGGTAGAGCGCCTGAACATCTATACCGACCCGCAGCGCCCGCTGGCCACCACCGAGGGCATCTACGAGATTAACAACCCGACTGATGGCTCGCCGGTGCTGCTGACCTCCAACTTCTCGCTGACCTACTTCATCGTCTCCGGCGAGATGGAGAACAGCCGGGTGCCGTCATGGTTGGTAGTGAAGGATACCGAGGGTCTTTCCGTCATGACCGCCTGGGCGGCGGGCAAGTTCGTGGCTGATGCCATCGCCCCCTTTGTCCGCAAGTGCGGCATCGCTGACAAGGTCAAGCACCATCGCCTGACCATCCCCGGCTACGCGGCGGCGGAGGCGGGTGGCCTGGAAGAGGAGCTGCCCAACTGGAAGATTGAAGTCGGCCCGCGGGAAGGCTCGCTCATCCCCGCCTACCTCAAGGCTTGGAAACCATAGGGACTTTGCCAAAAACCAGTCATGTCCTCGCAGATAATATTTGGCGAGTTGCACCACTCTGTAGCTTTCTGAGGCAGTTGCCTGAAGCGGATGACCCTATCCCCTTACCCCTTCCCCTGAAGGGGAAGGGGAAGTAAATATAAAGAAGGGGGCGAAGCCCCCTTCTTTCAAGAATCTCCCCCTCTCCCCTGGGAGAGGGGGATTTAAGGGGGTGAGGGTCAAGAACAGGAAACCACCACACAATTCTTAAGGAGGAGAGTGAATGGTCGTCCTTATTGCGGAGAGCATAAACATTATGTCGCAGACCATTGGCCCGGCCTTGAAGGGGCGGAACCCCGGTCCCATTCAGGAGATGGCCAAAGCTGAGGTCAAAGCCGGAGCGGACTACCTGGACATTAACATCGGGCCGGCGCGCAAGGCCGGAGCCGAGCTTATGGAGTGGGCCGTAAGAACAGTCCAGGAGGTTACTGACCTGCCCCTCTCGCTGGACACCACGAATCCGGTGGCGATGGAAGCCGGTTTGAAAGTCCACAAGGGTCGGGCACTCATTAACTCCATCTCCCCGGCGCGTGCCGCGGAGGAGCTACCCTTTGTCCGAAAATACAACGCCTACATGATTGGCCTGCTGTGGGGGCCAGAAGGCATGCCGCGGGATGCCAACGAAAGATGTATGCTCGCCGTTGACCTGATTTATAAGGCCAACGAGGCCGGTGCCGCCAATGAGGAAATCTGGATTGACCCCATCGTCAGCCCGATATCCGTGGAGATAAACCAGGTGAAGGCCTGCATCGAGTTTATGAGTATGCTGGGGGACATTGCCCCCGGCTGCAAGTCCACGGTGGGGCTATCCAACATCTCCAATGGCACACCGGCTGACCTGCGCCCTTGGCTCAACCGCACCTACCTCATGATGCTTATGAAACACGGTATCTACTCGGCCATTGTAGATGTCTTTGATACTGACCTGGTCAAAATAGCCAAGGGCCGGCGCCCGGACCTGGTCAGTCTCGTCCACCGCATGATGGACGGTGAGAAGCCGGACATGGCCTCCCTGACCGAAGAGCAGAGAAAATACGCCAAGACTGCCCGTGTGCTCCTCGGCGAGTCCCTCTACTCCCACTCCTGGCTTGAGATTTAGCTATCTTCCAACATTAGCCATAAGTCCCCCGCACCTCGATGAGGTGCGGGGGACTTTTTGTTTTAGGGGTGGTATAATCAGCATGCGGGAGAGGGGCTTCGCCTTTGTCGAAGTTGAGCGGATGCAAAATTAGCCGAACTTAGACCCATACGACGGAAAGGCAGATTGTCTTTATGGTTACTGGGATAAATGTTATGATATAGAAGGAGGAATTCCGTATGGAAGAGAGGGCAATGGCTCATTTTGAGACGTTGCGACAAGATATGCGCGACGAGGTCAAAAGACGTATTGAGCAGAGGGACAAATACTCAATCCAGCTAAGTATTGCTTTAGCTGCCTTAATTGCGGTTTCTTTTTCTAGACCTGGTTTGCGCACGGTTCTTATTGCTGCTCCTCTAGTGTCTATCTACTTCACGGTTTTGATTTTGTACAGTTATCGGGTTCACCATGTTCTGGCAAAATACCTTCTTGAGGAGATTGAGCCGGAGTTGGCACATCTATGTGGAATCACCGTCAGCAAAGAATGGGAGAATTACTATCAGACTCAAAAAATACCTGGAATTCGTAAGCGGTTCTTCTTGGCGGCGCTGTGGGTGGTATCCGCTTTATCACTTGTCTACCTTTGGCTGGCGGAGCGCAATCAACTCGGATGGCCACTCCTTCTTGTTGCTAGCGTAGTTTATGTAGGTGCAGACGTATGGATAACCTGCCACTTTCGGAGAGAATAGACCTATGAGAGATTGGCCCCCAAAACCTAGTCCACGATACGAACGTGCGGTGTTTTTGGACCGAGATGGAACAATCAACGTTGATACCCATTTTCCTTACCAAATTGAGTCACTTCAGTTCATCCCGATGGCTCTTGATGGTCTAAAACTTCTAGCGTCGCTTCCGCTTCATATTGTTGTTGTAGCTAACCAAGCTGGAATTGCACTTGGCCTATTCACACAGGAGCAAATGTCTCGATTCAATAGTGAACTACGCCTAAGGGCTGAGTGTGGCGGGGGTCGTATTGATGGGTTCTATTTCTGTCCGCATCTCGAAGCCAAGCACTTGCCTTCTGAAGTCCCCTCCTGTAACTGCTCGAAACCTTCGCCCGGGATGCTAGTAGAAGCAGCTAGAGATTTTCAACTGGACTTATCCAGATGCTTCCTTATTGGCGACAAGACTTCAGATATCGCGGCAGGTCAGGCGGCAGGCTGCATGACCATCTTGGTTAAAACAGGCAAAGCAGGCAAGGAGGACGGGGCACTGGCAGTCGAACCTGATTACCTCGTAGAGAATCTATATGAAGCAGCTGTGATAGTCCACTCGCATGTTGAACGTGAATCGTTAGCTCAAGCATCACCGCGGTTTCGTAGGGATCTGTAAGAAGTTGTGCCACCTGTTGCTCAAAGCTATAATGAGCCATAGACCACGCTCCCCACAAGTTCTGATTCTCCCCAAGCTGGGGGAATTGACTTTTGGTTTTCTGGTATAATAGGGCTGAGATTCCAGGTGGGAGCTAAATATGTTAGTAAAAATAGAAATCTACTTCGATGGTGAGTTTTGGTGTGCCCGTGGCATAGGCGAGGATATATTCACTCAAGGCAATACTCTGGACGATTTATACCGGAATATCAAAGAGGCGGTAGCCACTCATTTTGGCGACACCGATGAAGCTATTAGTATCCTAACCATCTCTGAGCTGAAGCTAGCAGATGCCAAAGCTGCCTCAAGTTAGTGGTGACGATGTTGTCCGCCTTCTCAGGTTATTGGATTACCAAGTGATTAGACAGCGAGGCAGTCATATAAGGCTGCGGAAAGCCACATCCATTGGCGAGCACAATATCACTGTCCCAGCCCACAGGGTTGTGGCAAAAGGAACCCTGTCTGACATCCTCAGTAGAGTAAGCCTGTGGAACAATATCCCCGTAGGAGAATTACTGAAAAGGCTAAAGTAAGATTCACCGGCTGCCTGTTAGCAGTCAAAGAAACCGATTTCGACACAAATTCGGATTTTCTCCTACCAGCAAATGTTCTCTAGACTGAGGCACACACTTGCCATTACCCATTCAGCGCAAAGACGAATATGGCTATGACCTGGCCTATAAGCTGGCCGGTGAGCGGCTGGCCGGGCTTACAGCAGCGGATATAGAGGCGCAGTGCCAGAGATGTGATGCCCGCTGTGAGACGGCGGACTCACAGCAGAAGATTACCCTTCCGTATTTGGGCCGGGACTACCTCATCACGCTCTCCCCCATAGCGATTTCTCTCAAAGGCAGTGGCGAAAACGTGCCCCTACGCGACAAAATCCTCATCCTGCACTACTTCACCCAGGCCAGGGGAACGCCCCTGACCGGCAAGCTGCTGGCCTACCGGGAGCTACCGGAAGGGGCCAACTACCTCTCCACCTTCGCTCTCAGGGCTATCAAGCCACTTCTGACCCGCTTCAGCAAGGAGCCGGAGCGTCTGGTTGAGGCCGCTGCGAAAGTGGGCGGGCACCAGGCCGCTTTCGGCGATGTTGCCGTAACCATTCAGGCCTTTCCCCGCGTGCCCATCACCTTTGTCCTCTGGCTGGGCGATGACGAGTTCCCCCCGGACGGCAATATCCTCTTCGATAGCTCCGTCCCGGACTATCTCTCCACCGAAGACATCAACGTCCTGTGTGAAGCGATTGCCTGGAAGCTGGTCAGAAGCGTCAAGGACTGAGCTGCTAAATGTGCAGGCAAAGATAGCTGCGTCTAGCCTGAAACAAATACAAACTCTAAATACTAATCTCTAAACACTAAACAAATCCCAATAACCGAAATGAAAAATTCAAAATCAGTTTTGATATTTGGTATTAGATATTGTTTAGAGCCTGCCCTGAGCTTGTCGAAGGGATTTCGCGCTTCGGATTTAGAGTTTGATTCTTAGCTTATGGCGCTACACGTAGCTAGACCGGCTCAATATCGCTATTCCGGGGGACAATCACGATGCCGCTATCTGACACCGTGCAGCCCCTTTGTCTATCAGCCTCATGGTCATAGCCCACGGCAGCACCAGCCCGGATGGTGGACTCCTTGTCAACGATGGCCCGCCGGACCCGGGCATGAGGCTCGACAATCACATCATCAAAGATGATGGACTCCTCCACCAGGGCGTCCCTCTCCACGATGACCCCTGGCGAAAGGACGGAGCGCCAGACCACGGCACCGCTGACAATACAGCCGTCCGAGACGATTGACTCCGGCGTGGTGCCGCCCAGGACACACTTCGAGGGCGGCAGCGGCCTCTGGAAGGTCCGGATCAGCCATTGCTCCCCGTAGAAGTTGAAGAGGGGGTCAACGCCCACTAGGTCCATGCTGGCCTCATAGTAGGAGTCAATCGTGCCCACGTCCCGCCAGTAGCCGGAGTCACGTGTCCTCTCCACCAGGACCCGCTTCCGCTTGCCATCCTTCACTTCCACCACGTAGTCCTCTATGCTGTTTTTGGCCGCAAAGTCATAGATGAAGACGTCAAAGCCTTCCCCTATCATGCGGGGGATGACCTCTTTGCCAAAGTCATCCTCGCGGCTCTGCAGGACGGCGCCAAGGGCATCAACCTTGAACACATAGACACCCATGGAAGCCAGAGCGAACTCAGGGGCATCAGGGATACCGCGCGGCTCTTCCGGCTTCTCTGCGAAGCCGACCAGGCGGTAGTCCCTGTCCACCTCCAGCACGCCGAGCTTCCGGGCCGCCTGCTCGCGAGGCGCCCGCACGGCGGCGATGGTGAGGTCAGCGTTCTGCATCTTGTGCTGCGCCAGCATCTGCAGGTAGTTCATCTTATAGACGTGGTCACCGGACAGGACAAGCAGGTGCTCAAACCCCTTGCCCGATATCAGGTCAAGGTTCTGGCGGATGGCGTCCGCCGTGCCGCGGTACCACTCCGCGCCGACCTTCTGCTGTGCCGGCACACAGTAGATGAAGTCGCCCAGCCCGGAGCTGGAGATGCCCCAGCCCTCCTGGATGTGCTTCTGCAGTGACCAGGAGCGGTACTGGGTGAGAACGTAGATGCGGCGAAGCCCGGAGTTGATGCAGTTGGTGAGGGTGAAGTCAATGAGGCGGAACTTGCCGCCGAAGGGCACCGCCGCCTTCGAGCGCACCCGCGTCAAAGGCTGGAGCCGCTCGCCGGCCCCGCCCGCCATGATGATTGCCAGCACATTGTCCATAGCCTGCCCTGCTGTCCCTTATATCCCTATTCTATACATAAACCCATTGCAGGACAAGGGCTATGCTGTGCTCGAAAATGGCGATTGACCCGCGTAGGGCAGGTTTCCTAACCTGCCCGCCACATCCAGGTCGGGTTAGGAAACCTGACCCACTGGCTGACAAGGTTCGTCAGTGGTGGGTTTTCACCATCTCAAGACTGTGCTAGCTTAGCGGCGCCGTGCTGGCAGTAGTAGCAGGTCGGCACGGCGTCAGCCAGGTGGTATTCCTCGTAGAGGGGGCAGCCATAGCAGAGGCAGGCCTGGTCAGCGTCAAGGTCTGGGCAGGTCGCCGCCCCGCCGCCGCAGTACTGGACGGGGATATCCTCACGTCGCAGGGGCTTATGGGCAAGGGCTTCCTTCAGTCTCAGCTTCTTATCGCTGACGCACTGGCTCTTCCCCTGCACCGGGCAGTCCGGGCACAGGCACCTGGTCACATTCTTCAGGATAAAGGGAACACCGGCTTCCACGGCTTGTTTCATACCTGTCTCCTTTGGGGGCCACACGCCGGGCGAATTGGCCGCCTCCGAAGTGACCCTGATAGCCTTTTAGTTTATTTATAAGACAATTCAGGCCGCCTGCCTATCCGTATAGCTACCTAGTCCGGCGCGCCAAAATACGTATTGTGATGGCGCAAACACTGGCATATGGCACGGCGTAGCTACAATGTTATCCGTCATGGCGACCAAAATCAGCGATTGACCCCCGTAGGGCAGGTTTCCCAACCTGCCCGATACTTCACGTCGGGTTAGGGAACCCGACCTACAGATTGAATCGCTGATTTCAGATGGCGAGACAATCCTTGACACGCCGGGACGAACAGTTCATACTGCGGTATGAATCCAGTATGAAGAGGTGATTCCCATGCCCAAGACAGCCAGGATTGCTATCAGTCTGCCCGAAGAGGTACTCAGGGCCGTGGAAAGGGAGAGAGCGGAAAGCGGCGAAAGCCGCAGTGCCCTATTGCGCCGTGCCATTGAGCTACTGCTGCGCCAGCGACGGGAGAGGGAAATCAGCGAGGCATATACGCGCGCCTATAAAGAGCTGCCGGAGACGGAGGAGGAAATTGCTGCCGCCCGGCGTGCTGCCAGCACCATCCTGGCCGAGTCACCTGGCAATGAGACGGGGGGAAATATGGTGGGCTGAACTGGAGCCGCCGGCAGGCAGACGCCCTGTTCTGCTTCTATCTCGCAACGAGGCATATCAGGCCCGCTCACTGGTTATTGTGGCCTCGGTTACCACCCGTATCCGTGGCATCTCTGCCGAGGTCCCTTTGGGCGCCGCAGACGGGATGCCGCGGCCCTGTGTGGTCAATCTGGACACCATCACCACAATTCCAAAAGACTGCTTGCGCACCCGTATGGCGACACTCAGTGCCAGGAAGCAAAAGGAAGTGGAAGCCGCCATTCCCTTCTCTCTCGGACTGGAGCAGTAGGCGGGGCAATCTTACCAGGCTGTCATGGCCAGACCATCCCGATGAGTTTGCCAGAGGCGGATGAATGGCAAGGACAGTTATTCATCGGTCTTTAGCCTCCGCCTTCGGCGGATGCGCTCGCAATACAGGTGATGCATGATGATTCATTACGGCTGTATTTACCTGGTCGCGTCACCGGTATCACCCTCGGTGCCGGTAACGGCCCCCTTCACCCACTTCCTGGTGGCCGTATCGAACACAAGGCCATCTTCAACCCAGTCGTTATCAGCACCGTCAATCCGGGACACATACTTGCCTGCCGCGTTGCCTATCTTGCCCGTGTCCTGATGGAAGTAGTATTTCGCTCTCAGTGGGACCGTGACTAAATCATCGGCGAAAAACGGGGAAGAGTCGGCTGGATAGCTGGCATTGCGCGCGAGGTAATACCCTGACGCTGTCTCTACGGCCGCCGCCTCCACGTTGGCGGCCTGCACCTTGCCTGCGGTGAGAAAGCCAGAGACGCTGGGCACGGCGACCCCGGCCAGAACACCCACAACGGCAATGACAATCAGGAGCTCGATGAGGGTGAAGCCCTTGTCGCTATCACGAAACACGGTCTTTCAGTCCAACTATCAGCAGTAGGGTGGGTGTAGTCGAGACGAAGTCGAGACGAAGTCGAGACGAAACCCACATTGAACATTGCTGCTGGGTTTTCACCCCCCACTAGGACTCCCCTTTGGTAAAGAGCCTGCCCTGGTTCCACTGAGTCACCACGAAGTGAGCCTGTCGAAGGGGAGATTGGGAGGGATTTTTGAATTCCGAAATCCCCCTTAGTCCCCCTTTTTTAAGGGGGAAAGACCTAAAGCCTAGCTCCGTGACGCGCTCCCTTTCCCGTCAGCGGGCACCGGGCTGCCCTTGACCCACTTGCGGTCGCCGGCGTCATAGACCAGGCCATCATCCACCCAGTCATCATTCCCGCCGTCAGTGAGCACATCCACATACTTGCCGGCACCATTGCCTATTTTGCCGCTATCACTATGGAAATGGTATTTCGCCCGCAGCGTCCCACTGATGTAGTGGCTGTCCAGGTCCTCGGAATCGTCGGGAAAGGCGCCTGTGGCACCGTAGTAGGCTAGGGCCACCGTCTCCACGTTGGCGGCTTCCGTATTAGCCGCCTGGACCTTGCCGGCGACAAGGAAGCCAGAGACATTGGGCACGGCCACCCCGGCCAGCACGCCCAGCACCGCAATGACAATCAGCAGCTCGATGAGGGTAAAGCCCCTATCGTCTGCCACCACACTCTCCAGCACACGTCCCATATACTCTCACCATTCCCACCAGTGGCTTTTCCCCTCTCCGGATAAGAAGAAGCTTACCGGCACCTTATGGGGAGGCCGGTAAGCTCTCTCAGGTCAAGAACGGATTCAGGAAAGCGACTTACGGTTTGGTCGCAGTTCCGTTGGTGGCATCCTCTGGGTTTTCGACTCCCTTAGTCCACCTATTCTCCGATATGTCCCAATTAAGGCCGTCGTCTGCCCAGTCAGCACCGGCGAGAAGGTCCGCATACTTGGCGCCATCGCCTATCTTGCCGGTTGAGCTGCTGAAGTAGTATTTCGCTTTCAGCGTGCCGCTGATATAGTCCGAGGTCAGGCTATCGGAATTGGCGGGATAGCTGCCGTTGGCCCCGTAGTAGGCCTGGGCGCCGGTCTCCACGTTGGCCGACTCGGTGTTGGCCGCCTGTACCTTGCCGGCGGTCAGGAAGCCGGAGACATTGGGCACGGCCACGCCGGCCAGCACACCCAGCACCGCGATGACGATGAGCAACTCGATGAGGGTGAAGCCCTTCTCCCCGTAGTGGAATGCCTTGCCTATGCGACTCATAATTCTTTTCATTGTTTACCTCCCCTTCTTTTTTTAATTTTTGTCCTTACCGGACCAGTCGCACCTGTCTTTTTAGACCTGTCTCTATTTCACCCCCTTTTGGGCCGTCTGTCAAGAGGCCCCGCATAGCTGGACCAGAGGCCCCCACCAATGTCCTACCCCACCCGGACTAAATCACCACCAACGGGCACTAAATTTTAGCTGTCAGCTTTAAGCCATCAGCTATCAGCGCTCAGCTTTCAGTCCCCTCCCCACCCCAGAGGGGCGCCCTTACGCATGTTTCCCCCTTTGTTAAAGCGAGACTAAGGGGGATTTTCGAAATCCCTCTCTATCTCCCTTTAGCAAAGGGAGAAGACATGCCCCTAAAACAGTCAAGCCTTTCTCGGCTGAGAAAGGCTCAGGATGCCCTGTGTTTACCCTGTCTTCGGCAGCCCGGCGGTCCTATCCACCTTAAGCGGACTTAGACCCGTAGCTTTGCGTCCCACGGTTTCCCGTGGTTTGCCTTTCTCGGCACAGTCTAATTTGTTGTGTTTATTATACGCCTTTCGGCAGCTTTGTCAAGAGGGATTCTGGAGATTTTTGCAGATTCTAAGAGATAGCCAGTAAGCGCGCAGCAAAAATCAAACGAAATCCAAACCAGCCGGCTGCCTGCGCCGGCCGTAAGGGTCAGTTTTATCCACCCTATAATTCCGGGACGTCATTGCGAGCGCCCCTTCGGCTCCGCTCA
>JACQTX010000161.1 GCA_016210585.1 Chloroflexota bacterium
CAAGTTGTCAGCCTCAACCTTGAGCGCAGCGAGATCGTCATACAGGCTCCTAGCTGTGACCGTCGCATCAAAAACGCGCCTATCCGACAACTCGACGCGAGCACGCGAGCCTTGTACGACGTGGGCGTTGGTGATAATCAAGCCGCTTGAGTGCCAGATCACACCCGATCCACCTCCGTGTCTGCGTCCTCTGACCTGCACCGTAGAGCGACACAAACGCTCGGCCACAGCTGCAAAGTCGTCAGTGAGGCGTATAGGTAACCCTGTCGCATTTTTCTCTGTGATAGCCATGTTACCGATTCCCCCGAGGTCGTTCGCCCACCGTAATCACCAGTTCAGCCAGCGCTCCTCCCCGGATGATCGACGCGCTGATCGTTTTGCCCACATACTCAGGCTCTAGCACACCCTGGACGTCATGTATGTCGTTCACAAGTGTACCATCAAGTGCTACGAGTACGTCACCGATCAGCAGGCCCGCTTTGTCAGAGGGACCATCGAGCTCGACGCTGAGAACGATCACACCACCCTGGCCAGGCAAGTTCAACTTACCCCTGAGGGTATCGGGCAGGTGCACACGATACATGCCCAGGCCCAGGAAGCCTCGTGTGATGCGTCCTTTTTCCAGCAGCTTATCAGTCACGCGGTTGACCGTAGAGGTTGGGATGGTGAGGCCCATATTGCGCGAGAGACCCAATGTGTTGATGCCTATGACGCCACCGCGGGCATCCACCAGGGGGCCGCCCGAGAAGCCAGGGTAAAGCGTCAGGTCAGGGCGCACGAACTGGTCGATCTGACCCCCACGCCAGGTGCGCCAGGCGCCGCTCAGGGTGCTGATAATACCCAGGCTGGCGCTTGGACCACCCTCACCACCATATCCGACAGCCAGTACGAGATGACCAACCTTGAGCAATGAAGCATCGCCAGGCTCGGCTGTGGGTATCTCTATACCCTGCGGCTTGAGCACAGCCAGATCGGTGCCAGTATCACGGCCAGCCAGCGTAGCGGGTATAGTGCGGCCGCCCGACAACGTAACAGTAATCTCATCATCGTGCTCTACTGTATGGGCGGCGGTGACGACGACATCTTGACGCCAGTGAACACCGCTTGAGGGTATACGCTTGCGCGCATTGACCGTGACGACGGCACGACCGACACGTTCGACGGCGTCAGCCAAATCGTTAGAGAGAACCAGCAACGAACTGGCCATCTCAGATGATAACGTTTTCATTTCACTCCTCCAAAACTTTTATGCCTGCACAAGACAATCTGTTCCATCTGCTTCCAAGCATAACATATTGTAGGAATGGGCACATCGGTAGAATGGCGAGGGCAGTACCCAGAAAAATGGCTAGTGAGCCTTCTATTTAGTTTGCTTACAGAAATGAGGGTTGGTCATACATCGAATCTGTGCTGTAGGGGCGTATTGCCATACGCCCTACAGATGCTGCGAGGAATGATGACCATGCCTCACATAAATCTCTCTAAAGGTCGCAAAGACAAGAAGTCTGTGTTGAAAAATTAAATGGAAGAAGCCCTAGTCATTAGTTTCGCGCTCTAGGCTACAAGAGGTAAAGCATGTTCGGGCTCCTCATGATTTTCGGCCAGATCAGGGATGAACCGTGGTATGGGGAAAATTCCCGCTTCTTGCAGAGCCTCACGACAGGCCCACACCACGTCAAGTTGGCTGGGAGCCACCTTCTGTCTGTACCATGGCCGATAGCGGCACCACGTGAACGTCGTGCTGCGCTCGACTTGGTCGAGAAACCACAGCGTGCGAGCCGCGGCCATGACCAAGCGAAATGTGTTGACGCCAAGGATGCGTTGCCGCTTCCGGCACTGCTCGTGCCCCAGACCATTGAAGGCGTTGGCATCGCGGATTTCCATGTCCACTTTGAGATACAGTTCGAGGCCAACCGGGACGCTGAGGGAGTGGCCGGGCCAACGCGTGAGGGGAATGCACATGATGCCCACCACGACGTTCACACCCCGAAGCGTGCGGTATTCTTGTCGGGCTGACCCTGCGCCATTGCGGTAGCGATCGAGCCCCTCGATATGGGTGCCAGCTTTTTTCTTGGTCGTCTCGTCGAAGGCGACCCGAATGACCTCGCCCTGAGGAACAAACTGGGCTGCCATGCGGATGACGGCCCCCCAGAGTTGCCAGCGTTTGTCGTAGAGGGGGCACCCGAGAAACACAGAGAATCTTGAAAAGTGCTTGACTGTGCTTGCCCCGGTGAGCCACACAGAGGTGGTGATGGTATGACGGTCAGTGGTCAAGGTCCAGCCACAGGCCAGATACGCGAAGGTGCGCCACGAGGGGGCGGTAAAGACACGTTGAAAC
>JACQTX010000159.1 GCA_016210585.1 Chloroflexota bacterium
CCTCACCCATGCCTCTCCCATCAAGGGAGAGGAGTCTGGCTATTTTCATAACAATGACACTTTTCGAATTTGCCCAACAATCCATTACGGTTACAACAAATCTTGGAAAAAGAAGGAGAGGGGCTATGCCCCTCTCTTTGCGTCACTGCCTGTTGCTTACCGGCTAGACCTCGCGGAACTCACCCTCAACGGTGCCTTCTTCACCACCGGGACCCTTGCCGCCCGGTGGCGGTGGGGGCGGCGGTTGCTGCTGTTGCTGCGATTGTTGCTGCTGCTGCGCCTGGTAAACGGCGGCACCAATTTTTTGCATTATTTCATTCAGCTCGCCGGCGGCGCTCCGGATGGCCTCGATGTCCTGTCCCTGCAGCGCCGAGCGTACCGCGGCTATCTTGCCCTCGGCTTGCTGGTTCAGGTCAGATGGTATCTTGTCCTTGTTCTCACGCAGTGTCCTTTCAGCGGTGTAGGCCAGGGTATCGGCATTGTTGCGTGTCTCCACTTCCTCTTTCCGCCTGGTATCTTCGGCCGCATGCATCTCGGCTTCCTTCTGCATCCGCTCCACCTCAGGCCGGCTCAGTCCGCCGGAAGCCGTGATGGTAATCTTCTGCTCCCGTCCCGTGCCCTTGTCACGCGCCCGGACGCTGAGAATGCCATTGGCGTCAATATCAAAGGTGACCTCAATCTGGGGTATGCCCCTGGGCGCCGGCAGTATACCATCCAGGATAAAGCGTCCCAGTGTCCGGTTGTCTGCCGCCATCGGCCTTTCTCCCTGGGCAACGTGAATTTCAACACTGGTCTGGCTGTCCGCAGCGGTGCTGAATACCTGGCTCTTGGACGTGGGGATAGTAGTATTACGCGGGATGAGCGGGGTCGCCACGCCACCGAGGGTCTCAATGCCCAAGGTGAGCGGGGTAACGTCAAGGAGGAGGACATCCTTCACCTCGCCCTTGAGCACGGCGGCCTGAATGGCCGCACCGATAGCGACAACTTCCTCCGGGTTCACGCTCCGATTTGGCTCCTTACCAAAGAACTCCTTCACCTTTTGCTGGACAAGGGGCATCCTGGTCTGCGAGCCGACCAGCAGCACCTCGTCTATCTTCTCTTGGGGCAGCCCGGCATCTGAAAGTGCCTGCCGGCAGGGTCCCAGTGTTTTCTCTACCAGGTCCATCACCAGCTGCTCCAGCTTGGCCTTGGTCAGGGTGATATTCATGTGCTTGGGGCCACTGGCATCGGCAGTGATGAAAGGCAGGTTGACATCAGTCTGCTGCAGGGTGGACAGCTCAATCTTGGCCTTCTCCGCAGCTTCCTTCAAACGCTGCAGCGCCATCCTGTCTTGCCGCAGGTCTATGCCCTGGTCACGCTTGAACTCGTCACACAGCCAGTCCATCACCCTCTGGTCGAAATCGTCTCCGCCGAGATGGGTATCGCCGGCGGTGGACTTGACCTGGAAGGTGCCCTCGCCAAGCTCCAGGACGGAGATATCGAAGGTGCCACCGCCAAGGTCATAGACCGCCACCACCTCTTCCTTCTTCTTTTCCAGACCGTAGGACAGACAGGCGGCTGTCGGCTCATTGATGATGCGCAGGACCTTCAGCCCGGCAATTTCTCCGGCATCCTTGGTAGCCTGGCGCTGGGCGTCATTAAAGTAGGCAGGGACGGTGATTACTGCTTCCGTAATCTTTTCCCCCAGGTAGGACTCAGCATCGGTCTTGAGCTTCTGCAATATCATAGCCGAGATTTCCTGGGGCGTGTATTCCTTGCCACCCATGAGCACCTTCGTCTCATTGTTGGGGCCTCTGGTCACCTTATATGTTTTGCGGCGGGCATCCTCTTCGACCGGCAACTCACGTCCGGGCGGTTCACCCCATTTGCGTCCCATGAAACGTTTAATGCTGTAAATGGTATTCTCAGGATTTATAATTGCCTGGCGTTTCGCCAACTGCCCCACCAAACGCTCACCCGTTTTGCTAATCGCCACGACAGAGGGGAGGGCGCGTCCCCCTTCAGAAGTGGAGATTACTTTTGGCTCGCCCGCTTCCATAACGGCAATAACGCTCTTGGTCGTTCCTAAATCAATGCCTACAGCTTTGGCCATTATTATGCCTCCTTCTTATTCGCTAGGCCCATACCGACTGCTACCCTGGACGGGCGAATCACGCGATCGCGAAGACGGTAACCCTTCTGCAGCTCGCTAATCACTAGGCCTTCCTCCCCTTCACACTGGGCTACAGCCTCATGGAAATTGGGGTCAAAATGCTTACCCAGTGCCTCAATAGGAGATAGCCCCAGCATCTCGAGAGTCGCCCGCAGCTTGCGCTCAATCTGCCGGACGCCTTCCACCCATGGTAACCCGTTCATCTCCGGCGGTGTGACTATCAGCGCCCGTTCCAGGTCATCTAGTATTGGCAACAGATTAGACACAAAGGTGGCATTGGCGTACTTGTCAAGCTCCTCTTTCTCCTGCTCAACGCGCCTCTTATAGTTAGTGAGGTCCGCCTGTGCCCTCTGCCAGCCAGCCAGGTTGGACGCTGACTTCGCCATCTCATCGGCCAGGGCCCGCTTGATGACCTCGATGTCCTCTAGCTGTGTCGCTTCCTGCCCAGAACCTTGCGATACCATCTACCTTTATTATACCTCATCCAACCGCTTTTCAATCACGCATTTCCGCCTGTTCCCGATGCGAATGGAGCCAACTGAATACGTTTTAGGCGACACGAACGCGATAAGTCCGAGCGGCTGATATGTCATTCCATGAGGTGTTCATATTAGTTACTCTCCGCCGCGCTGCGTCTTTCGCGCCCGTATAGCTCAGCCACCAGCTCGCTGAGCAATGCCGCCAGATACTCCACAGTGGAAACATTCTGTCCGTAGGGCATGCGGGTTGGCCCGACAACGCCGACCGCCCCCACTGCCTCGTCCGAGCCATACCTGCTGATGACGACGCTATAATCATGGATAGCTTCCGCTTCGTTTTCTTTGCCAATCACCACTCGCACCCCGCGTGCCGAAAGGCCACGCGGGATGATGGTCTTCAGCAGGTTGCGGTGCTCCGCCAGCTCCATCAGAGCGAGCAGCCGCTTCGTCTGTGCAAACTCCGGCTGGTCCAGCATGAAATGCCAGCCATCAAGATGGGACTCCTCATATTTAGGCTCATCTTCAGCCTGCATCATCTTCAAGATGCTATCGGTCACCTTCTGCTCAATAGTAGAAAGATCCATCTTCTTGTTCTTGATATGAGCAGCAGTAAGCCCGGCGTAAGCCTCGTTCAGCTTGTTACTGACAATCGTCAGCCGTGCCGGCGTGACCTCCTCGTCAATGGTAAGCAGCTGCTGCCTCACCCTAGCCCCACGCAGCACGAGCACCACGAGCACCAGCGACGGGCGCAAGGCCACCAACTCAACATGCTTGAAATTGCAGCCGGTCTCCCTCGGCATGGCGACCACAGCCACACTGTGCGTTAGCTGGGCCAGGACCTTTACAGCCAGACTGAGCCACTCCTCCGGCCGCAGCTCCACCTGGTGGAACAGGTGACTGATTAAGACTTGCTGCTCAGCGGGAAGCTCTACCTTCTGCAGCGTGGCCACGTAGTAGCGGTAGCCACGGTCGGTGGGAATGCTCCCCGCGGAATGGTGCGGCTTGGTCAGGTAACCTTCCAGTTCCAGAGCAACCACCTCATTGCGCACCGTGGCCGAACAGACACCGAGCCCGGCGGTAGCCAGGATATTCTGCGAGGATACCGGGGTCGCCTTGCTGATATACTGGTCAATTACGGTCCTGAGAATTCTCTCCGCTCTCGTCGTTAGCACCACACCCTCCGATTAGCAGTCTCAGGCTTCGATTGCTAATGACACTTTACCATTTCCGCCGTTGGCCTGTCAATAGCGCGGCGAAAGCCGCGCTGCCTCCTGGACACTGCTTTGGGCTATTACGACTTTGAGTGGTAGGTAATAGCGTCATGCAGACCATTCCGTTACAAGCGGAAGGCGAAGCAATCTCACACGATATGGGCATGAGATTGCCACGTCGTCCTGCACCACATGTAGTGCAGGGCTCCTCGCAATGCCAGTTTGGATAATGC
This sequence comes from Chloroflexota bacterium, assembly GCA_016210585.1. GTDB lineage: Bacteria > Chloroflexota > Dehalococcoidia > Dehalococcoidales > JAFGLR01 > JACQTX01. The sequence continues at coordinate 4,076 of JACQTX010000159.1, forward strand.
CGTCACACCGGCATGATGCCGTGCTTGCGGTAGTGCCTGGCCTCGTGCTTGTTGGTTGCCACTTCTAGCGCGGCAATCAGCCGCTTCCTGGTCTCAGCCGGCTCAAGAACCTCATCCACTTCCTCGACGGCTGCCGCCATGTAGGGCCCGCTCATCGCCTGGCGCAGCTCCGCCACCTTCTGGGCGCGCAATGCCTCCGGGTCTGCGGCGCTCTCAAGCTCCTGTTTGAAGATGACACGCGCCGCCGCCTCAGCACCGAGGACGCCCTTCGAGGCGATGGGCCAGGCAAAGACACGGTCAATGCCCAGGTCTTTGTCGCCGCCGCTGCCGGCAATGCCGCCGCCGGTGGCCTTGCGCAGCAGGACACTCAGCTTGGGAACAGTCGCCTCGGCAATGGCATAGAGCGTCTTGGCACCATGCCGGATAATGCCGCTGTGCTCCTGGTCCATGCCGGGCAGATAGCCCGGGTTGTCCACGAGGAAGATGAGCGGGATATTGAAGGCATCGCAGAAGCGGATGAACCGGGCCTGCTTATCGGAGCTGTCCACGTTCAGACAGCCAGCCAGGTAGAGGGGCTGGTTGGCACTGATACCCACCGTCCGGCCATTCAGTCGGGCAAAGCCGGTGACGGCGTTGCGGGCAAAATCGGCCTTTACCTCCAGGAAGTCACCGTTGTCCACCACTTTCTTGATGACCTGCCGCACGTCATAGGTCTTGCGGAGGTCAGTCGGCACAATTCCGGCCAGGCTATCGTCAGTGCGATTGGGGTCATCCCCGGTATCTATATGGGGAGGCTTCTCCGCGCAGTTCTGCGGCAGAAAACTCAGCAGCAGCCTGATGAGATGGAAGCACTCCTCTTCGGTCTTGACCCGGAAATCGGCGACGCCGGTAAGCTGACAGTGGACGCGGGCACCGCCCAGTTCTTCGATAGTCACCTCAGCACCGGTGACCTCCTTGATGACGCCGGGGCCGGTGATGAGCATGTTGCCGATGCCCTCGACCATGATAATGAAATCGCCGAGGGCTGGGCCATAGACGGCGTTGCCGGCACAGGTGCCCAGAATAGCGGAAATCTGCGGGATGACGCCCGAGGCCAGGGCATGCCTTTTGAAAAACGAGAAGCGCAGGAAGCCGTGGTCCACACCGCCCGGCTGCGGCACCTCGATGCGGGCGCCGGGGGCATCCATGAGGCCGATGAAAGGCACCCCGAACTCCACGGCTTTATCCAGCAGCTCGCAGTACTTGCTCCTGCCAATCTTCCCCACTGAGCCGCGGTGGATGGTGCGGTCGTGGGCCATGATGGCGACTTTTTTCTGGTTGATAGCGCCCCACCCGGTGATGAGGCCGTCACCGAAGGTCTTCTCCTGCTCTGTCAAGAAGTCATGCCCCACAAACATGCCGATCTCGACAAAGCTGTCCTTGTCCAGAAGCGACTGAATGCGGTCGCGGGCAAAGAGCTTCCCTCTCTTTTGCTGCTCGGCCATCTCTGCCTCGCCGCCGCCCTTCAGGGCCAGCTCCCGGTAACGTCTTAGCTGCTCAATCTCTTCCTGCATATGTGTCCTCAGATTATATATGGAAATGTGGAGTGCAGATAGGAGTAAATCAATAGCTGCCGCAGGTCTTTTTCGGCCAGGACATTATACGCTATGTCTTCGGTCAGTCGGGCTGTTATGCCTGACCAAACGTCACGCAAAACCTCTTCGCATTTCTGGAAAAAGTCAGGCGGCAATTTCGCTCACTTCCTTCGGATTGCCAAGCCTTTCACCAAGCTCACTATAATTCATCCAGAGCACCTCCTGGCGTTCCTCTTTCACCGAGTGGCAAAGCTTTGCCGGCGCTTCCACGCAACGCCACTCCTGATATAGCTCGGCCATAAGCTGGCAGTGATAGCCAGAAATGGCCACCAGCCCTTTAACGTTCTTCAGGAGACTGGCTAGCTCACGATGTGCGTCTTCCGTCATTTCATACCCGTAAGCGTTCTTATCACCCCTGCTTTCATGGGGATAAGGGGGGTCGCAGTAAAACAGGGTATTCGTAGAATCGTATTGTCCTATAACGTCAATCGCCGGACGGTTCTCTATTTGCACGCGCAGCAGCCGTGCGGCTATTTCCGGCAGACTATCCACACTTCCCAGCCATCTGGATACGGCACCCGCCATGCCCGCTCGACTCGTATTCCGGCAGGTTGCCCATCTTCCGACGGAAGCTGTTTGGGCCAGCCCCGTTCTCGCCTGCCTGGCGCGCACGAAAAATCTTCGTGCCCTTTCCAGTTCACTTAATCCTTCAGTCGGTTCCGAAACGGCAGTGTAAAGCTCTTCACGAGAAAACGGCGTCAGCCCGATGGCTTCAATCAGGCGCTCCTTTTGTTCTCGAAGCACGCGAAAGAAATTGACCACTTCACCATCAACATCATTGTAGGTCTCAACTGGGGATGGTTTCCTGTTAAGTAAGACCGCCGCCGATCCACCAAACGGCTCACAGTAGTGATTGGTGTATGGTAAGAGCGGCAGAAGCCAGTCAAGATGGCTGAACTTACCACCATACCAGCCAAAAGCTATTCTCCGAGTCGTCATAAAGTGTTTCCCCTATGGCCACAAGCCAAGTGCTGGAATTTGAACCATATTATACACGCTTCCGTGTATAATGTCAATAGTTTTCTACTCCGCCTTCTCCAGCCGGGCGAAGCTGAGAAGGAGCTTTTTGACGCCGGCACCGTCAAAGGCGACCATGACCTCGGCGTCATCCGGAAGCGGCTGGTAGGTGACCACTACGCCCACGCCGAACTGGGCATGGCGCACCCGGTCTCCTGGCTTGATTTCCGGCAGCTCTGGTCTAGGCCCGGCGGCGGTGGCCCAGGAGTAGCGGTCAACTACCTTCGCCTCGGCGCCACGCCACAGGCTGGTGGCCTCCACCAGATGGTCCGGTATGTCTTTCAGAAAACGGGAAGGCGTGTTGACCCGGCTGGCACCCATCAGGCTACGGCGGAAGGCGTGCACCAGATAGAGCTTCCGCTTGGCGCGGGTTATGCCCACATAGAAAAGCCGCCGCTCCTCCTCCATCTCCCCGGGGTCGTCAAAAGACCGGATGTGCGGCAGGATACTTTCCTCCAGGCCGACAATGAACACCACCGGGTACTCCAGCCCCTTGGCCTGGTGCAACGTAATCAGGGTGACGGCGTCCACACTCTCCTCAAGGCTGTCCACATCCGAGACAAGCGTCACGCCCTCGAGGAAGGCGGTCAGCCCTTCCGGCGGTGCCAGGTCATTGTGTTGCCCGGCCACCGTGCGCAGCTCCTGGACGTTCTCCCAGCGCTCCTCGCCGTCCGGCTGGCTTAAGGCATACGTTTTATAGCCAGAGCGCTCCACCACCAGGTCGAAGAGGTCAACCAGACGCAGCTCCCGGCTGCGGGCTATGATCTCCTGGAGCATATCGTGGAAAGCCACCAGCGATCTGGTCACACGGGAAGGGAAGGGAAGCCGGCGCGCCTCGCCTTCTCCCGGCTGGGCCACGAAGCGCAGGGCTTCAAACAGGGAGACGCCCAGTGATGCCGCCAGTGCCGATAGCTCAAGCTGGCTCTTTTCGCCGATGCCCCGCCCCGGCACGTTGATGACGCGCAGCAGGCTGACGCTGTCCGCCGGGTTCTGGATGAGCTTGAGGTAGGCGATGACGTCCTTGACCTCCCGGCGCTGGTAGAAACGGGTGCCGGCAACCAGCTTGTAGGGCCTCCCGTAGCGCATGAAGGTCTCCTCAAAGACGCGGGACTGGGCATTGGTGCGGTACATCACGGCACAGTCGCGCAGGCGGAATTTCTCCCGCTCGACAAGGTTTTCAATCTCGTTCACCACGAACTGGGCTTCCTCCTGCTCGGTGTAGGTCTCCACGACTCGCACTGGCTCGCCCGGCTCATTCTCTGTCCATAAGCCCTTCGGCTTACGCTGCTCGTTGGCGGCAATCACGTTAGAGGCCACCTCCAGGATGAGCTTGGTGGAACGGTAGTTTTGCTCGAGGAAGACCAGCTTGGCGTCGGGATAGTCCTTTTCGAAGTTGAGGATATTGCGCAGGTCGGCGAAGCGCCAGGAGTAGATGGACTGGTCAGGGTCGCCCACCACACAGATATTGCGGTGCTTGCCACCGATTAGCTTGACAAGCTCATACTGCACCAAGTTCGTGTCCTGGAACTCGTCCACCAGGACATGCAGGTAACGGTTCTGATACTTAGCTAATGTTTCCGGGCTACTCTTGAAGAGCTGAACCACCTTCATGAGCAGGTCATCAAAGTCAAGGGCATTGCTCTTCTCCAAAAGCTGCTGGTAGCGCTCATAGACCCGGCCAGCAACCTCCTCGAAGTGGCTGTGGCTGTGCTGGAGATATTCTTTCGGCGTCATCAGCTGGCTCTTGGCGGCGTCAATGGCCGAGCGGATTGCCCCCGGGCTAAATTGCTTGGGGTCGATATCCAGCTCCTGGAGGCTGCGCTTGATGAGGGTTATCTGGTCATCCTCATCATAAATCACAAAGTCCGAGGCGAGGCCGATGGCCCGCCCGTCCCGGCGCAGGATGCGGGAGCAGATGGCATGAAAGGTGCCCAGCGTCAGGTCTCCCACCGCGGTGCTGGCGAGGTGCTGGAGTCTTTCCACCATCTCGCGTGCCGCCTTGTTCGTAAAGGTGACCGCCATAATCCGATAGGGGCTGACCCCGGCCACTTTGATGAGGTAAGCCACGCGGTGGGCAATGACCCTGGTCTTGCCGCTGCCCGGGCCGGCCAGGATGAGCACGGGACCGGTGATGGTCTCAACAGCCTCCCGCTGGGCTGGATTTAGATTTGTCAGAATAGCCTGTTTCTCGCTTTCCATTTTTAGCTAATTATAACATAAGGGGGGACTGTCGCTTTTGTTACCTTCAATTCGACCTCCATGATTCGTCAATGCTGCTTGTGAAGCCATTCTGGTGTGTGCTATGCTTTCAGGCGAATCGAGGTTCAGTATTATGAACAAATTCCATATCGCTATTGTGGGGGCACTTCTTACCTTGATACTTTCTGGGTGCTCTGGTCCCCTTGGCCCACAAGGACCGAAAGGCGACCAAGGCCCGCCTGGCAACGCGCCCAGCAAAGCCGAACTGGTTGAACTGATAAAGGGTGTTATCACCGAGCAAGCCGGCGCTCTTCGCGGGCCCGCCGGACCTCAGGGTCCCAGAGGGGATGTCGGACCGAAAGGTGACCAGGGTCCTCCAGGACCATCAAAGGTCACCAGTATGGCTACTACCTTCAACAGTCTCGGTATAAGCGTCTATCTCAACAATGGCCCTTATACTCCTGTACCAGGGAAGCCCGACTGGAAATGGTATGCAAATTGGTCAGTCGCTCAATCAGTCACTGTCAATACTTCTGGCTCTGGATGGATATACGTGAGCGGGTTCGGTAATATTCAGAACAACAGAGCCCCGGGTGCCCCAATAACAGTTGGAATAGGTACCAGTGCAGTTGGTCCACCGGACAGCGGCGGAAACTATTATGCTTCTTACAACACAAATGTGGGGAATCCTTACTCAATCACCCACTCTTACCATAATGCTGCAGCCGGAACTTTCACTTATTATCTATTAGCGGCTGGTGCTGACGCGTCTATCACACCAAGCTCTCTCACTGCCATGTTTGTTCCTGACTAGATTTATCAAATCGAAGTCGCCTGGTTATCAACTGCCATTATTAGAGACTCCCTCGTCTAACAGTTAGCGATCGATATACATCGGCCACCCGCTTGCTTACTGCCGGTATACTCCGCCAGCGTCATTGTTCTGCCCTTGACACGTTTCGCCCTTTCGATAAGCTGATGGTCAGTTACTGTCCAGTTTCAGGGGTTCATTCCAAATATCCCCCTTTATCAAAGGGGGACTAAGGGGGATTTCGATTCAAAATCCCTCTCAATCTCCCCTTCGGCAGGCTCAGGGCAGGCTCTTTACGAAAGGGAGAAGCTATTTTGCGAGTCCATGCTAATATGAAACGATTAGTAACACGAGCTAAGCTTTTCCCCTTGTTTCTCGACTAAGCGGGAAGTTTCTAAATCATTGTGGTAAAATTGGGGCGTGAGGTATGGGAAAGATGAAGGTGGCTAAGAACTGGCCCCGGCTATTCTTGCTTCTCCTTGTCAGCGCCGTTATTGTCCTGGCCGGCTGTCAGCAGGAAGAGCGGGCGGCGCCGCTTCTGCCCAAGGGCTTTGCCGATGCTCAGATACCTGACGTTTCTATCGAGGGCTATGTTTACGCGAACCAGGCGGCGCCCCTTACTGTCCCTGGTGGCACGCTGGAAGGGGTAACGTCCCCGATTAGCGTGGAATCAGGCAGCCTGTGGCTGGGGCCGAACGTCGAAGCCATCGGTGGGGCCATCGCTTTTGCGCAGGCATCTGAGGCCCAGTCTGCCGCCGATCAGGTGAGCAAGGTGCCTGACGTATGGGCACTGGCCCGCGGTCAAACGCTTTACCTCGGCGCCAGCGCTGGCGAGTGGGCGGCTTCATTGCGAGACGCCGTCAACAGGCAGGCGATGGTAGCCCCCGCCGAAAAGTTTCCTAATGTCTGGGAAGACTTTAGCCGGTTCCCCGGCAAGCCGCCGGCGAAGCCGGTAGCCGCCGGTTTCCTCGATTTAACGGGACGGCTGGTCGAATCTCTAAGCTCTACGGAGGTCGTCGCTGACGTGGTGCCAGCACTACGGGCCGGCAATATCCGCTATGCCAACTTTGTCATCTACGGTCAAGGTATCAGGGAGCTACCCGCCGAAATCCAGGAGGGCTTTCTGGAGAAGCTGGGGCTGAGCATGCTCATTGTGGGCCGCTCTGGCTATCCGTCCCTGCTGCTGGCACTCTTCTTCGGCGGTGCCATGCAGGGCGCCGGCCTCAAGGCGGAGAAGTTCGATAACGTGGACGTCTATACCTACAAGACGGATGGTCTCGCTGCCGTGGTCGCCCGACAGGGGAGCCACATATACGTGGCACTGGCGCCATCCCAAACGCTGGCCGGGCAGCTTATCCTCAGCGCTTTCGGCAAGACGCCCTGATGACCAACAACCAATAACCAATCTTCCATGCCCCCTTGTCAAGGGGCACCATTAAGTATGAAAATTACGCGTTCGACACTGTCATTCTGGCGAAGCCTGTCCTGGCGACAGGCCAGGAGCCAGAATCCAGGCAGGCCTATCCCGCCCCTCTGGATTCCAGCTTTCGCTGGAATGACAAAGATGAGATTGAGTTGGAACCTGGTGATTGGTTATTTCGCTCTATTCGGAACAAAGGAACCCGGGATGGTTAAACCAGAACCCAAGAAGGTGCTCTTCGTCTGTGTGGAGAATGCTGGCCGGAGCCAGATGGCGGAGGCCTTCTTCAAGCACCTCGCCCGAGGCAAAGCCGCCGGGCTTTCGGCGGGGACCAGTCCAGCCAAACAGGTGAATCCTGCTGTCCTTCAGGTTATGCGCGAGGTCGGGATTGATATCTCGCAGAACAAGCCGAAGGGTCTTACGTCCGAGCTGCTGGCCGAGGCCGACCGGGTAATCACCATGGGATGCGGTGCCGAGGGGGTCTGCCCAGCCGCTCTGGTGCCCGTTGCAGACTGGGGCATTGAAGACCCGAAGGGGAAACCCATGTCAAAGGTAAGGGAGATTAGAGACCGCATCAAGGCCAAAGTAGAGGAGCTGCTCAGACAATATTGAAGATAGTCAGCCCGAAAGACTCACCGCTCCATTTCTTCTTTACAGAGAATCTGGAAACATGGGATAATGCAGAAAGAAAGGTAGTGATGAGTATCGGACGGTAAGAGAATAAGCATAGCAGGGTTTTCGGCACCCTGGCGAAAAAGGTACCGAAAGTGGAACAGTAATAATAAAGGAGAAAAATCATCTCACACATTTCACGGTCAAAGAAGTCCTGGTTCGCATTCTCAGTTGTCAATCTTTCAGTCATCGCTCTTCTCATAGCAGTCTCTATTCTAACCAGCTGCACAAGCACAAAGCCATCTCCAACAACCACGACTGGGTCAACCCTCGCTCTTTCGGGGACCATAGAAATTGATGGGTCCAGCACTGTCTATCCTATCAGCGAAGCCGTGGCCGAGGAGTTCCGCAAATTTTATCCTCAGGTGCGCATCAATGTAGGCATCTCCGGCACCGGCGGTGGCTTCAAGCGGTTTGTCGTCGGGGAAACCCAGATTAGTGACGCCTCACGCCCCATTAAGGACGTGGAGAAAGAGCAGGCGCAGAAGAACAACATTGAGTGGCTTGAGCTGCCTGTAGCTTACGATGGCCTTTCGGTAATGGTCAACCCCCGGAATACCTGGGTCACTGCTATGACCACTGCCGAGTTGAAGAAGATCTGGGAACCTGGCTCGACGGTGAAGCTCTGGAACCAGATTCGTCCCGAGTGGCCTGACCGGCCCATCAATCTCTACGGCCCGGGCACCGATTCTGGCACCTTCGACTACTTCACCGAGGCTATCAATGGTAAGGAGGATGCCAGCCGGCCTGACTATACGGCCAGCGAGGACGATAATGTCCTGGTGCAGGGAATCGCCGGCGACCCTAACGCCCTGGGCTACCTCGGCTATGCCTACTATGTGGAGAACAAGGACAAGCTGAAGCTGGTGGCAGTTGATGGCGGCGCCGGTCCCATACTTCCCTCGGCGGAGACCATCCGCAACGGCACCTACATACCTCTTTCCCGACCCATCTTCATCTACGTCAATAAGACAGCCCTGGCCCGCCCCGAGGTGAAGGAGTTCGTCCGTTTCTACATGAGCGAAGGACCGGAGCTGGTAACCGAAGTGGGCTATATTCCTTTGCCAGCACAAGCCTACAACGAAAACATAGCCAGAATACAATAGACTGTGTTACAATCGGGCGATATGGAAGCCGGACACCCAGGCCCGCCAAGAACCGCAGCTGGCCAGTCTCTCCCTTCTCCGAGGCGGGCAAGAAGACAGAACCCCCTCAGAGAAAGGGCTATTCAGAAGTTTCTAATTGCTTGTGCCCTGGTGTCCATCCTCACGACAATCGGCATTGTCGTCATGCTGCTGGCGCAAGCGGTTGGGTTTTTCCGCCAGGTCTCCATCCTGGAATTCTTTACCGAGACAAGGTGGACACCCCTGTTTCAACCGCAGCACTTTGGCGTGTTGCCTCTGGTGGGCGGCACCTTGTTAACGGCAAGCATTGCCATCCTGGTTGCCCTGCCCATAGGCTTGGCCAGTGCCATCTACCTCAGCGAATACGCCAGGGATAGGGTGCGCCGGGTAGTGAAGCCGCTTCTGGAAATCCTCGCTGGCATACCTACGGTCGTCTATGGCTACTTTGCCCTTACCTTTGTGACGCCTCTGCTGCGGGAGGTATTCCCCAGCATGATAGTTTTCAACGCCCTCAGCGCCGGGTTAGTCATGGGGATAATGATAATTCCCATGGTCTCTTCTCTCAGTGAGGATGCTATGGTTGCCGTCCCCGGTTCCCTGCGTGACGCCGCCTACGGGCTAGGGGCTACCCGTTTCGAGGTAGCCACCCGCGTTGTCATGCCCGCTGCTATTTCCGGGATAGTAGCCGCCTGTATCCTGGCCCTGTCGCGGGCTGTTGGTGAGACCATGATTGTGGTAATCGCCGCTGGCGCTACGCCAAAGCTGACGCTGAATCCTCTAGAAAGTATCCAGACCATGACGGCCTATATCGTTCAGATAAGTCTGGGGGAGACACCACACGGCACGGTGGAATACTACACTATTTTTGCTGTAGGGCTGCTCCTTTTTATCATGACCATGCTGATGAACCTGTTTAGCCAGTGGTTCGTCAGGCGTTATCGGGAAAAGTACTAGAATGAAGAACGGATTTGCTTTTCAACGGCAGCTAAAGATAAGGCGAACGAGAGGCAGCCTTTTTAGCACTCTCTTCGCAGGCTCTACTCTGATAGGCATTATTGTCTTAGTTGTCCTGATAGTAGATGTTCTTAAGGACGGTATAGGGTGGCTAGACTGGCAGTTTATCACCAGCTATCCTTCGCGCAAACCGGAGGAAGCCGGGCTATTGTCAGCCCTTTTCGGTACCCTGTGGGTGATGACATTCACTGCCCTTTTCTCTTTCGTTATTGGCATTGGCACCGCCATCTATCTGGAGGAA
>JACQTX010000167.1 GCA_016210585.1 Chloroflexota bacterium
CCTTTACTCCCTGAAGGACGAAGAATCTGGTGGGGGGTAGCGAAGAATCCGGTGGGACAATCCCCTCCCCACCGGATTCTTCGCGGAGTTTATCCTGAATAACATGAAGGGATCAAGAATGACCTGGAAAGGCTATTTTCATCCTTCGTGGTGCTGGCCGACAAGCCAGAATGAAAAATTCTCACCAAAATACCAATCGAATTGTCACTCTTCGTCGTCCTTCTCAGAAGGACTCAGAATGACAGTGTATCGTCTTTTTCATCTTTCGTGGTGTCCTTCTCTTGATGGCGTGACGGATTACCCCATTCATTTCCAGTTAAGGTATAATAGTCCTACTAATACATCTACGTTAGAAACATTGCCTTTTTGCCATCGCAATCCATCATGACGGTTGTCACCGTCACCAACAAAGTATGAAAATCCTCTCTCCCCAGGTGGGAGAGAGTTAGAGTGAGGGGGAATTCAACACCCTCACGCATGCCTCTCCCATCGAGGGAGAGGAGTCTGGCTATTTTCATAACAATGACGGTCGTGAGTCCAGAATGCCCATTACTCAGGAGGAATGACATGCCTGCTATTAACGAGCCGATTTACCAGGTGGCCGTGCAGAGCACAGCCAAGGCCTGGCGCGAGCGCTTCGGCCGCTACCGCCTGATGGGGACGGTCTGCAATGATTGCGGCACCCATTTCTACCCGCGCCGCCCTGTCTGCGCCCGCTGCCGCTCCCGGAACGTAGCGGACAAGCAGCTGCCCCACACCGGCACAGTGGTGGCCCACTGTGTGGACAACTTCGCCCTCTCTGGATATGGGCAGCAGGTGCCCATCGCCTGTGTGGCCATCCAGCTTGACGGCATGGCGCCAGTCATCATGTCACACGTGGTGGACATTGACCCCTGGCAGGTGAAAATCGGCGACCGGGTGGAGATGGTGGTGCGGCGGGTGCGCCGGGAAAGCAATGGCAACTACCAGTACTCCCACAAGTTCCGCCTGATTGGCAAATAAGGAGTCAGCAAATGACCGTGGGTATTGTTGGGTATGGCATTAGCCTGCCGGTGCACCGTGTCCGCACCATGGATATCTACCGGGCCTGGCACAACCTCTATGACGAATCGCAGGTAGCGGCGCTGGACCTGCCGGAGCGAGGCGTGCTGGCGCCGGACGAGGATACTGTTACGCTGGCGGCGGATGCTGTCAGGCGTGCTCTGGAGATGTCCGGTGTGCCGCGCCAGGAAATCGGTGCACTTTACCTGGGCACGCAGACCTCGCCTTACGTGAGCAAGGCCGCGGCCGCCTGCCTGGTGGACATCGCCGGCGTGGGACCGGAGTTGCTGTGCGGGGACTGCCAGTTCTCCGGCAAGTCCGGGACAATGGCCCTGCAGATTGTCATGGCCCTGGTACAGGCGGGCATTATCAAATATGGCATCGCTATCGGCGCGGACAGCCTGTCCCGCCACTTCGACCCCGGTAACCCGATGGAGTACCGGGCCGCGGCGGGTGCCACCGCCTTCGTGGTCGGCAATGATGGTGTAGTGGCGACCCTTGATGCCACTGCCTCCTACGCGAGCGATACCTCTGACTACTGGCGGCTGGACGGCGACCGTTATATAACCTGGGGCGGCCACGCTATGACCGCCACCGATGTCGGCATGCCGGCCCATGTGGGCGGCGCCGTTAAGGCGGTGCTGGCCAGGGCGGACCTCAAGCCGGAAGACATCAGCGCCGTAGCCCTGCACCAGAGCGACGGTAGCTCGGCATATAGCCTCGCCCGCGGGCTGGGCTTCAGCAAGGCAAAGGCGACCCCAGGCGTCTATGCCGGCAAAATCGGCGATTGCGGGGCAGCTTCATCCCTCATTTCCCTTGCCCTGCTGCTGGAGACCGCCCAGCCAGGCCAGAAGCTTTTGCTGGCGTCCTACGGCTGGGGCGCCGGCAGTGACGCCTTTGTCCTGACTGTGACGGAGGATAACACGCGCAAGAAACCCTCCGCAAGGGTGAACGACCTTCTGGAAAAGAAAATTCTCGTGGACTACGCCGTAGCCCTGAAGTATGAGCGCAAGTTCCACAGTGCCGACATCAAAACGAGCACCTTCGCGTAGAAAGCCGAAGGGTCGGGGATGTTCAGAAATGGAACGTTACTTGGCTGCCTTTTCTCCTTCCAGACCATACCACCAGGGGGACTTATCGAACTGGATAAGCTCAAACACCAGGCCATAGGCGCTCTTAGGGTGTATCATACACTCATAGACGGTATCCTTCTTGCCGTCCACCTCGAAGCCGGGATAGTCCATGACCAGCTTCTCACTGACATTGACACCCTTCGCCTTTAGCTCGGCAATACAGTCATCCACATTTTCTACCTGATAGGTAAGCGCGTGAAAGCAAGGGGCGAACCTTTTGGCTTGCTTGCCGATGGGCTTCGTCTCATCATAGCACTCGGCCAGCTCCACACTGAATGGTGAGTCCATGCCGAGGACCCGGGTATTGCGAGCACGGTGCCCGTACTTAAACAGCCAACTCATCTCCGGCCCAATCTCCGAGCCCATGACGTCCCGCCAGAAGCCGACCACATCGTCAAGCTTACCCTGCTCGACAAAGGCAGTGACACAGAGGCAACGTATTATCTTCATTCCAACCTCCTTCTATGACTTCAGTTCGGGGGCTGCGGTGAGGCGGGCCTGCTCTTCCGCCATAATAGCGGCGCCGAGCGCCGTAATAATCTGCGGGTCTGGTGGCACCAGCAGCCTGATGCCCAGATTCTCTTCGATACGTTTAATGAGACCCACATCCCGGCCACCGCCGCCAGTGATGGCGCACTCCGGCTCCAGGCCGACCCTCTCCACCATCATGGCTATCTTGTTGGCCAGTGCCTTGTGCACACCGGCCAGGATGTCCTCCTTGGCGGCCCCTTCCGCCACCCGTGAAACAGCCTCCGATTCCCCGAAGACGGCACAGCCGGTGGTGAAGGTAACCGGATTTTTTGACTGAAGGGACAGAGGCCCCACATCCTTGAGGTCAATGCGCAGGACGTTGGCAATGATGCGCAGGAAGCGGCCACTGCCGGCGGCGCACCTTTCGCTGATGACGAAGTTGGTCACCCGGCCTTCCGGGCTGACCCGCAGCACGCGTGCTGCCTGCTCGCCAACATCAATGACCGTCCGGACATCTGGGAAGATAAAGTGCACCCCGCGGGCGCAGCAGGGCAGGTCAGCCGCCTGCTGGTTCGCAAAGGGCAGGTTATTGCCGCCCAGCCCGGTAACTACAGTGTGGGCCATCTCCGCCGGTGACAGGCCAGCTTTGGCCAGAAGCTCCTGTCTCACCTTTTGGGCGGCCTCTCTATAGTTGACCCCGGAAGGCAAGAGATGAGAGGCGACCATCTTGCCATCGTTGACGATGACGCCCTTGCTCGTCCCTGAGCCGATGTCTATTCCCATAAAGTAAGGCATAAATGTTACCCTGTTTCCCTGTGTAGTGTTTTTCAAGTAGTGCTAACCCTACGTATAGCACTCCATTCCGGCGGAAGCCGGAATCCAGTCCACACCACTATCTCTGGATACCGACTTTCGTCGGTATGGTTATCAACCCTGCTGACAGCTAGCTTACTGATTCCCCACCGTCTGGAAGAAGGTGGCCTCGCCCAAGCGTCTTTCTTTCGTGGGCAGAATCTCACCCCTGGCGGCGGCCTTATGGACAAGCTCTTTACCAAGCAGGGCCGCGCCCAGCGCTCCGGTCAGGGAGGGATTGCCGGGAATAAAGACCTTCATGCCCAGGTTATCCTCCAGCGCCTTCACCACGCCGATGTTGCGGGCGACACCGCCGGTGAACACCACCTCCGGCTCTACTTTAAGACGCTGCACCATCCGGGCCACCCGGCTGGCTATAGCGTCATGGATACCGGCGACAATGTCCGAGACGGCGATGCCCTCGGAAAGGCGCGAGACCACTTCCTGCTGGGCGAAGACGGTGCAAATGCTGCTGATGCTTATCTTCTGCGTGGACTTCAGGGACACCTCGCCTAAATCGTCCAGCGTAAAACCGAGCGTCTCGGCGATGACCTCCAGGAAACGACCCGTCCCGGCAGCACACTTATCGTTCATGACGAAGTCCAGCAGCCTGCCATTGCTGATCTTCATCCCTTTGGCGTCCTGCCCACCGATGTCAATGGCCGTCTTCACCGTCGGGCAGAAGCTGAACACGCCACGGGCGTGACAGGTCAGCTCGGTAATCTGGCGGTCGGCAAAGGGCACATTGAGCCGCCCGTAGCCGGTGGCCACGATATAGGTGAGGTCGGCAAAGGGCACATTGGCCTGTGCCAGTGCCTCCTCCATCACCTTGTTGGCCAGGTGGCGGTGCTCGGCACCGGTATAGCTGATAACGCGGGAAACCACTTGGCCAGCGTCATCAACGATGACCACCTTGGTCATGGTGGAGCCTAAATCAACACCTGCGAAGTAGATATTATTCCCCTCCCCAACTCGGATAAACCGCAACCACTCAGCTTTCAGCTATCAGCCGTCAGCTATTAGCCATTTCTTACAAACCTGAAACTGAAAGCTGACTGCTGAGTGCTGATAGCTAACTAAGGTTTTCTCTTCATTGCGCGCAAGATTCTAACCGATAACCTCCAGGAAGGCCTGCACCCTGGTCCTGAGCGGGGCCAGCGCCGACTTGTTGTAGTCATGCTCCAGATAGACGTTGGGCAAGCCGACATGGTCGAGGTAGTCCTTCATGGAGGGCACCTCGTAGCCGTGAATATCGCAGTACTTCATCGATTGGAGGATGACCCCATTGGCGTGCCACTGCTCCGCATACTCTTTCAAGTAGCCGAAGCGGTTTTCCAAATCTGTGTAGTAGTCCTTCTTCAAGGCGCCTGTGTTTGTTTCCCGGAAGGTGCGCGGGCACTTGATTTGCACCAGGTAGTAGTCAACCAGACCGTCCAGCGGGTCATCCGTCCGGGCAACGTGCCCAAAGTAGGCCCGCGTCCCGACACAGGTATCATCAATGACGATGTTGGCATCCAGGCTTTCAATCATCTCGACAAGGGCCACATTGTCAATGATGCTGCCCCAGAGGAGCACTCTGGCCATCTTCTTTGCCGGGGGTTTCCGTTCCTTGACCTCAGCAAGCACCTCCTCCAGCAGCTGTGTGCCTTCCTCGACCGGCAGGCTCATCAAGGCCATCAGGACCTGGATGGTCTCCGTCCCCGTGATAAGGGGCGGGTCCGGCTTTCTCAGCTCATAGAGCGCTTGCACCAGCGCCCGCTGCCGATTGTGGGCTTCGATGGCCTCCCGGAACTTCGCTTCGTTCAGCTTCTTGCCGGTAAGCTCCTCGAGGGTCTTCCGGAACTCCTTGAGTTGCTCTTTGAGCTGTTCAAGGGCGGCCTTGTGGGTGGTATGCGGCACATCAATGAAGTGGCAGTAGGCCGGGCTGAGGTAGATGCGCCATATATGAGCGGTCTTTTCACCGACGTCACAGACGTGGCTGAAGACCACGCCGTCAAGGAAGTCATATCTGCCCTTCAGGCCCAGGTCAAGGCAGCTACGGATAAAGGGACAGACCACAGTGGGCAGGCAGGCATCCGCCTTGGTGATAGGCTCCTGCATGTCACCGAGTATGCGGTAGGGCACCAGGTCAAAAGCGGTTAGCATCTCCAGGGTCGGGTAAACGCACTGGTAGCCGATGACCTTCTTACCCTGCGCCTTTAGCTCCTTTACCCGGCGCGGCCGGTCCTGGTAAATCTCTTTTACTCTGGCCAGTCCTTTGCTCACTGCAACTGCCATAAGCGTCTCCTTTTCTTAAGCACCCCACTCCCTCGACCCCGCAAATCCTAATATCTAAATCCTAAACGCTAAACAATATCAAATCTCAAAGTCCAGTTTCTCTAATCTAGATTTGGACATTTGAATTTGCTTAGAACTTAGAGTTTCGTGCTCAGGATTTCTTCTGCTAAATCCTCTACCACTCCCGCCCCTCTTTTTGTCTCATCTCCCGGTAGTGCGTCATGGTCTCCTCGAAGGTCTCCGCACAGCGGAGCGTATCTTCGGCGTTGAATAGCTTTGTGTCCACCATGTCCCCGTCCACCAGCAGCGAAGGGACCTTGAGCTTTTCCATCAGACTGTCCCGCACGTGCAGGAGGTGGGTGCTTCCCGCTCGGCAGCTAAGGACACTGTGCAGAAAGGCACCATCGCACCGGTAGTCCCGGACCAGCTCCAGGTAGGGGTAGGCAAAGTAGCCCCACCACTCCCCGGCGGCCGCCGCACCCGTGTAGTAGCCGGTCACCCACTGGTAGTTATGACGAGCAATCCGCTCGAGAGGGTCGCTGACCTTGCTCAAGTCCTGTGGCTTCGGCGGGTGGTAAGCCCAGCTTTCGAAGACAAAACTCCA
The DNA here is from genome assembly GCA_016210585.1 of Chloroflexota bacterium. Lineage (GTDB taxonomy): Bacteria > Chloroflexota > Dehalococcoidia > Dehalococcoidales > JAFGLR01 > JACQTX01. Next base: position 6,379 of record JACQTX010000167.1, read on the forward strand.
GCCCCGCTCGGCCAGTGCATCAAAGAATCTCAGGTTGTGCCAGATAGGCAGCTCGGCGAAGACCAGGCGGTATTTCTCATTCGGGACGGCTCCGATTCCATTATCAACGCGGTGCTTGATTTCATCGTGCAGGCTGTGGAACAGCTTGAGTGCCGCCTTCGCGTCACTGGCCGGGGTAAGTATGGCACCCAGACACGTCCAGATATCCCGCGAGTGGGCCGGGCAAGGCCTCGCCCGCCGCAGGGCCATGATTTCATGCCACAGGCGATTAGTCTCCAGCATATCCGTAACTGTCTCATCCAGCCTGTCCCAGTCCATCTTCTTGCCGAGCAGGCGTTCCAGAAAAGCCACGAACTCCCGTAGCTCATGCACGATGAAGCTGATGTTTTGCTCATAAGCCCCTGGCTGCAAGGACTCATGGACGCCAGGGTGGGGCATTTCGAGCGTCCACACAGGTGCATCAAGGTAGCGCGCCATGGCCTGGAACCACTTGTAGCGGGCATCGCATATCCCGCCCGAGCCCAAGAGCAATGTCGGTGCGGCCATACCACCCATAGGTGCGTCCGGGGGGATGCCGCCGTATGCCTTCATGCTGGCAGCATAGCCGAGGCAGTTGCGGGCATAGCCGCAGAGGTGCGCCGGGTAGCCTTCGGCCTCGGCGCGGGCCAGAAAAGTCTGGGCTGATCCGGTGGCGGCGCAAACTACCCCGTAGTTCTCCGGATAGACGGTTACCACGTCCATAGTGTTCAGGATGGCATCGCCCGCCCACCAGTTTATCATGGCCCAGGCGATAGGCTGGCCAGACTGGCTCGCTTCAATAGCCCTTTTATACCGGTCCTCAACCAGCGCCCGGAAGCCATACATCGCTTGCAGCCGGTTGATGGCCTTCCTGTCATTGCCCACCGCTACCACTCGAACCCCGCCTCCCGCCTCGCCTGCTTATAGTGGTCCATAATCTCTTCGAAAATGACCGCTTTCTTCATGGTATCGGCATGGTTGAAGAGCTTGAGGTCAACGATATCGCCCTCGGCGACCAGTGACGGCACCTTGAGCTTGTTTAATAAGCGGTCCTGGACAAGCATGAGATGGTTCGTCGCCGTGCGGCAGGTCAGCAGGGGATGGAGCAGGGCGCCATCGCACTGGTAGGTCCTGGCCCATTCCAGGTAAGGGAAAGCAAAATAGCCCATATATTCCCGCGGCGCAAGGGCATCCTGAAAGTAGCCGGTCAACCACTGATAGGTATGCATGGCAATCCGCCGCAGGGGATCGCTCACCTGGCTGGTGTCAATAGGCTTGGGCGGGTGATAGGCCCAGCTCTCCACCACGAAGTTCCAGCCCCTTTCCGCCAGCTCATCAAAAATCTTCAGGTCATGCCAGGGCGGCAGCTCGGCGAAGGCGAGGCGGTACTTTTCATTTTCCACCGCGCCGATATGGTTGTCCACGCGACTCTTGACCTCATTATACATGTCCTGGTAGAGCTTGAGAGACACCTTGGGGTCGCCGGAGGGGTAGAGCGAGGCGTTCATACAGCTCCAGAAGTCACGTGAGTTCATGGGAGAGGGGCGGGCCTTGCGCAGCTCGTTAATCTCGAACCACACCCTGTTGACCTTGACAAGGTCGTCCGTCATCTCGGCCAGTTTGTCCCAGTCCATCTTCTTGCCGAGCAGCTTCTCGAGGAACTCGATGAACTCTCTCAGCTCCTTCACCATGAAGGCGATGGCGCCCTCGTAGGCGCCCTCCTTCTGGCTCTCGACCACCCCCGGATGGGGTAGCTCCATGGTCCAGACCGGGGCCTCCACGTAGCGCCCGAGTGCCTGGAACCACTTATAGCGGGCATCGCAGAGTGCCCCGGAACTGACCAGCAGTACGGGCTTGGCCATGCCGCCGAGCGGTGCCTCCGGCGGTATCTCGCCCAGCTCCTTCATGCGCGCCGCGTAGCCGAAGCAGTTGCGAGCGTAGCCGCACATATGGGTAGGGAAGCCATCGGCATCGGAGCGCGATAGATACGTCTGGGCGGTGCCCACAGCGGCGCAGACCGCCCCGTAGTTCTCCGGATAGACCAGCTCAATGTCCATCGCCTTCAGGATGGGGTCCGCCTCCCACCAGTTGACCATGCACCAGGCAGTGGGTTTGCCGACCTTGCTGGCCTCGACCACCCGCTTATACATCTCGTCAATGTTCGCCCGGAGGGGATACATTGACTGTAGCCGGTTAATGGTTTTTTTCTTCTTTTCTGTTACCATAGCCTCTCCTCTCAAGCAGGTATGGCTAGACGAGGAAAAGGAATACGCGGACTGACCTTCGTGTGGGCAAATAAATGGAGAGAAATATTACTTCTTATTGACTAGATACAATCCTGAAAGAAGGGCGGCTAGTGCAAGTAACGGCCATACATCAGGATTATTTGGTTTTTCTTGTTCTAGTTTCCTTACCAGACTATTATATTCCTCCACTTCCTCCCGGGTAAAAAGACCGCCCTGCTGCGCTCTTCTGATATATCCATTTAGTCTGGTTACTTCTTCCAGACTTAGTGGGTTAGGGTGTATCTCACCAATGCGCCCTATCTGGGCAAAATCCTTTAGAATGGGGCCAAAGTTCTTCTTCTCAATAATACCCTGCTCGCTTAATAATCCAATCAGGGTGCCAAATAGCCCTAACATCCCGTTGCTTTGTCTAATGGTCTGATTTATACCATCGCGTATTTCATCTATTCTGTTTTCCAGTTCCTCACGTGTTCTATCTATTCTGCTTTCCAGTCCCTCACGTGTTCTATCTATTTTGCTTTCCAGTCCCTCACGTGTTCTGTCTATTTTGTTTTCCAGTCTTACGAAATGTCTAGCTAGAATGATTACAGATGCTACTAGCGCGATTAAGGTAGCAACAACAGTAGCGATAACTCCTATATTCTCAGCGGACATTTCCGTTACCTCTAGTAAACAATCTTAACACATCAAGAGCACCAGGAGAATACGACACTGCACCCCATGACAACTGACCTGTCAGCTAAGGTTACTTAACACATATGGAGCAGCTTATAATCAGTTTTCCAGCGCAAAGAGAGGCCGGGCGGATGCTCCGGCTGAGTACTTATCACCGTCAAAGACCTTCGCGCCTATCTTCACCCTCTTGCCCATGATGGCCATGGTCGCCTGCCGCGGCTCAACGCCCTCGAGGTTGCCCATGATCCACGGGCCTTCGTCCAGCTTGACCATGACGATGATATAGGGGCACTCGCCTTCGCGACCTTCCGCCGGCACGAAGACGGAGGTAAAGGTCTGGATGACACCGCTGCCCTTCAGCTCAGTGACCTCCAGATTCGTGCTGCCGCACTGCTGGCAGACCATCTTGGGCGGTACGGTAATGGCCCCACAGTCCAGGCATTTCAGACCCAGGAGCTTACTCTGCTTGAGCGCCTCGCTATACTTCTTGAAAGTCAGTTTATACTCCATTCCTGCCTCCTATGCCCGGCTATGCCGGAAATTCGAAACACGAAATTC
>JACQTX010000165.1 GCA_016210585.1 Chloroflexota bacterium
GGAGATAGGGGGATTCGAACCCCCCACCTCTGCGATGCGAACGCAGCGCTCTCCCAACTGAGCTATATCCCCATCCAAGGGGATTATAGCATACTGCATCACGTCCCATAAAGGACTATTGGCGGATTCCGCCACCAATCAAAGGCTGCCACGCAGCCGATATGGATACGGGGGTGAACGTCTATGCTACTGGCAATATGATTGCGAGCTACTGGACACTAGCTCGCATCATACCTGTCACCAGGGGCAAGCGTCTCCATGACCATCTGTTTTCCCTCTTTTCGGGAAGTCTTGGGCGGGGCAATGGGGGCAATCCAGGGTGGTATGTCCGGCGATTTGCCCTTGAGAATCTGGTCTATGGTAAGTATCTGTATTCTGGGGTAGTCTTTGCCCACCGGTGAGTGATAGAAGCCCATCTTGGCCGCTTCTTCAATCATGGGCTGGGTCGGTTCTTCCAGCGAAAGGAAGATGCCGATATCGCATTTCTCTCTTTCGATGACGTGCCCCAGGTCTCGAATCATGCCGACATTAACGTTCTTGCCGCCCTTGACGGAGATGATGGCCTTCTTAATCTTGTCCTTCTCGTCCATGTAGTAGAGGAAGCCGTCAATACCGGTATCTGCACCCTTCTTCTTGTCACCGTAGGGTTGACCGCCAATCAGGGAGACGGCCCACCATTGGAACTGGTATTTGCTGGTGTTGGCCAGCTCCACGGCGCCGGACAGGTCTTTGGGCTCACCGATGACCTTGAAGACCGGGGTGGGCACAATGTTCTTGAGACGCCATTTCATCAGGCCGATGGCCAGGTGGGTGATATCTATGCCTATCCATTTACGGTACAATCTCTCGGCGCTAACTACGGACGTGCCACAACCACAGAAAGGGTCAAGGACAACGTCCCCTACTTCGGTAGAGGCTCTAATAATTCTCTCAAGCAGAGCTTCAGGTTTTTGTGTAGGGTATCCTAAAGCTTCTTTAGATGACGATGGAATAAGGTCAATGTCATCCCAAAAATCGGTTACGGGAACCCCTTTGTTCTTCTCCAAATAGTATTTCAATCTTGGCAAGCCGCCTTTCTTACCGGGCCAAATTATCAATCCTTCTTCGTCATATTCATCAAGCTTTGCCGGCGTCGTTATCCAATGACAGCCGCCCTTACCTTGTAAGTTGGGGTCTATCCCTCGCCATGGTTTCCCGGTTTCACCATTTCTTTTTCCGCTAACTAACAAGGGGACTGCTTGGTAGTGACCATTCTTGTCAACACTGGAATAAAGCATTATGGAAGTTTCTGATAAACCTTTATATTGAACGTTGAAATAATATTCGGGCGTTCTTGAATAGAATAGTATAACATCATGTGCGCGCTTAAATATCCGACTAATCGAAGATCTTGTTTGGCTGCGCCGCCACACCAATTCATTTCTGAAGTTATCAGCACCCCAAACAGCGTCCATCAATACTTTCAGGTAGTGGCTGGCCGTGGGGTCACAGTGGAGATAAATCGAGCCGGTGTCCTTCAGCACCCTTCTTAGCTCGATGAGCCGGACACACATCATGGTGAGGTAGGCCATCATGTCACTCCGTTTGCCCACCAGATTGGGCAGGACGGACATGAAATCCTTCACTTCCGCTGATGCGATGGTAGAAGCGGCAATTTCCTGTAAGGCCCTTTCCGATTCCAGGCTCCAGTGCCACGTATCCGCAAAGGCTTCCACCTGGGCCTGGGATGGCCTGCCGGTAGGCTCTTTGAAGAGCACGTTATACGTGGCCTTGCTGTTAAAGGGCGGGTCGAGGTAGATGAGGTCAACAGAACCTTCGGGAATATGTTCGCGCAGGATCTCCAGGTTATCGCCATAGTAGAGGCAGTTAGTCTCTATAGTCATGATAGGCTCCTTATTTCTTGGACTGCTCAACGAATCTGACTGTCATTAGATTCCGATTTTCATCGGAATGGTTGCAAGTAACCTGCTGCGAAAGCACTCGATTTGCGGCGATATGTCTGCCGTTCTTGACCTCACCCCTTTGTTGCCCTCTCCTTGGATTCACTCCAAGCACTATGATAAAGTGGCACTTCATCCCAGATACGCCCATCAAGTTGCCGCCCCGTCTTCTTCTTGTTCACACCACCCCACTGTTTGAAGAAAAATGGTACCTTATTCTTTTGACATTGGTTACGTATATCAATTACCCATGACTCTTTCAACGGTCTAGCTCTTGGCCCAGACTCGCCTCCCAAGATCACCCAGTCTATTGATTGCAGACAAAGATTGGGAATATTCTCAAGGAGCGGTTCTAAAGAAATAAACTTGATCTTTGCGCCCGTTTCGCGCAGGTGGTCAACTCTGAAGGTATGTCTCTGGTCTTCTACGCTAACGCCCATCCAGATGTGCGGTGACCACGGTAGTTCTGCACTAATCTCCACCAATCTTTTTGATCGCTTAGTGAGAATCTGGAAACAATGCCAATCTGCGCGTCTCATAATATCGAATACACGGAAGATAAACTCGTCTGGAACATTCTCATGAAATAGGTCGCTCATTGAATTTACAAAGATGGTTTGTGGTCTTTTCCATTTCAATGGCAAATCGAGGTAGTCTTCATGAATGGTGACGGAAAAACCATTAGCATAATTTGAATTGCCTATTGCCTTAAGGCGTAGCGCCATTCTTTCGGCATAGCAGTTTGCGCAACCGGGGCTTACTTTGGTGCAGCCTGTCAAAGGATTCCAAGTTGACTCAGTCCATTCAATAGATGATGATAGCGCCATTATGTGATTCCTCTATCGCGGTATTTACTAAATATGTGGTTGATAATGTCTTCGGCGACTTGCTTCTGTGAAGCAAAGAATAAGTAGTAGACAATAGCGCCTCTGGAATTACGCATTGGTAGTGGCTTTAGAACATGCTTGAACCCCGCTACCGTTTGAAGCCTCTTCTTGAAAGCTAAGGCTACTGTCTGGTTACCTTCCTTAAATTCCCGAATTTCTCCGAACAAATCGGGGGACTGGCGGTAAGCGACCTCTTTCCAAGATTCGTCTCCCCAGTAAGCATTCATCCTCTGGACGTCCGCCTTGTTTACACCCTCTGGTTTGATCCAAAGAACGTTGCGATTCATGTCCATCACTGGAAAGTTTAGAAACAGGTCAATGTTTTTCATTTTTCCGGCTGTCTCAACCACTTTCCAATTTAAGTCTAGGCCGTACGGGTCAAGAAGGCAAAGCCCCCTGCGATAATCTTCATATCTGACTTTTGGGAATACATCATCAAGTAATCTGGAATTGCAGTCACCTTCGAGAACGTGAGCCGCTGGTCGGTTTTTCACAATCTCTCTCAACCTAGCTACCTTGGCGCCATCAATATCGATAAAAAAGTATTCCTTGAAAGGAGGCTCGATGTCTAGAGCGATCTGAGGACTGCCAGAAACGAATTCTTGGGTCTCTCTGGAAATGTGTTTTCCTGACCCAGCAAAAGCATCGATGTATACATGATGCAGATTCTTTTGGCTAGCGAGAATTATTGAGTATTGCTGGGCATATTCCCTGATAATCTCCAGCTTTATTTCGGACCAGTATCCAATTGTATCGAATAGCTCTGACATGTTGCCTGCATTATATATCTGCGAGCTGGCATTGACAAGTGGCAAAGGGTGGACAATATCAGCGTTTTGTCCCTTAAGACAGAACCCGCTTACGGAGGCGAAACCTAAAGTGCGACAAAACCCCCTTGACTAAATAGAACACACGTGCTACTATTTGGGGCGAGATGACGCAGATGAGTTGCCATTGGAGAGTAGTGAGATGGAGATACGGAGTGGGACGGAGCAAGACCTGCCACCGGAGTTTTGCCACTACCGTGACGAGGGCTGTGAGTTTGCCCGGGCTTGCCTGGACTGCCCTCTGCCCAGGTGTGTCTATGACCACCCGGGTGGCGGCTACCTGTGGCGGAAGGGGCAGCGGAATGCCGAGATGGTGCGGCTGTTCATGGTAGAAGCTATGAGTGTCAAAGAGATAGCCCGCCGCTTCAGCATCAGCGAGCGGACGGTGCAGCGAGTGTTACGGAAAGCATTAGCTACAGGAGGCACTGACCAGAGATGAATGAGATACCGGTCCCTGTCCAGCTTGCCAGGCGGGATACCGAAAGGCTGAAGTCTTACCGGGAGATGCTCGATTTCTACCACGGTCTCCAGTGGGAAGGCCGGGCGGTGCGTGGTGAGAAGCGGCTGACCTTCAACTACGCCCGTGTCTTCATTGACAAGATTACCTCCTACCTGATGTCCGGCATGACCTTTAACGTAGAGGCTACGGAGGACGCGGCAGAGACCAGGCAGAGGGCGCGACGGGCTGAAGCGGCCCTCCGCCAGGTCTATGAGGACAACAACCTGGCGCAGCTTGACCTGGATACCGAGATTGACGGTGCTGTCCTGGGGGATGCCTGCTACAAGGTCATCTGGGATGCGGAAGCAAGAAGCATCAAGGTGACCGCCCCGGACGTCCAGGGCATCTATGCCTGGTGGGCAGGAGATGATGTTTCACGGGTCTGGCGGGTCGCCGCCAAATACAGTCTTGCCGCCGAAGAAGTCGAGCTTTTGTACCGGATGAGACCCAAGAATAAGACGGCTACGGTGGTCGAGGTGTGGACGGACCGGGAGTTTGCCCTTTACGTGGACAATGCCCCGGTCGAGCAGAATCCCAACCCTTATGGCTTCATCCCTTATGTCATCTATCCCAACCTGCGGGAGCCGAAGAAGTTCTGGGGTACCTCTGACCTGCCCCAGATTATGGAAGTCCAGCGGGAGCTGAACCGGGCCCTGAGCCAGCTTTCCCGCATCCTCGAGCTTTCCGGGAACCCCATTGCCGTTCTGGAGAACATCGAGGAATCGGAGGACATCGCGGTGAGGCCGGGGGCGGTGTGGAACATACCGGAGGATGCCAAGGCCTATCTCCTCGACCTGCTGCAGGGCGGGGGCGTGAACCTCCACATTGACTATATCAACTTACTTTACCGGACACTGCATGACATCTCGGAATCGCCGCGGGCCGCCTTCGGCGGCACGGAGCGTGACCTGTCGGGCGTGGCCCTGGAGATTGAGCTTCAGCCTTTGCTACAGAAGGTGAGGCGGAAGCGGCTTATCAGAAGTGCCGCCTACCGCCGGCGCGGTCAGATGGTCCTTCGCCTGCTGGAGATGTTCGGCGGCGAGAGCTTCGGCAACAACCGCCTGGACGTGGTCTGGGCGCCGGTGCTGCCGCGTGACATGGCGAGGCAGGTGGCCAACGAGCAGGTAATGGTGCAGGCCGGTATTCACTCCCGCCGGCGGGCCATGGCTGAGGTAGGGGTAATTGACCCGGAGAGCGAGTTTAGCCAGTGGCTGGTGGAGAGGGAGACCATTCTCAGGATGAACAAGGAGCTTAATGGCCGGTCTATCCGGAGCGGTGTGCGCGAGAGGGTGACGGACGCCCCGGTGGACGGCATGACCGAGTAAAGGAGACGACATGTTGACGGAAGAGGAAGTCAAGGCATTACAGGACGAGCTGGCAACGACAAAAGCGGAGTTGGCTAGGCTCAAAGGGACAAACGAGACCCTGGCTGCCGAACTGTCCGGCCGGGGGGGCAGAGTGGTCGAGCTTGAGCAAGCCGTCGCTACGAGAGAGGCCGATATTGCCAGCCTGCAACGGACAGTGGGGGAGCGGGACAAGGACTTGAGTTCGATGAGGCAGGGCCTCAGTGAGGCGGTGGCCAGCTACAAGGCGCTGGTCGTCCAGGCTAACCCTGGCGTGGCGGGGCTAATCTCCGGTGACAGCATTGCGGAGATTGACCAGGCTGTGGTCAGGGCGAAAGCCATTGCAGACAAGGTGAGAGAGGGGCTGGAGAAAGAGCTTCTCAAGACCAGGGTCCCGGCGGGTGCTCCGGCCCGCACCGCGCCCGACCTGTCCACCTTATCACCAAGAGAGAAAATTCAATATGGCATAGGAGGTAAACGCTAATGGCATTAACTCTAGCGGAAGCAGCCAAGCTATCCAACGACATGCTGTTACAGGGGGTGGTAGAGACCATTGTCAAAGACTCACCCATCCTGCAGCAGCTACCTTTTGTGGAAATTGTAGGTAATGGCTTAACCTACAACCAGGAGAACGCCCTGCCCAGCATTGATTTCTACGATGTCGGGGACACCTGGGCGGAGTCCACGCCGACCTTCACCCAGAAGACAGCCAACCTGAAGATTATGGGCGGTGACGCTGACGTGGATAACTTTCTCAAGGCCACGCGCAGCAATATCCAGGACCTTGAGGCAGCCGTGGTCGAGCTGAAGGCAAAGGCGCTGAAGGACAAGTTCGAGGATACCTTTGTCTATGGCAACTCGGCCACCAACGCCAAGCAGTTTGACGGGCTCAAGAAGCTTATTGACACCGCTACCGCCAGCAACCAGGTCATTGCTGCCGGCGCCAGCGGTGCCACCCTGACCCTGGCCATGCTTGACCAGCTTATTGATGCCGTCAAGGGCGGTAAGCCGTCTATCCTGCTGATGAGCCGCCGCTCCCGCCGCAAAATCAATGCCCTGGTCCGGGCTGCCGGCGGGATGATGGAGACCGACCGGGACAGCTGGGGCAACTTCATCCAGTTCTGGGATGGCGTGCCCATTGGCGTGAGCGACTGGATCCTGGACACGCATGTGGTAGCCAGCAGCCTGGAGACAGCCACAACCGGCGGCACCTGCTCCACCATCTACGCTCTCCAGTTCGGGGAGGGCGCCCTCTGCGGGCTGACGGCACCCGGTCAGGTTAGCATCGAGCCGATTGGCTCTCTGGAGACCAAAGACGCCTCCCGCACCAGAATCAAGTGGTATGTCTCCCTGGCCCTGTTCAGCGCCGTCAAGGCGGCGGCTTTGATCGGCGTGCAGGACTAATACGAGTGAAGCCAGTAACAACGTAAGACTGTCATTGATTATATGAAAACGCTGCGATTCTCCTAAAATATTGGTGGTAACGAAAAATAGAAAAGGAGGAGTAATCGCAGCATGAAATATTATACAGGATGTGACGCCCATAAGAAATACTCGGTATTCA
>JACQTX010000166.1 GCA_016210585.1 Chloroflexota bacterium
ACGTCGCCCTGCTCATGGGCATGGCGCGGGTAATTGTGGATGAAGGGCTGGAAGATAAGGAGTTCATCCGGGAGCGGTGCGATAATTTCGACGCCTTCAAGGCTTCGCTGTCCGATTTCACCCTGGAGTTCGCCGAGGCTGTCAGCGGCGTGCCCCGCGACAAAATAATCGAAGCGGCGCGGCTGTATGCTACTGCCAAACCGGGGATGATACTGTACACCATGGGCATAACCCAGCACTCCCACGGCACGGATAACGTATTGGCGGTAGCTAATCTGGCCATGGTAACGGGGAACATAGGTAAACCATCGGCCGGCGTCTGCCCCCTGCGGGGTCAGAACAACGTCCAGGGTGCCTGTGACGTCGGCGCCCTGCCCGATGTCTACACCGGTTACCAGCGCGTCGCCAGCGCCGAGGCCCGTGAAAAATTCGAAACCGCCTGGGGAATGAGCCTTGATCCCTCGCCGGGACTGACCCTGACCGAGATGATGGAAGCGGCCTATGAGAAGAAGCTCAAGGCTATCTATCTCATCGGCGAAAACCCGGTCCTCAGCGACCCCGATGCCAAACATGTCACCGCCGCCCTCGGCCGCCTCGACTTCCTGGTGGTACAGGATATCTTCCTCACCGAGACCGCTCGGCTGGCCCACGTGGTGCTTCCCGGGGCCACCTTCGCCGAGAAAGACGGCACCTTCACCAACACCGAAAGAAGGGTGCAAAGGGTGAGAAAAGCTATCGAACCGGTGGGGGAATCCAAACCCGACTGGTGGATCACCTGCCAGATAGCCAAAAGGATGAAAGCCATGGGCTTCGATTTCCAAAGCCCCGAGGCCATCATGGAGGAGATCGCCTTCTTGACCCCCTCTTACGCAGGCATCGACTACAAGCGACTGGAGCAGGGGGGGTTGCAGTGGCCCTGCCCCACCAAAGAACACCCGGGCACGCCGGTGATGCATGTCGGCAAGTTCAGCCGGGGCAAAGGGCTTTTTGCCGCTCTCAACTACCGCCCTCCGGCGGAGACCATCGATAAAGACTACCCGCTCATCCTTACCACCGAGCGCAGCGCCTACCAGTATCATACCGGCACCATGACCCGCAAAGTCAAGGGACTGAACCAGTTGCGGGGCGAAGAGCTCGTGGAGATCAACCCCGAGGACGCCGCCAGATCAGGTATAATGGATGGAGAGAGGGTCAAGGTGGTATCGCGCCGTGGGGAGGTGGTGGCGGCAGCCAGGATAACCGCGGCCTCGCCGGTGGGAGTAGTCTCCATGACTTTCCATTTCGCCGAATCGCCGACCAACGTGCTTACCAGTTCCGCCCTCGATCCCGTGGCCAGGACACCCGAGCTTAAAGTGGCCGCGGTACGAATCGAAAAATTGAAACATTGAAAGATTGACAAATTCAAGATATCCCTCCGAAAAGAGGGACCCAACCCTCTGGTCTCCCACTTTGAAAAAGGGGGACTTAAGGGGGATTTGATCTTTTGGTGCCTTTGCGAAACAGAGAGCTTTCAGCTATCAGCCATCAGCTTTCAGCCCCCGCCTCCCGGGGTGGTGCGGTCTGATAGCTGAAGGCTGACTGTTGAAAGCTTTTACGTTACGAGCTTCTTGAATTGAATCTTAAATCTTAAATGCAAACATTTACACTTACTATCGAAGGCCGGCCGGTGACGGCCAGCCAGGGCGACACCGTGCTGGAGGCAGCCCTCAGCAACGGCGTCTATATTCCCAACCTCTGCGCCGACCCTGACCTCGAGGCAACCGGGGGATGCAGGCTTTGCGTTGTCGAAATCGAAGGCCGGAAAGACTATATTCCCTCCTGCACGGTCGAAGCCGCTGACCGGATGGTCATCCACACCCGCACCACCCAATTGCAGGAAATGCGCCGCAACGTGCTGGAGCTTATCTTCCGCGAACATCCCCGCCCCTGCATGGAATGCTGGCGGCGCAAGAGATGCAGCCCGGATGATATCTGCCTGCGCAACGTCGAGGTCGGCGACCGCTGCGTGGTATGTCCTAAGAATGAGCGCTGCGACCTTCAAAGAGCCGCCGACTACCTTAAACTGAAGCGTTACGAATTTAAGAAAACCGAGCGCAATATTCCCCTGGACACCCGGAATCCGTTTTATGCCCGGGACCTGAACAAGTGCATCATGTGCTCCAAGTGCGCCCGTGTCTGCCGGGATGTCCGCGGTGTCATGGCTATCGACGCCGGCAACTCCGGCTTTGCCTCCAGCATCGAGGGCTTTGGCAACCGGCCCCTGGTGGATGAAAACTGCATTTCTTGCGGCGCCTGTATCTCCAAGTGCCCGGTGGGCGCCCTTTTCCAAAAGGACGAAGAACGGGCTGACCGGGAGGTCCGTACTACCTGTCCCTACTGTGGCGTTGGCTGCGCGGTGAAGCTGGGCATCCGGGAGGGCAGGATCGTCAGCGTCTGGCCGGACAGCGAAAGCGCCGTCAACCATGGCTATCTTTGCGTGAAGGGCCATTTCGGCATAAAAGACATGGTGCATTACCCGGACAGGTTGACCTCGCCCCTCATCCGCCGCGGCGACAGGTTCGTCAAGGCAAGCTGGGACGAGGCCCTGGACCTGATAGCCTCACGTCTCGGTTCCTATTCCAGGGACGAAGTAGCCGTCATCAGTTCCTCCAAATGCACCAACGAAGATAATTACGTCGCCCAGAAACTCGCCCGGACGGTACTGGGGACCAACAATGTGGACCAGTGCGCCCGTCTCTGACATGCCCCCACGGTGGCCGGTCTGGCCATGAGCTTCGGGAGCGGCGCGATGACCTCTTCCATAAAAGAAATCGGCGATGCCTCCTGTCTAATCGCGGTAGGCACCAACACCCGGACTTCCCACCCTGTCCTGGCAATGGAGGTATGGCGGAGTGTCAAAAAGGGCAACAACCTCATCGTCATCAACCCCCGCCAGATCGACCTGACCAAATGGGCCACCCTGTGGCTGCGGAACAAGCCGGGCAGCGACGTCGCCCTGCTCATGGGCATGGCGCGGGTAATTGTGGATGAAGGGCTGGAAGATAAGGAGTTCATC
>JACQTX010000164.1 GCA_016210585.1 Chloroflexota bacterium
CCTCGCTATGTTCGGAAAGCACACGTAGTGTTGGTTTCACTACCGGTACACATCTCGCCGGTGGCCTACGTGCGGAATAGTCACTGAGCACAGTCAATTGTAGTAATCTTCCTTTTGTGGTATAGTGATATTAGTTCTAGTTTAGGTTATTGCGCGCTTTTTTGAATCCCCTCTGATTAATCAAGTGTTGGATGACCGAGACTCCAGCTAAATTATTTAAGAGAGGAGGTCATCCATGAGCTTTCAAGAAAAGTCACTCCAGTGTTCTGATTGTGGGGCAAACTTTACCTTCACTACCGAAGAGCAGGAGTTCTTCGCATCTAAGGGCTACACTAACGAGCCCAAGCGTTGTCCCTCATGCCGACAGGCAAGGAAAACAGAACGGAATGGGAACGGAAACGGAAGTGGAAGTGGTAGCTACGGCTACAGACCACAAAGGCAAATGTTCCCTGCAACATGCGCTCAGTGTGGTAAGCAAGCCCAGGTGCCATTCGAGCCCCGCGGCGACAAACCAGTGTATTGCAGCGATTGCTACAATAAAGTCAGAGTAAGCAGATAAGACTAGCTTAAACACGTGAATAGCAGGCCGGAGTAAAATCCGGCCTGCTATCTAATGCTAAATCAGCACTTCATACCGTTCCGGCTGAGCGAAGGCTGACCCCCGGAATCCCGCGTTAAATCGCTTTCAAAAGGCTGTGCTGCAGAGCCTCTTCAACCAATTACTGCCAGAGATGATGAAATGAAGGTGCTCGGGCTACGCTAAACGAATTAGCGGCATCTCTGCAGGCGCGGCTGTGTTCTTGACAGGTAATGATGAAAAGATGTCAAGGTACATGGGAAAAAGGGACATCACTGAGACTGTGCGGAGGTATTAGTATGCCATTGTTTCGAAACAGTGGTAGAAGATCCTTAAGCGCTATCGAAAAAGACTATTGTGACTCCGGTGAATGGAAGTGTCCCGAATCTCCCACCGGTGGACACTGGTGGGACTGCAATAGTGAGCCTTTTGTATGTAAGATCTGTGGTAAGGTCAAATTGCCGCCGCGCTCATAGTATGAAGCTTGTCGTCCCGATAGGTGAAAGTCACGAATGACCTGGGAGCGTATTAATTTGCAGAGGGAATTGAGGCCAATGGATAACTATTTACGGAGGTGTGAAGATGAGCCTCCGGACCAAATACAGAATATTAAAAGCAACGACCATAACAATCGGGGCATTAAGCATACCTTGGGGTACCTTTATCGGCTTCTGCTTTGGCGAGGGACGGTACTCCACCGCTCTGGTAGCTTTATCTGTGCAGGTAGCGGTATCTGTGGCCGACGGCTTCATCTGGTTCTGGGTATTGGAGAACATGAGGGCAAAAATGGAAAATGAGCCGGTGAAGTCAGCGAATGAGGCAGCATCCTGATTTCTTCATCACCGATGCCAGGCGAGAGAGTACTCTGGCAAACTTCGCAGCGTAGATTGTCGCAGGTTATGTCGTATCTCCATTAAGGTATTAACACACTCCGGCCAGGTGGCTCGTCCTGCGGGTATTTCTTTTCCACTCAGCATACCTCACCTGCCCGCCGCGGCAGGGCGAACACCCAGATAAGACTGAGGAACATAATTGCCGCCAGTGCCAGAAAGACCACCGCGAACCCATAGGCCATATTGCTGAAGCTGTGCAGCACTAGTGACGCTACGGCAATACCGATGGCACTGCCAGACTGCCGGAACATCCCACGCACCCCTGTAATCGTCGCCACTCGGTTCGGCATGAGGTCAATGCAGACGTTATTGGCCGCCGGTGCCAGTGTGCCCATGCCGAAGCCGGAGAGCAGCATGATAAAGACGAGCAGCAGCGTGGAGTTCACCTGAAGTCCGCCTACCCGGAAATCCGGTATTGTGACCCCCAGCAGTACCAGGCTGATGCCTACGGCCACCGTCCCCACCAGCAGGGGCCGCCGGTAGCCCCACCGCACCAGGAAGACACTCGTGATGGCCGAAGCTACCATTATGCTTACCGACCGTGGTGTCAGTATCAGGCCGCTGGCGACAGTGGACATGCCATATACCGAGACGGCGTAAAGTGGCACAAAAGACAGGACGCCGATAGTTGCGGCACCAAGTATGAAGTTATAGATGTTGGCGGACATGAAGGTCTTTTCCCTCAGTAGAGGCAGGTCAAATAGCGGGTTCTTCGTCCTGCCCTCATAGCGTATGAAATAGAGCATCAGGCCTGCGGCCAAAAGCAAAAGTAACCCGGACAAGACCCAGGATGAAGCTGTGCTGTTGCCCATCATGCTGATGCTGACCATAAAAGCGAGCAGGGAACCGGTGAACAGACCGACCCCGACCAGGTCGATCTGACCACCTTCTTTTCTCCCCGGTTGCAGGAGGAAAGCCGAAACCAGCAAAGCCGCCACACCGAGAGGGACATTGAACCAGAAAACTGACCGCCAGCCAAAAGTTTGTGTCATCCAGCCGCCCAGGTTCGGCCCGATTATCTGCCCGACCTGGAAAATACTGGTGAAGAAACCGATTACCTGCGGCCTGGAACGGGGAAACTCATCAGCGACAATTGCCGTGGCCGCGGGGAAGAAGGCGCCGGCGCCAATCCCCTGGACGAGCCTGGCCAGGATGAGCAAGTAGATGCTGGGCGCCAGCGCGCTGAAGAGAGATCCCAGAACGAACAGCAGCAATGACACCATGAAGACAGGCTTGTTACCCAGGATCTCACTGGCGGTCCCGCCTAGCGGCATGGCAGCCGTGGCTGCCAGTTGATAGATGCCGAGCACCCAGCCCGCCATCACCAGCGATACGCCGAAGGAAGAAGTGATCACAGGGAAAGCGACGGCTACCGCGGTCCCGCTGATGGAGCTTAGCATTAGGGACATGGCGATTGCCGCGAAAATAAGGTATCTAGACATGCCAAATGGTCTGGACTCGCAAAAGGGGGCTGATTTGAGACGGGTTTGGTAGATTTATGGTTTCAGGTTTATCTCTTACGATTTCTCACCCTGTTGCATTATACCGTCAAGCACAGCAGAGCGCAAGTGCGGCTATTGTGGAGCCTCCAGGGAAGGGGGAGAATAAGTTAGAGAGGGGCGAAGCCCCCTAAGACATCTTCCCCCTTTCCCCCACATGAAGAGGGGGTCAGGGGGTGAGGGCGACTGGCCATCACTTTGTATTGTGATAAATGGACTTACGCGTTTGGCGTGACGCTCTCTCGCGCGCCTCGGTACCAAGTGTGCGATAAAGCGTTACCATTGTCCGCCCGCGATAAGACCTTCGGCTTTGCACAGGCTTGCTCTGGGCCGAGCCGGGGAGAGACGCCTGCCGGACCACCATCGGCAAGCCCGCGGTGAAAGGCAGCTACTATTTCGTCTCTTTGGATCGCACCAGGAGCATCGGCTTGTTGCCAGCACGCAATACCCTGTCGGTGACGCTGCCGAAGGCCCAGCGGCTAATGCCGGACCGGCCATGGGTGGACATGGCAATCACGTCGGCACCCACTTCATCGGACGCCTTGAGAATCTCTTCCGCCGGATGGCCGACACTGACTTTGGTCTTGACGGTCGCCCCCTTGGCCCTGATGCCTTCCCCGGCCTTCTCCAGGTACTCCAGGGCTTTGGCTTTGATTTGCTCCATCTCTTTATCGGTGTAGGGCACCTGGACACTCGCCCCATCAGCGACCACGTAGTGGGTCACCGCCGAGATTACCTGGAGCAGGGTGACCTCAACTTTGGTGGTGAGCCTGCCCACCAGCTCTTCCACCTTCGGCAACGCCCCCTCCCCAACCTTGGAACCATCCAGTGGCACCAGTATTTTCTCGTACATGTCGCCCTCCTTTAAGAGATTTTTTCTTTGAGTCGCCCGAGCTTATCCTGTAAAGCTTGCAGCTTCTGGCGTTCTTTGTCCACTACGGCGGCGGGTGCCCTGGTGAGAAAGGCCTCGTCCCTCAGCCTGGCTTCAAGACGGCTAGCCTTATTCTGTGTCTGCTCGATTTCCTGCTCCAGCCGCTTTCTCTCCGCGGCCAAATCAACCATGCTGCCGATGGGGATGGCAACCTCAGCGTCTTTGAGCACCAGGACAACGGCGTCCTCACGGGCGCCTTCGGCCTTGTTGGCCAGGAAGGTGACCGGCCTGGTGCGGGCGAGGGCCTCTATGGTCTGCGTGTAGGCAGCAATAGCCGAAGCAAGTTCGCCAGCGTAGATTTGGGACTCTACCCATTTGCTAGGCTCGACCTTATACTGGGCGCGGGTGTTGCGGATGGCGTGGACGATTTCAATCAGGGTGTCCATGACTCGCTCTGCCTCAGGGTCAATATTGCCTGCTTGTGCTTGTGGATAAGGGGCGACCATTATGGACTCGCCCAGGTCAGGCGAAGGTAGACGGGCTTTGAGGTTCTGCCAGATTTCCTCGGTGACGAAGGGCATGAAGGGGTGCAAGAGCCGGAGCGAGCTTTCCAGCACGTGGACCAGGACGGGAGCCGGCGAGGGCACTTCCGTCCCGCCGGCACGCAGGCGGATTTTGGCGAACTCGATATACCAGTCGCAGAACTCGCCCCACAGGAAATCATGGATGGTCTTCTCCGCCTCGCCGAACTGGAAGCCCTCCATCTGCTCGTTGACGGTGGCGATGGTGCGGCTCAAGCGGCTGAGAATCCAGCGGTCTTCGACAGGAAGCTGGCCTTCAGGCTGAACCTTTAGGCTGAAGCCCAGCGGGAGACTCCGGCCTGAGCCTGCGGGCAGGCTGCCGATGATAAAGCGGGCCGCATTCCAGAGCTTGTTGGCGAAGTTGCGCCCGGCTTCGAGGCGTGACGGGGCGAGCTTGCTGTCATTCCCCGGGGCCGTGCCCGTTGAAATGGCGAAGCGCAGGGCGTCCGTGCCGTATTTCTCCAGCAGGTCAAGGGGATTGAGCACGTTGCCCTTGACCTTGCTCATCTTCTCGCCTTTTTCGTCACGGATTAGCCCATGGAGATAGACGGTGCGGAAGGGTATCTGGCCGATGTCCTCCAGCCCCATCATAATCATGCGGGCGACCCAGAAGAAGATGATGTCATAGGCGGTCTCCATGACGGTGGTGGGGTAGAAGTAGCGCAGCTCGGGCGTGTCATCCGGCCAGCCCAGCGTGGAGTGTGTCCACAGTGCCGAGCTGAACCAGGTGTCCAGGACGTCCGGGTCCTGCTCAATGTTCGCTGAGCCGCAGTGGCAGGCCACCGGCTCTCGCACGCTGACAATCATC
This sequence comes from Chloroflexota bacterium, assembly GCA_016210585.1. Taxonomy (GTDB): domain Bacteria; phylum Chloroflexota; class Dehalococcoidia; order Dehalococcoidales; family JAFGLR01; genus JACQTX01. The sequence continues at coordinate 5,230 of JACQTX010000164.1, forward strand.
TCGTCGCAGTCACGGCAGTACCACACCGGGATGCGGTGTCCCCACCAGAGCTGGCGGCTGATGCACCAATCGCGGATATTCTCCATCCAGTTGAGATAGACCTTGCCGTAGCGCTCCGGGATGATGGTGATGCGCCCATCAAGGACGGACTGGATGGCGGGCTGGGCCAGCTGGGCCGTTTTCACGAACCACTGCTGGCTGGCCACCGGCTCCACAATGGTCTGGCAGCGGTCGCAGTGACCGACAGCATGGGTGTGCGGGTCAATCTTGACCAGCAGACCGTCCCTCTCCAGGTCGGCGAGGATGGCCTTGCGGCAGGCATAGCGGTCCAGGCCCTTGTAGGGACCGGCATTCTCATTCATCGTGGCGTCCGGGTTCATGATGTTGACCAAGGGCAGCCGGTGGCGCTGGGCGACCTCGAAGTCCACCGGGTCATGGGAGGGGGTGATTTTGACGGCGCCGGTGCCGAAGGCCGGGTCAACAGCCTCGTCAGCGATGATGGGTATGATGCGTTTCACGGCAGGCAAGATGACCTTCTTACCGATAAGGGCTTTATGCCGCTCGTCACCGGGGTTTACGGCCACAGCGGTGTCACCCAGGATGGTCTCAGGACGAGTAGTGGCGACGGTGATAAAGCCATCGCCCTCCGCCAGGTGGTAGCGGACGTAGTAGAGGTGCCCCTGGATGTCCTTGTGCTCCACCTCGAGGTCGGAGAGGGCAGTGGCGCAGCGGGGGCACCAGTTTACGGTGCGCTCGCCGCGATAAATGAGTCCCTTTTCATAGAGACGGACAAAGGCGGTGCGCACCGCCCGGCTTGGCCCCTCATCCATGGTGAAGCACTCCCGCGCCCAGTCGGCAGAGGCGCCCAGCCGCTGGTGCTGGACGCGGATAGTCTCCCGGCACTGGGCCGCCCACTGGCGCATCCTCGCTTCGAACTTCTCCCGCCCCAGCTGGTAGCGGCTTGTCCCCTCTTTGGCCAGTTGGCGCTCCACCACCACCTGGGCGGCAATGCCGGCATGGTCCACGCCCGGTAGCCACAGGGCCGCTTCGCCCTTCATTCGGTGCCAGCGCACCATGATGTCCTCCAGGGTGGCCGTCAGGGCATGCCCCAGGTGCAACTCGCCGGTCACGTTGGGCGGCGGCATAATGATGACAAAGGGTTTCTTTGCCGGGTCAATGCCGGCATGGAAGTAGCCCTTCTCCAGCCAGGAGCGGTACCACTTCTGCTCCACCTGTCCCGGCTCATAAGCCCGCGGCATCTCGTATTTTACCGTTTTTGTCTCCAGTGATTCCGCCATGTTCGCCTTTCTAACGTGGTCTATATTCTATCATATTCTATCGCCGCGTCAGTTGCATCTTGTCAGTCCTGATGCCTCTGAAACATACGACGCACCAATCTCATTTGTCTGTCTGCTGATATTCTTCTGGTCGAATACTCTTGTCCGCAATGTAGATTATTCGGCCCACTCGCATTCTCTTAGGCTCTGGTTTGCCGCTTCCGCCTATTTGCTTTTGGGCGCTGCGGTAGTATTGGTGGACTTCGACTAGCCATTCCCCATCACTCCGAAGATAGCGAACCATCTGGCTATATGTGCATTCCGGCTCATTCACCTTTGCCCTTGCTTCCGGAGTGAGGTGAGCATTACGTGGAAATTTGGGACTCAGTATGCCGTTCTCTATCCATCTCGGATATTGACTTTTGTTGTATATGTCATTGATAATACTAGGTGGAACTCGTTTTACCTCTTGGTTGGGGGTTATTGACATGCGGGGCCAACTCCTGAATGCCATTGACAACTACTTGCTGGGCTACAGCACTCGCCAGCAGCTAGAGGACTGGCTGATAGCGAACTTGCAGTCCATACTGAATTCCGGCGACCAAATAGCCATCGAGATCGCCAATAATATTGACGCCGACTTTGTTGAGTTCGATGAAGGCTTGCTTGATGAGCTAACACTCCGAGACCGGCTTCAAAAATATTTCTCTGACGCTCCCCGGGCACAAACTATTGCGCCCTAATATCTTTGTTAGTGACCACTTCTAATTGTCCACTCCATCCCCTTTGTCCCTCTCCCCCTGTCAGAGGAAGTGGAAATTCAGGAAAGAGAGGCGAAGCCTTTGTTAGACACGCCTACCTCACAATTTCAAGACGATACCTCTTCATTGGCTCAATGACCGTGATTTTTACTTTATCTCCCGGCTTGAGTCCGGGATGTGCTTTGAACCATGGTCCAATTCTTTGAAGCGAAGTGCTAGGATAAGGTCTGGACAATCTGGTTTGAATGCTGCCAACCCCCTCAGCTTGCAACTCAAAGTCTACTTCTGATTTTGGAAACAGTGCTCTTCTAGGTGCCGGTATTAGAATATAACGAGCTCTTATAGAATCGCTCGATAGCTTGGTTTCTACGCTATCTCCGTTCGGTGGTGGAGGCGGAGGCGGAGGTGGGGGTATGACGATTGAAAATACCGGTTCGAACAAATGGGCATGGACTGCTTCCGCCCCTACCCTTTTGAAAGTCTGGAACTCAATAACCTTATGGGGTGAGTTTATTTGATTTAGCGCTTCCTCTAACTGGGGCGAGCTTTTATCAATCACAATGTTTATGACAGGTTGAGCGTCAGAAAAACAATCAGATAGAAACCTGTGGATAGATTTTGGTCTTATCGCTTTCTCAATCCTTAGCCTCAATATTTCGTCTTGAGATATTTCATCTTCTATTCTATTGCATATCTTCTGTTGAGTAGCGGGATTACTCACGCCACCCACGATATTTATCACCTGTGTCACAATATGTTGCAGTGAGTGAGATGCTAGCTCTAGCTCAATAATATGAACCTGTGGTTGCTCGCCAAAAGTAATGACATAGCCATCAGGTATTGAACCTGTCCCCGCTTTTGATGCTAACTTGTGCTTCAAGTCAAAATACTTGGAGTCTGGCCCAAAAATGTCCGAAGCGTGTTCACTGAACACGCTTTCGAACTCATCTTCGTTCGGTGGTGTCCACGGTTCGTATATGGCGCCGTCTATGAGTAACATATACTTACTCCTGAGCTTCACTGAAGCTCAAACCACCTCATTTCCCCACTGCCTCTTTTATCTTGCTGATAAGCTTTTCGGTCTGCTTTAGCATATCGGCAGTTTCTTCTGGAGTATAATCCTCAGCGGGTCTATCCGGATAGCGAGCTTGTAGATAAGAAGCTGAGAGAGCACGGCAAAGGTCAAGAAACTGCGCAAGAGCCTTATCGTAGACTGCAGCCTTAGTGACCAGTTCTTCGAGGTCATGAATCTTTTTTAGTTTCCAGCCCTTGCTCAAGAGATAACCTTTAAGATACTTCTCAACCGCCTGCTGGAGGAGAATTGCGACAGTATCTGTAGGCCCACCTGCCCGCAGGGCAATCTGGGCAGTTTGCAGATCGTGCTCCGCTCGCAAAAACCACCGCGAAGTGAGATTCGTTTGGTTCGGTTCATCGGGCATACAGCACTTCCCCTTTAGTCAGAATTTCCTCTACAAAATCATCGCCCATTGCCAGCCGTTCTTCTAGCTCCTTGGGTGTATAAACCATCGGTTCAATAGAAATGTCTCGCTTTGGCTCGTAGATGAGTCGCTTGACTTCCACGAAGCGGTCAACCCA
>JACQTX010000169.1 GCA_016210585.1 Chloroflexota bacterium
CTGTGTCGTCCCTTCTCGCCCCCAAAACCGCGTTTCGCGGATGGCTCTTACTGAGTGTCGCTGTTCTATGATTATGTCACCGTTTAAGAAGTGGCGGGCAGGTTGGGAAACCTGCCCTACGGTGGCCAATCGCTGATTTTGGGTTATCGAAAGAGTCTGCCGCAACACGTGAACGTAATAAACCCCAACACAGCATGAGATAATTGTAGCCGACTTTTTGGGACAAGGCGCCTGGTTAGGAGAAGGGAAAGAATAACAAAGAAAGGAGGCTTCACCTCCCTTCTTTCCATAATTTCCTCCTCCACACGGGAGAGGGGATTTAAGGGGTAAGGGCTGTCACTTCAGACCATGCAGGACTGCCTACATATTCTTGTGTTTCGCGGGACGCACTGAGGTGTGCGGAACTCCGCTACCTTCGATGGTGACCGCACCTGGACTTCAGAGCCTCACAACATTCGCGCTAGAGGTCTGATTAAGAGCTTGGGCCTATCTACACGGCTTTGGTGCGAAAACGCAGCATGGCCACGATGGCAAAGCCGATGGCGAAGACGGCCAGGGCCAGCAGCTCCGGGACTACCGAGGCGAAATCGCCGCCGAACACCATGAGCCTATTGAAGCCGGTGTTGGCCCAGCCATGCGGCGTCAGCTTGGCCAAGGACTGCATCCACCTAGGTGTTATGAAGAGGGGCCACCAGGAGCCGCCGAGGGGCGCCAGTAGCAGGGAGACCAGGACGGCAATGGAGCCAGCCGCCCGCTGCGAGCGCGCCAGTGTGGCCAGCATGACGGAAAAAGCCGCAGACATCAGCACCATCAGGATGGACAGGATAATCACCGCGACGGGCGCTAGGCCCAGGTCTATCTTGAAGGCCAGAACGCCGACGGTCCAGAAAATGATTATCTGGACCAGCCCCTTGAAGGCGGTCCCCAGAAAGATGCCGCCCAAGACGGAGTTACGGCTGACCGAGCTTGCCAGCAGCCGCTCCAGGGTGTTATTCTGCCGCTCCCGGACAATGGTCTCCGCCCCCAGCGCTGCGGCAAAGAAAACGAACATGACCAGGTAGCCGGGAATGACGTAGTTGGAAGGGTTCATCGCCTTTATGTCACCGACATGCTCCACCTTGAATTCAACCAATGCTTTCGGGGCCGCCGGCGTTGCTTGACCGGCAAAAAGTCGCTCTATTGCCGGGCCAATATCGCCCACTCTGCCGGTGCTTTGTAGTTGCTGCTCTATTAGCAGAGCGATAATCGCGCTGTCCGTCACCTGGCGGGCCGTAACTTCGGCAGCTATGGTACGGGCTAGTCCGTCCAGGGCTGCCCGTGTTTCGGCGGCCCCGGCATCAACCACCACCTCAAGCTGCGTCCCATAGCCCATCAACACGCTCTGGGTAAAGTCAGCCGGGAAACTGATGAAGCCGCCCAGCTTTTCGTCCGCCACCCTTTGCCACGCAGCATCGTAGTCTTTTAGCCAGATTATCTTCGGCTGGCCGGGCTGGAGCTGGCTATCATCCTTTGTCTCCAGTGCTTCGATAATCTGGTAGCTCAGCCCGCCCGGGGCCTCCCGTGTGACCAGGCTCAGGTGCAACCGCTCGTCCCGGCCACCCGTGCCGCTGAGGAGAAAGTTGAACAGGACGATGAACATAAAAGGGAACAGGACAAAGAAAAAGAGGGCCAGGCGGTCAGTGGTGAACCGCCGCAGGTCTTTGAGCGCGATAAACCAGATATGTCTCAGGTCCATACTATCTGCCCCCGGGCACCGCCCTGAAAAGGACGCGGCTCAGTACCAGCCCGATAGCTACAACACCGATCAGCACACCCAGCTCAAGCCCCATATCTGCCAGCGAGTCTCCCCGGACAATCAGACCCTTAAACGCATCATTAGCATAGGTATTGAGTGAAAGTTTCCCCAGAATATAGAGCACTGAACCTCTGGAAACGGTAAAGAAAGTGCCGCCCAGCATGGTCATGAACATGGTGATAAAGACCGCCATCCAGGTTGCCTGGTCAGGCGTGCGCGCCACCGAGCCGATAATCAGGCCGATCACGCCGGCTGCGGCGGCGAAAACCAGGGCAATGACTACAGCTTGCACGAAAGACAGTGGTGTGAAGACGCGGAAGACGATGCCCGCAAGGACGAGCAGGATGAGCGTCTGCACAAAGCCACGTCCGAGGCTGGCGAGGAATTTGCCGATAAAAAGCTGACCCGTACTCAATCGGGTGGTCAGCAGCCGCTCCAGAGTCCCTTTGCGCCGCTCTTCGACAATGGTTTGTGCGGTCAGGGTAACTGCAAACAGGACGAACATGGTGATAATGCCAGGCATGAACTGTTTCACCGGGTCAGGACGGCTATTGCCCACCGGGATTTCTTTGATGGCAACGATGGGACTTTGCCGGTCCCGCGCCAGGAACTTTTCTACAGTGGTCTCGATCCTGGCCGCCGGAATACCGCTCGGTGCCAGGGTCTTGACCTGTGCTTGCACCTGTAGCTCTTGCTCAATCTCCTCCACCACGCCCCGCACCAGGCTGGCCACAATCTGGCCCTCGTCACCACCGTTGCCTCGCTGCTTGAAGACCAGGGACGCCGTCTTCCCCGCCGTCAGGCTATCGGAGAAACCCTCCGGAATGATGACCACCATCCGCAGGTCAGAGCGGTTGAGCTTGCGGTCAGCCTCCGCTGGGGTAAGCTGCTCCACATCCAGGCTTTCCAGCGCCTCCAGGCGCTCCAGCAGCATCGTGGCGAATTTACCGTTGCCGTCTTCATTGACGATATATGCCGTGCCGTGGAACAGGTCCTGCCCGCCGAAGGCGCCATACATCAGGGCAAAAATGCCAATGGGCAGGAGGAGGCTGAAGGCGAGGTCAGCCTTGTCCTGTAGATAGGTGCGGACTTCCCGTAGGGCAACGATTATGGCTTTAGACATCAGTCATCGCGCAGGCTGTGCCCGGTGAGGTTGAGGAAAACGCTCTCCAGCGTGGTCTTATCGGGATCACCCGCCTGGCCTTTCAACTCGCGCGGCGTGCCCAGGGCAATTATCTGGCCGCCGTCCATAATCGCCACGCGGTCACAGAGCCGGTCAGCCTCCTCCATGTAGTGGGTGGTATAGAGGATGGTCATGCCATTGGCCTGCAGTCCCTGGATGGTCTCGTAGATATTGTGGCGTGATTGAGGGTCAATACCTACTGTAGGCTCGTCCAAGAAGAGAAGACGGGGGTGGCCCATGAGAGCAATGGCCAGGTTGATGCGCCGCTTCATGCCGCCGGAAAACTTCTCGATTTTGCCCCTGGCCCGGTTGGCCAGGCCCATAAGCTCCAGGTTGGCCATGGCCTGAGCCTTGGCCTCCTTGCCACTCAGGCCCACCATCCGGCCAAAAAAGACAAGGTTGTCCAGCGCCGCAAGGTCAGGGTATAAAGCCAGGTCCTGGGGGCAGACCCCGATGAGCGTGCGGACAGCGCCGGGGCTATTCTTCAGGGAGTAGCCGCCGATGGTGGCGTCACCGCGGTCCGCCTCGAGGACGGTGGCCAGGATGCGGATGGTGGTAGTCTTGCCGGCACCGTTCGGCCCGAGGAGACCAAAAATTTCACCTTTACCGACCGTGAAAGAAACACCGTTGACGGCCTTATGGTCATTGAAGCTCTTATGCAGGTCTTGTGCTACCAGAAACGGCTCTGTCATGGCTGACCCCCATTGACCATGCGGCGCAGCTATGTCGCCACACTGTCGCATGATATACCATCGGCCAGATCACGTCAAGAGCCGGAACGTCACCATAATCCGTGGATTTGCATTCAAATCAGTAACCTCATAGGTTCTAAAGGCTCACGGGGTCACCAAAATGTCATAGCGCGACCATTCCTTCGCACAAGGAAGGCGGATGCGCTCGCAATGACGCTTTTGGGTGTTCCCAAGAATCCAAGAACCAAGGCGTCCCTCCCGTCATTGGCTACCTTGAAAATAGCGCACGGTAATGGTATAAATATAATCGCTTGGGGACGGGCTGTCCCGGGTGTAGCGTCAGGCTCAGGAAATAAATACTTAAGGAGGTAGTAGTGAGAATCAAGCGAGTCATGGGCATCAACGCATTGTGCAAGAAGGGAGACTATGAGGGGGTAATCAAGCTTTTCGAGGATATGGGGGCCAATATCGGCCCGGATATGCCGCACCTGGCGCAGTATGGGCACCGCGCCCGGATTGCCTACCTGGGCACCGAAATGCAGAAGCCCTTCGCCCTGGAGATAAGCGAGTCCATTAATGACGATTTACCCATCGGCAAGCAGCATGCCCGGTCCGCACCCACCTTCCAGTTCCTCGGCCTGGAGGTAGACAACCTGGACGAGGCCATTGCCGAGGTGCGCGCCAAGGGCATCAGGATTAGCGACAAAGCTAAAATAGAAGACCCTGAATGGGAATATCTCTATGAAGCCATGATACACCCCAAGCAGTCCTACGGCTTGCTCATCGAGCTAATCGAGGGGAAGCGGAAAGTACCGGCCACGGCACAGAAGAAGGCGAAGAAGTAGCTGGCAGCCTGGCGAGGTCAGGGCGTGTTAAAGATCAAAAGGGTGCTCTCGGTCAGTGCCTTTTGCGAGGCCGGGACGATGGAAAGAGTCCTGGACATCTTCACGGCGGTGGGTGGCAAGCTCAGCCCGCCATCGGAGTGGCTGACCATGTATGGCCACCGTGCCCGCGGTGTCTGGCTGGGGAGACAAGCCCCTTTCCGCGTAGAGGTCGGCGAGGCGGTGGACGAGAGCCTGCCCATGGGCAAACAGCACCGGAAATACGCGCCCGCTTTCCAGGCACTCGGCCTTGAGGTCGATGATCTGGATAAGGCCATCGCCGAGCTGCGGTCACGTGGCATTGAGTGCAGCGATAAGCTCAAGATAGCCGACCCCTCTTTCGATGGTTTCTACGAGAGCATGATTCGTCCCAAAAGTGCCGGCGGCCTGCTCATCGAGCTAATCGAGATAAAGGGGAAACGGCCTCCCGATACGGAGTGGTAGCTCCAGTCTTGCAAAATTTGGGTTCTTAAGGAGGCAATTTCAAGGAAGTTATCAGGGTCATGGGGTTGAATGCCTGCTGTGAGAAGGGCACCATGGACAAGGTGGTGGAGTTCTTCCGGGATGTGCTGGGAGCCAAGGTCGGGCCAATGAAGCCATGGATGGAGAAGTTCGGGCACCGTTGCCGGGACGTCTGGATTGGCGAAGAGGAGCCCTTTGGCATAGAGGTCAGCGAGTCCGTAAATGACGAGTTGCCTACAGGCAAAATACACAAGCTATCGGCACCGTCCTTCCAGTTCCTGGCGCTGGAGGTGCGCGACCTTCCTAAAGCCCTGGCCGAGGTGCGGGCTAAAGGGGTCAGGATTAGCGATATTATGAAGCTGGAGGACCCGCGCTTTGGCGAGTTCTACGAGACTATGGTCCATCCCAAGGCTGCCTACGGCCTGATCATCGAGTTGCTGGAGGTCAAAGGCCGACGGCCACAGCCCGGCGAATAAGCGCGGGCTGGTTTGATACTTTAATAGACCTATTGGCTCGGTCAACAAAAGAGGGGGCATAGCCCCCTCTTTTCTGTTCTTGCAAAGCGTTTACCGCCTCGGCTGTCATTGTTATGAAAATAGCCAGACTCCTCTCCCTTGATGGGAGAGGCATGGGTGAGGGTGTTGAATTCCCCCTCACTCTAACTC
>JACQTX010000019.1 GCA_016210585.1 Chloroflexota bacterium
ATTCTGAGCGTAGCGAAGAATCTCTTTCTCTCCTTTTTGACTTTCGGACCGCCGAGATTCTTCGTCGCGGAGTTCACACTGAGCGAAGCGAATGTGCTCCTCAGAATGACATTTTGGGCAAAGCCCCCTTGATGGGAGAAGGTTAGAGCCTGTCCTGAGTGTAACGAAGGAATGAGGGTGAAATTGAAGTCACCCCCTCCTTCGGCAAGCTCAGGACGGGCTTTATTCCTCTCCCGCAAGGGGCGAGGAAATATGTCTATCTAATTTTGCCGCCAAGTGCCAATTCTTGAACTATCCACTACTCTTTTCCTATAATAAGGCTATTGTTTCCATACTCGTCAAATATGCCGGAAGGAGGCTACTCTGGACTATTTTCTGAGTGAGCAACAGCAGACCTTTAAGAGCCTGGCCAGGCGCATTGCGGAAGAGAGGGTGCTGCCCGTGCGGGCGGAGCTTGATGAAAAGGAAGAGTTTCCCTGGGCCATTATGCAGGACCTGGCCAGCAGTGATATGTTCCGCGTTTTTATCCCGGAACAGTTCGAGGGGTTGGGTGGCGGCTGCCTTGACCTGTGCCTGGTGGTGGAGGAGCTGAGCTGCATCTGCAGCGGCGTGGCCCTCTGCTATGCCGCCACGGCACTGGGGGCTTTCCCTATACTGGAGCATGGCACCGAGGCACAAAAGCAGAAGTATTTGCCCGATGTCGCCGCCGGCAAGAAGCTGACCGCCTTCGCCCTGACCGAGTCAACCGCCGGTAGCGACGCCAGTGCCATGAAGACCACCGCCGAAAAGGTTCCGGGCGGCTATGTGCTCAACGGCACCAAGCAGTTCATCACCAACGGCGGCGAGGCGGAAATCTAGACGGTAATTGCCCTGACGGACAAGGCGAAGGGGGCGCGCGGGGCGAGCGCCTTTATATTGGAGAAGGGTATGGCCGGGTTCACCTTTGGCAAGAAGGAAAAGAAAATGGGCATCCGCGCCTCGGCCACCAGGGAGCTGGTCTTCCGCAACTGCTTCGTCCCGCAGGAGAACCTGATCGGCAAAGAGGGCATCGGCTTTATCCTGACGCTGCGGGTGCTGGACCGCTCCCGCCCGGGCATCGCCGCCCAGGCACTGGGCGTAGCCCAGGGCGCCCTCGAAGCCGCCGTGGACTACGCCCGCCAGCGCGTCCAGTTCGGTCATCCCATCATCGCCCAGCCCGTTGTCCAGGACATGCTCGCCGGCATGGCTACCGGGGTGGAGGCGGCACGGGCACTCACCTACGCCGTAGCCCGCATGATAGACGGCGGTGCCCGCAGCTTTACCGAGGAGTCCGCTATGGCCAAGGTCTTTGCCTCGGATATGGCCATGAAGGTCACCACGGACGCCGTGCAGGTCTGTGGCGGCACGGGCTACATGCGGGACTACCCGGTGGAGAAGATGATGCGGGACGCCAAGATTATGCAAATCTACGAGGGCACCAACCAGGTCCTGCGCAATACCATTGCCCTGGAGCTGCGGAAACGCAAGGGCCGTCACGCATGAACATCGTCGTCTGCCTCAAGCAGGTCCCGGGCACCACCGAAGTCAAGATTGACCCTCAGACCAACACCCTCATCCGGCAGGGCATCAAGAATATTACTAACCCCTTTGATACCTACGCCCTTGAGGAGGGCGTCCGCCTTAAAGAGCGCTACGGGGGCAAGGTAATCGCCCTCACTATGGGGCCGCCCCAGGCTGAGGTGATGCTGCGCGAGGCTATCACCGTCGGCGCGGACGAAGCTATTCTGCTGAGCGACCGTGCCTTTGCCGGCGCTGATACCCTGGCCACCGCCTGGACGCTGGCCGGAGCAATGGCCAAAATCGGAGCATACGACCTCATCATCTGCGGGCGGCAGACGGTGGACGGGGACACCGGGCAGGTGGCCCCGGAACTGGCGGAGATGCTGGGACTGCCCTTTGTCGCCTATGCCAGCAAGATTGAGGAGATAGCCAACGGGCGGATGTGTCTCCAGCGCATGGTCGAGGAAGGGCATGAGGTCATTGAGACGCCGCTGCCCGCTGTCCTCAGCGTGGTCAAGGAGATTAACGTGCCCCGCCTGCCCTCCCTGCGCGGCATGACTCGGGCGAAGAGTGCCAAGATACCCGTCTGGACCGCCGCCGACCTGGGTATTGACCCGGCAGCGGTGGGACTCTCCGGCTCGGCGACTAAGGTGGTCAAGATTTTCTTTCCCCAGCGCGTCCACCACGGCGAGGTCCTTCAGGGTGACCTGTCCGCCCAGGTGGACAGCCTCATCGAAAAGCTGAGGGAGACAAAGGTAATTTGACAAGGCTGTCAGCGCTCAGCAGTCAGCTTTCAGCTTATCGTTCGCAATCAATGGCTAATAGCTGACAGCTGAAAGCTACATTATTCCCGGCTTGTCCGGGTTAGGGTGAAGATGGGAATTCGTGTTGATAGTGATAAATGCACCGGGTGCGGTAGCTGCGTCCCGGTGTGCCCCTTCGGGCTGATTGAGCTTGTTAATGATGTGGCCCACATCAAGGAAGGCTGCACCCTTTGCGGTGCCTGCCGGGTGATATGCCCTTCCGACTCCATAGTCATTGAGACGGCTTTTGCCTCCCCGGCAGCCGATGCCGGTGATTACCACGGCGTCTGGGTCTTCGCCGAGCAGTGGGACGGCAAGCTCAAGGGTGTCGGCTATGAGCTGCTGGCCAAGGGCCGGGAGCTGGCGGATGCCCTGGGCACCGACCTCGCCGCCGTCTGTTTCGGGCATAACATAGGTGAAGCCGGCCAGCTAGCGGCTTACGGTGCTGACAAGGTCTATCTGTTGGATGATCCGTCCCTGGCCACCAACCAGGAAGAGATATACGCCCAGGCTCTGGTCAAGCTGGTCCGGGAGCACCGACCGGAGATAGTCCTGGCCGGGGCCACGCCCTTCGGGCGGGCCTTCTTCCCGCGCGTGGCGGCTACCCTGAAAACGGGTCTTACCGCCGACTGCACCGGGCTTGATATTGATGAGACAGAGCGGCTCCTTTTGCAGACCCGGCCCACATTTGGTGGCAACATCATGGCCACTATCATCTGTCCCGCGAAACGCCCGCAGATGGCTACAGTGCGTCCGCGCGTCTTCAAGAAAGGCACACCTGATAGCCAGAGGCGGGGACAGATAATCCAGGTGGATTTCAATAGTGCCGCCGTAACGTCAAGAACAAAGCTGCTTAACTTTGTTGCCGACCTGACGGAGCGGGTGAAGCTGGAAGATGCCGACATTATTGTTTCCGGCGGACGTGGCCTGGGCAAGCCGGAGAACTTCCAGCTACTTGCTGAGCTGGCTAAGGTCATGGGTGCCGCCCTCGGCTCTTCACGCCCGCCCGTGGATGAGGGCTGGATACCATATTCGCACCAGGTCGGGCAGACGGGCAAAACCGTCTGCCCCAGGCTCTATATTGCCTGCGGCATCTCCGGGGCTGTCCAGCACCTGGCCGGCATGCAGACGGCGGACATCATCGTGGCCATCAATGACGACCCCAATGCCCCCATCTTCAACGTCGCCACCTACGGCATCGTCGGCGACCTTTTCAAAATCGTGCCGCTGCTGGTGGAGAGACTGAAGGGGGAGTAGATTATGGTGTCCAAGCCCATCAGATTTACTCGTCATGCTCTGGAGAACATGCAGAGACGGGGCACCAAAAAGTCTGAAGTAATCCAAACCATCAGGCAGGGCACCTGGACACCGGCAAAGGCGGGAAGATTTGAGTGCCCTGCGGATTTCCCTACAATGACTATTGGAACGGGAAACAGTATAAGATAAGACCAGCCAGTTGTGCCTATCTTCAAGGAAGAGTCAGACTATATTATCGTGATTACAGTTTACGTGTTTTATTTCTAGGAGGTGCCAATGAAAGTCAAATATGACCCAGAAGCGGATGCTCTATATATTGAACTGAAAGCGGCGACTGTTACTACCAAGCGCCTTGACCAGGACATTGCGGTGGACTATGACGCCGAGGGTCGCATAGCGGGCATCGAGATTCTATCCGCCAAGGAAAGAGTTTTTGGCGGCACCGAACAACGAAAGGTTCTCCTGGAGAACCTCCGGGCTGGTTAACGCCTGAGACCTTGTAGGGATATGTGTCACCGTCGGCGACCTTTTCAAAGTCGTGTCGCTACTGGTGGAGAGGCTGAAGAGGGAGTAGTCGCGACCATCAGATTTCGCGGCTCAATGTGATATAATATAGTTGCTTTCGCAAAATATCGTGCCGGACTATCGAGACCGGAGATAACAGCATGTTGAAACGATTGTTCGTAGCTCCTCCAGATAAAGAAACGCGAGTCAACCTCAAGCACCTTCTGGAAGACATTCGTGATAGCTATCCTCTGCCATTGAATGAAACCATCATTGTCGAACTGATTGCCAACGCTTTGGACGCACAGCCGACTGGAATCAGCTTTATGACTGATAGTAGGAATAGGGCCATTACGATAATAGACGATGGTAAGGGAATGACCCGTGAAGAACTGGAACAATATCATGACATCGCTGCTACTACAAAGGTGAGGGGCGAAGGCATAGGTTTTGCGGGAGTGGGTGCCAAATTGTCCCTACTTATGGGCAAAGTTACTACCGAAACTAGGACTTCACAATCTCACGATGCATCCGAATGGTGGCTCGAAACTGCTCTCAGAGCACCTTGGCGACCAGTATTTCCCAAAGGGAGAGTCCAATCACTAACGGGAACTGCAATCACGGTAAATCTCAAAGATAGTTCTTCCTGTTTGCTACGAAGTGATTACATTGAGGATGTCGTAAGGAAGCATTTCTATCCACTTCTTGATGAGAAATTTGGCAACATATTAGGCATGATATACCCACAGAAGATACACTTTCGGGTGGACGGTATGTCAGTGGCCGCAAAACCATTGCCAGAAGGGCAATGTGAATATTTCTCTGTATATAGAGGTCGCCGCCAGAAGCCAATTGGCGTCGGGTTCATAGTGAAATGTGTTGAGGAATTGGATGAAGAGTTAAGGGGGGTAGCCATATCGACCTATGGAAAAGTGATTAAACGCGGATGGGACTGGCTTGGGATACTTCCCAAAAATCCAGCGTATATAACTGGAATTGTGGAAATTCCGGCGCTCTCTGAGATTCTGATTATAAACAAAGCAGATTTCCTAAAAGATGCAACAAGCCTTCAGAAGTACTACGCTTGTCGTAAAGCGGTGCAAGAAGCCCTTGAGCCTATTCTTCGCAAATTGGGGGAGATTGTTGTTTCAAGAGAGAAGCAGCAGGCAAACTTGCATCCGTTGGAGAAGGAAATACAGAAGGTCTTACAGAATATGCTTAATGATTTCCCAGAACTCAATCCTTTGCTTGGGCGAAGGGGGCGTATTAATGAGAAAGCGGTCGGAATCTTACCTGATAATAATGCTGAACCTATCGGGCAATTAGAAGAGGGCGGGACAGCCATTACAGGGACATTCGGCGGCGCTGGACAAGGCAGTGGCGTAGAGGCACTCCCTGACGGCGGAATTGGCCAACGAATTGGACAAAGTGAGAATGTTAAGGAACGAGGCAAGCAATATGAGGGCTATAAGAAGCGTGCCTCACTAATGGTAAGCTATGAGGACTCAGGCCTGGATAACATAGGACGGCTCTTTGAGAATACCGTATTCATCAATCGAACTCATCCAGCTTTTCAGAAAGCTGCTCAGGGTGCGGCGAGAAATTTCTATGAACATATTACTGTGTCTTGGGTCCTATCCCGGCACCTGGAGGAAGGTAAGTCTCCGCTAGATTTCATAAACAGGTATTTGTTACTTTGGGGGAAGGGGGTCTAATGCTCTTTCCCGTCAGGATTCACAGGATTGAAGATGAAGTCGCAATTAGGTTTAAGGCAGCTACTGCCATTGAAAAGCTTTCCCTGGATTCGAGTCCTCTCGAGGAGCAATTGGCTCTCATTGAAATAGCTTACGAAATAGCTGTGGCGGCCGCGTTGAAAGCTTTGTATGTAGCGAAAAGGAATCTGCGGGCAGATACAAGAGGATTCTGGTTTGCGGTTCATGCGATGAAGCAGTTCACACAAAGACTTAACCAGATGGGCTACTTTCTCGAGAATGAAAATGCCACTTTTGCCCGTGACTTGCATATTGCCAAAAGCTCTCTAAAGAAAATGAAAACCTTTTACAAGCGCTTTCCGAACTTAGAGTCGATAGATCCTTCAGTTCCGTGGAACAAGTATCGCAGCGGCAGGACTATTCCACGGAGTGCTCTCTGATTTGGCAAAGACATAGTGAGTCGCCATGGTCTCCCTTGCAAACCACCTCCACCTGGTGTATCATCATTGTGGATACGTCAATGGAGGTAGTCACATGCAAAGCCGTGTCCAGAAGTGGGGAAACAGTCTGGCGGTGCGCATTCCTAAAGCATTTGCCCACGAAATAGGTCTCGAAGGTGATGCGAAAGTAAATATATCGCTGGAAGATGGCAGACTTATTGTAGAGCCTGTCAGGGAGTCTCCCGTAACTCTCGAACGGCTGCTGGCGCAGGTCACGGAGACAAATATCCACCACGAGGTCAATACGGGGACTGCTGTCGGTCAGGAAGCCTGGTGAAAACCGAAGCATACGTCACCGACCGCGGTGATGCTGTCTGGATAACGTTGGACCCACAGGCAGGCCATGAGCAGTCCGGTCGCCGGCCGGCGGTCGTCTTATCACCCGCAGCATATAATGGTAAAGTAGGACTCGCTATCATGTGCCCCATCACAAGCCATGTCAAAGGTTATCCTTTCGAGGTCATTATCCCTCCCAACTTGGCTGTCAGCGGGGCCATCCTCTCCGACCAAGTGAAGAGCCTCGATTGGCGAGCACGCAATGCTGAGCTGATTTGCAGACTACCGGAAGAAACCACAACTGAGACGCTTCAGAAGCTGGGTGCGCTTTTGTCCCAGTAAAAGCCTCGGTTCTTACTTCTCAGGGACGCCTGAACCCCCTTTGCGTTTGAACCAGCCGTCCTTTCCCTGCTATACTCAGCTTGTGCCGGAAGCGACACTCGTTATTATTTTTACGACCTCTTTTATTGTGGCCTTTTCCGGGGCGATGATGCCGGGCCCGCTCCTGGCGGTAGCTATCGGCCAGGCGGCGCAGAGCGGCTTCCGTGCCGGGCCGCTGCTTATCCTGGGTCACGCCATTCTGGAGCTGACACTGGTCGTCCTCCTGGTGCTGGGGCTGTGCCGGTTTATCGGCCTCGGGCTGGTATCGAGCATCATCGGCATTGCCGGCGGCTTGGTGCTCATCTGGCTAGGACTGAGTGCCGTAAAACAGGGGTGGCGCGGGGTCACTGTCCCCAGGTTTGCGCCCGGGATGAGTCTGCAGCGTGGCCGTAAGCTAGTGTTCTCCGGGATTCTGGCGAGCATGGCCAACCCATACTGGTTCCTCTGGTGGGCTACCATCGGGCTGACCTATCTCATATGGTCGCTGCAGCTATCGCTGGCGGGCGTGGCCTCCTTCTTCACCGGGCACATCCTGGCCGACCTTGGCTGGTATTCGCTGGTGGCCTTCGCTGTTGCCTCCGGCAAGAAGGCCATCAATGATACCGTCTATCGCTGGCTGATTTTCGCCTGCGGCGTGGCCCTGGCAGGACTGGGCGTCTATTTCATTGTTTCCGGGGTCAAGTTCTGGCTACAGGCTTGATGCTAGAGAGAGCGGACATAAAGCTGAGGGACAAAGTGGCCAAAGTCATCGAGCAGCAACCGGTGCTAATATAAACGCATTAATTAACGCTCCAAAAACTGTCATTGCGAGTGCATTCCGCCAGAGGCGGAAGCCGAAGCAATCTCATACCATAGCGAAGGAGATTGCTTCGTCGCCCCGATGAAATCGGGGCTCCTCGCGATGACACTTCATTTATTGCGTTTGTATTAGTTACTACCGCCCCCTTTTGATGCTCGTCAGGGCGGCTTGCTGGGCCTGGAAGAGCTGGTTGATACCCTTTTCGGCGAGCGAGAGCAGGGAGTCCACCGTATCCCGGGCGAAGGGCTTACCTTCGGCGGTGCCCTGAATTTCCACGAATTTGCCCTCGTCGGTCATCACCACGTTGAAGTCCACCTCTGCCGTGCTATCCTCATCGTAGTTGAGGTCCAGGAGCATGGTATTATGGACAATGCCGACACTTGTGGCCGCCACAGCATGCTTCACCGGCATGGTGGCGATGACGCCCATGCTCACCATGTTCTGCAATGCTTGATAGAGGGCGACATAGGCGCCCGTGATAGCTGCCGTACGGGTGCCACCGTCCGCCTGCAGGACATCACAGTCCGCAATCAGGTTCCGTTCTCCCAGTGCTGTGAGGTCAGTCACCGCACGCAGTGACCGGCCAATGAGACGCTGGATTTCCTGGCTCCGGCCGGCAACCCTGCCCTGGACGGAGTCACGCGGCGTCCTGGTCACTGTAGAGCGGGGCAGCATGGCATACTCCGCCGTTATCCAACCGGTGCCCTTGCCCTTGAGGAAGTTTGGCACCCTATCTTCCACCGTCACGGCACAGATTACCCGGGTCTTGCCCAGCTCAATAAGTGCCGAACCCTCGGCAAAGCTTTGAAAGCCGGTGGTTATCGTCACTGGGCGCAGCTCATCCCAACTGCGCCCGTCACTGCGTCTAATCAAGTCTTTACTCCTTTCGATGAAGTGACACCGCCAGTCCGCTATAGAAGGACTCGTAGTCTCGGTCTGGTGATATGTATTCCCCTCCCCGAGATTCTTCGTCGTCCTTCACTACAAGGGTGAAGGACTCCTCAGAATGACAGTTCGGTTGGTATTTTCTATCTCATGAAACTGGGGCGAAGGTGTGTGTCAACTACCAACGCCGGCTAATATTTGGACGCTCCTATTTCCTCCATCTTGCCGGTGACGGTGAAGACCACCCGTTCGCAGATATTGGTCACCCGGTCAGCACTGCGTTCCAGGTTGTGCGCTGCCCACATGAGGCGCGTCGCCCGGCTGATGGTCCGCGGGTCCTCAATCATATAGGTCAAAAGCTCGCGGAAGACCTGGTCGTAGAGATGGTCCACCTCGTCATCCTCAGCAGCGATTTTCCAGGCAGCCTCGGCATCACGCTTGATAAAGGCGTCCAGGCTGCGGTGGAGCATGTCAATTGTCTTCTCCGCCATGCGCGGTATGTCAATCAGAGGCTTTAGAAGTGGCTCATCGGCGATGAGGAGCACAATCCTGGCAAGGCCTACCGCGTAGTCACCAATGCGCTCCAGCTCAATGATAATATTGAGGACAGTGATAATAGTGCGGAGGTCGCTGGCCGCCGGCTGCTGGGTAGCGATAAGCTCGATGCACTTCTCCTCAATCTCAAAGCGCTTGTGGTTCACCTTCTGGTCGTCGGCAATAATCTGGCGGGCGGCAGCGGTGTCCCTGTTCTTCAACGCTTCCACAGAGCGGGTGATGGCCTCGGTCACCATCTGCCCCATCTCCAGAATACTGTCCTGAATCTCCTTCAGCTTTTTGTGGAAAACCGCTCTAATCTCCATGTTGATACCTCCACTTAACCAAAGCGGCCGGTGATGTAGTCCTCGGTCCGTTTGTCTTTGGGATTGGTAAACACCTGCGGGGTAGGGCCATACTCCACCAGGACCCCGGCCCGGTCCGGCTCCATCATCATCACGGCGGTGTTATCCGAGACGCGGGCGGCCTGCTGCATGTTGTGGGTGACAATGACGATAGTATAGTCCTGTGCCAGGTCCCGCATCAAGTCCTCGATTTTCAGGGTGGCCACGGGGTCAAGGGCACTGCAGGGCTCGTCCATCAGGATAACCTCAGGCGCCACGGCCAGCACCCGGGCAATACAGAGCCGCTGCTGCTGCCCCCCGGAGAGATCCGTGGCGCTTTTGTGTAAGCGGTCTTTCACCTCATCCCATAGTGCCGCCCGGTGCAGCGCGCGTTCCACCACCTCTGCCAGGCGGTCCGCGACGCCATTGACACGGGGACCAAAAGCCACATTATCGAAAACCGACTTAGGGAAAGGATTAGGCTTCTGGAAGACCATGCCTATGCGATAGCGGACCTCGGTGGGGTCAACATCAGAGGCATAGACGTTCCGGCCATCAAAAAGCACCTCTCCTTTGACTCTGGCACCCGGTATAAGGTCGTTCATACGGTTGAAGCAACGCAATAAAGAGCTCTTACCGCAGCCGGAAGGCCCAATGATAGCCGTAATGCGCCGGTGAGGTATGACCATAGAGATGTGGCGCAGGGCCTGAAAGTTGCCATACCACAGATCCAGATTATTTAGCTCTAAACAGGCAGCTTCATTTACCATATGCCTATTCCCTAACCCTCTTCTGGTAACGGTTCCTCAGAAAGATAGCTACCGCATTCATGCTCAACAGAACGACAAGGAGAACGATGATACCAGCAGCTGCCAGGTGCTGGAAATCCGCCTGGGGACGAGAAATCCAGTTGAATATTTGTATCGGCAGGACGGTGAAACGGTCCATGGGACTATTGGGAATAAACGTCAAATATACCAGAGCGCTGATGGCAATAATCGGAGCTGCCTCGCCAATAGCCCGGGACATGGCCAGGATAGTTCCCGTCAACATCCCGGGGAAAGCAGCCGGAAGAACTATATGGCGCACCATCTGCCACCGGGTAGCGCCCAGGGCGTAGGCGCCCAGGCGGTGGGCTTCGGGCACACTTCGGATAGCCTCTTGGGCCGCGATGATAATCACCGGCAGGGACATCAGGGTCAGCGTCAGCGCCCCGGCCAGCACGCTTCTCCCCAGAGCAAGAGCTTGCACGAAGAGACTCAACCCCAAAAGTCCATAAACAATAGAGGGGACGCCGGCAAGGTTATTTATGTTAGTCTGAATAAGCCGCCGCAGGCGGCTGTCACGGGCATATTCCTCCAGATAGATGGC
>JACQTX010000176.1 GCA_016210585.1 Chloroflexota bacterium
ACGTAAAGCAGGCCTGCGAAGCGTGCCTGAAGCGGCTCGGTGTGGACTACATTGACTTATTCTACGTGCACCGCGTTGACCCCCAGACGCCCATAGAGGATACCGTAGGCGCTATGTCCGAGCTGGTAAGAGTGGGCAAAGTCCGCTGCATCGGGCTTTCCGAGGTCTCCCCCGGGACGCTCCGCCGTGCCCACGCCGTCCATCCTCTCACAGCCTTACAGACCGAGTACTCGCTGTGGACGCGGGATGTCGAGGCCGAGGTCCTGCCGACCTGCCGTGAGCTGGGCATAGGCTTTGTGGCCTATGCCCCCCTGGGACGCGGTTTCCTCACCGGGCAAGTGACGCGCTTTGATGACCTGGCTAGCGGAGATATACGCCGGAATACGCCCCGTTTCCAGGGCGATAATCTCCAGAAGAACCGCGCCGCAATAAGCATACTGGAGAAGATTGCGGCTGGCAAAGGGTGTAAAGTCTCCCAGCTTGCCCTGGCGTGGGTGTTGGCCCAGGGAAGCGATATTGTGCCAATTCCGGGAACGAGAAAGAGGGGTCATCTACAGGAGAACATCCAGGCGCTGGAGATTAGCCTCGCTGCCGGAGACATCAAGGAAATGGACGGGATTGCTCGCAGTGTGGTCGGCGCCCGTTACCCTGAGGCCGCCATGCGCCGCCTGAACCTTTGAGATATCAAGCGGTCAGAGGTGATTTAGCCACGTATGGTGGGTGAAACCCACCCGAATTGGAGAATGAGACCCACTGTCCACTTTCCAAGGATTAACTGTCCAGTTTTGCATCGTAAATAACAGGCAGATGTGACAATTGACAAATAGCCTGATGGATGTATAATTAGCGCGCCGGAAATGTGCCTTTCGGTTGACCACCGAAGGTAAGTCTAAGGCAAGGAGAAGCTGATGCAACACCGATGGTTCAGTATTCTCACATTGTTTTCCCTTATGGGAGTATTACTCATACTACCAATCTCAGCTCTCGCCGAAACGTCACCATCAGGTGGGGTGAATCCCGTCATAGAAAAGGAGCGGCTCCAATTTCGCACTGACGTAGCACAGTGGCAAGCGCAAGGTTTCTTAGAGTTTCAAGATATATTTCAACAGGGCTGGCAACAAGTTGCAGCTGCACTGACTCCGCTCGGAGGTTCGATTAGAGTCCCCGACCTGTCCGGCCAAATACCCCAGATTAAAGGTCTGGCGGAGGCAGTAGCCTCCGCCAGCAATGATAAACAAAGTACGGCGGCGTTGGAGCAGCTGCAGGCTTACATCAAGAATTCTCGAAAAGATAATCAAGCTCGTGCTGAGGATATGCAGAAGCAGGTCGATGCAGTCATGGTACCCCTTCAGGAGAAGGTGAAAAAACAGGTTGATGAGTTCGTAAATCAACTTAAAGATAAGTCTAAAGCCGAGATACAAGCACAGGTAGAGGAGTATAGGAAATCTATTATCCCGGCTGGAATAAACCTAACACCGGCGCAGCAGACAGCGATTAGCCAGCAAGTCCAACAGTATGCTAAGAATATTGGGAGTCAGAAACAAGCAGCGAATAAAGTAGTTGTTGAGGCCAAGGTCAAAGAAATAACACAACCCACTTCTGGTAAAGTGACAAAACTGGGTGAGGCTTTCAATGACCTGGGAGCTAAAATGCAAGCCCACTTTACGAAGGTTCAAGGCGAAGCCAGGACATTCGATGAGCGCCGCAGGGTATTGATATTAAAAATGGCGGATGCTAACGTGTCTGCCGTCAGGGAAAATTGGGGCAAACTAAGTAAAGAACAGCAGGACAAGCTAGGGATTAAGAACCTGGATGCAGAGTTAGCCAGTGCCCGGTCACAACTTGAAAAAGATCTGGCGGCAGCTTTATCGCTATCGTCGGTCACGCCCCCGGTAACACTTGCCAAGCCGAAGGCAACTACCACGAAGCCGCAAGGTCCTGCCAAGCCACAGCCCCCGCCTAAACCACCAGCACCAGCCAACATGGCAGCAGTTAAAGATGCGATACAGCAGGCGGTGCAAACGTTCAGTGCCAGGTGGCAGGATATTGCGAAGAAAACTAACCAGAAATAACAGTTCAGCATCCAGGACATATTCCGAGAGATAAGAAAGGAAAGATGTGGTTAGGTTATCCGCCCTATTTATAGTGATAGTATTGCTAGTCGGTCTGGGATTAAGTTGCGGAAGAAATACTTTAACAACTAAATCTGAGGACACAATCGGACCTGTGAACACAACTGGATCTGTGCGCACAACCGAGCCAGTGAACACAACTGTACCTGTGAGCACAACTCAAACTTCCACCGTTGAGAATGCCGAACCTTTGATGCCAGACCTGCCTGATATTGACCCGGGCGGTTTTGAGCTACCATCTCAAAATCCGGAAACCTTCGTTAACGGAATTACGGATATTGCTCCCGACCTTTCCTCGTTAGATTTATCCATACCGTCTCCTTAGTTAGCCACGTAGGGTGCGTGAAACCCACCCGAATTGGAGAATAAGACCCAACGTGGATCTTTACTTCGTGATGCCCGCTATAAAGCAGACATGGGGGATTTCTAAGAATCTGCAGATTCGGGTCGTTACTCAGGTAGTAGTGACCTGGTGCTTCTCTTAACCAGGAAAGGCCGCAACATGGTCGGCGTGATGAGGGTAGTGATGATGCTTATAGCCACGGCGACGCCGAAGAGCTCCCGGCTGATGGCCCCGGCCAGCAGCCCGGCGCCCGCCACAATCAGCCCTACCTCACCGCGCGGCACCATGCCAACGCCCACGATCATGCCGCCCCGGTTCCGCAGCTTGCCGACAAGCCGGGCCGGAATGTAGCAGCCGACCATCTTGCCCACGATAGCCGCGACCAGCAGGGTTAAGCCCAGAGCCAAAGCGCCCCATAGTGAAGACACCTGCACCTGCATCCCCAGATAGGCAAAGAAGAACGGCCCCAGGAAAAGCATGATGGGCCGCGTCATCTGCAGGATTTCTTCTCTATCTGCCGTAGCCGCAAACATCAGGCCGGCCAGGTAGGCGCCGACCACGGGATGCAGGTTGACCCGAGTGGCCAAATAGGCAATCAAGAAGCCCAGCAGCAGGGCCACCACCGGCATAGTCCCCGACCTGCGAAAGGGGCCGAGCAGGTAGCGCGAGATAAACCTGTTGCCGCGCATGCCAATCATCAGTAAGACAAACCAGGCCGCGAAGCTGGTCACCAGTATCTTGGCGGCATTGGGCAGGCCGAGGGAACCGGTCTGGGCCACGGAGACCACCATCGAAAGGACAACGATACTGATGATATCATCCACAACGGCAGCCACCACAATTATAGTGCCCGGCTTGGTCTGCAGCCGGCCCATGTCAAGGAACAATCGGACGGTAACGCCGACACTGGTGGCCGTCAGCGTGGCGCCCATGAAGAGCCAGCCCGCCAGGCCATACTGGTTGCCCAGAAGCATGGTGGCCAGGAAGCCCAGGACAAAGGGAAAAATGACGCCACCGAAGGCAACGGCGCTGCCGGGCAGTATATTCCTGGTAAAGGACTTGATGTCAGTCTCTACACCGGCCACAAACAGAAGGACAACGATGGCGATCTGGGATATAATCTCCAGCGGGCTGAAGCTATCAAGGCCAAAAGCACCCTGGATAACAGCGAAGTTGAGGACTATCGGGTCATGCAGCAGCCCGCCGAGGGCAAAAGGTGAGATAATCATCCCGGCGGCCAGCTCACCCAGGACCGGTGGCTGCTTCAGGTAGCGCTGCGCCATCTCACCACCAACGCGCGCCGCCAAAAGTATGATGGCCAGGGTGAGAAGAAACTTATAGTAGATTTCAAAGTCCACGGGATTTTACCTGCACCGCGCCACCTTTTGGAAACGCAACAGTCATTGCAGCGTCTGTATCGAAATCCCCCTTAATCCCCCTTTTTCAAAGGGGGAGACTCTCCCTTTGGCAAAGAGCTTGCCCTGAGCCTGTCGAAGGGGAGATTGAGAGGGATTTGAAACCGTGTTGTTATGCAACATTACCTGAAGCTGCACTAGCGGTGGGGATGGTTCAGCCCCAATCTGGCCCGCCATCGCTCGGCATCCGAAGCCATAGGGCGGATGGTGACCTTCCTCAGGTCTTTCGCCCAGCAAGCCATAATATCATAGAAGTAAATTTCGCCCAGCACCTTGCCGCCCCTGTCAACCACCGGCAGCTCGTAGAGTGCTTTGTCCAGCATCAAATCAATGGCATCCCTGACATAATCCTCCGGCCTAACGCTGATGACTGGCTCCATAATATCTTCCGCATACCTGGTGGTCAAAGAGCTGAGGACATCGCCCCACTCAAAGGTAGGGTTGCGTGTTGTCCGGAAAACGACCAGCTCCAGGGTTTTTAGGAGCTTCCTGGGGGTGATTATGCCCTTCAGCTTGTCATTGTCATCAACTACGCAGACCAGCATGGACTCTCGCGCCTCACCGATCTTCCTCATCACGGCGCTTATTTTGTCCTTTGGCCCCACCCGGATAAGCCGATCCACCATCAGGTCGCCCACCTTCGTCTTCATACGCTAGACAACTCTCCAATCATGAGTGTAGATATTCATGCGCTTGCCGCGAACGTGGCCGATAAGGGTGATGCCCAGGCTGTCCGCCAGCTTCACACCGAAGCTGGTCGGGGCGGAAACGGAGATGAGGAAGGGCACACTGCGCTTGGCGACCTTGTGCATGATCTCGGAGGAAATGCGCCCGCTGGTGATGACCAGGCGGTCCTGTGTTGGTATATCTTCCAGGAGGCACTTGCCGAAGATTTTGTCAATGGCGTTATGCCGGCCAATGTCCTCGCTAAAGACCAATACATTTTGCCGGTCACAGAGGGCGGCACTGTGCACGCCGCCGGTGGCCCGGTAAAGCTCAGAGCCGTGCTGGAACCTGTTCACCAGGTCGAAGATCTCATCAGCGGAGACCTTCATCTCTGATTCCACTTTTTGCGTGGCGATGTCGGCCGCACTGTAGAAGGATGCCCCGCGCCCGCACCCGGAGGTGATGAGTCGCTTGAAGACAATCTCTTCCGCCGGACTTCTCTGTCGCATTGTCTCTACCCGCGCCACCCCCCTCTGGTCGTCCACCGTTACCCGCTTGATTTCCTGCCGGTCTTGCAGCAGCCCTTCCGAGGCCAGGTAGCCGACGGCCAGGTAGTCCAGGTATTGTGGCGTGCAGAGCAACGTGACCAGCTCCTGGTCATTGAGTATAATCGTGAGGGCAAACTCTCTCACGACGACATCGTCCATCCGGCTACGGCCTTCCCGGGTCAGCCGGGCTATCTGAATTTGCTCTACTTCATTTTCCATGCTAATATGACAGTCTTAGAAATTCATTGCATAATTCTTCTCCCTTTCGTAAAGGGCCTGCCCTGAGCCTGCCGAAGGGGAGACTGAGAGGGATTTTTGAATTCCGAAATCCCCCTTTAATCCCACTCTTGTCCAAATTAAGTTTTATAGTTGAGCCCTGAACTGGTATAAAT
>JACQTX010000174.1 GCA_016210585.1 Chloroflexota bacterium
AAAGGGAGAGGAATTAGTCAACTTATTTATAAGACGCGACACTAGCTATTAATAAGGCTCACTATGGTGCAGGTTTCGGACGGAGTAGGCGATGGCTTCCTCCCGGTTCTTCAGATGGAGCTTCTGCAAAAGGCGGTAAATATAGGTGCTGACTGTTTTTTCGCTGAGGACGAGGCGCGCGGCAATATCTGTATTAGCCAGACCTTCACCGAGCAGCTCCAGCACTTCTTTCTCCCTGGCACTTAACCCGAAGACCCCTTGCTTGTCCAGCATCTCCTTCATCAGTTTCTGGCTGATGTAGGGGGACAGGACTGTCTCGCCACGGGCAATCTGCCTGACCGCGGCGACAACGTCCGTGACATCACTCCCTTTCAAGAAGTAGCCGTCCGCCCCGAAGCGTATAGCCTTGAGGAGGTCGTCTTCTCTGTCCGAAACCGTCAACATCAGGACTTTGATGTCCGGCTGCTTTACCTTGATGCTAACCAGTGCTTGTATGCCATCTACTTTGGGCATATACAGGTCCATAATGACCAGGTCTGGCTTCAGTTGTGCCGTCTTACTCGCCGCCTCCACGCCATCCCTGGCTTCGCCCAGCACGCGGATATCAGGCTCAGCACCCAGCGCGTCAGACAGGCCCTTGCGCACCACCGGATGGTCATCGGCGATAAGCACACCTATTATCTGGCGATCTATAGCTGCGGAAGCCATCTCCGCGGGACCTCCACGCTTATTTCGGTGCCGCTCCCGGGAACGCTGACTACCTGGAGATTTCCCCCGATTGATTCCGCACGCTCTTTCATGACCGTGAGACCGTGACCCCCGGCGAAACTGACATTGCCCATGCCACGCCCGTCATCGGCAATGTTTACCTGGAGGTGGCCATTAGGCGAAAAAACCCGCACCATGACTCGCCGGGCTGCGGAATGTTTGGCCACATTGCGGAGGGCTTCCTCGCAGATAGCCAGGACCTCGAGCTTTACTATGTCATCCAGATAGGGTTCTTCCCCGGGCGCCGCCAGCTCGTAGCTAATTCCGGTCTCATTTTCGAAGTGTTCCAGACTATCCTTTATCTGCGGTAGAAACGAACGGTCATCCCTTATGGACCGCAGCAGTTCTATGGACTCCCGTGCTTCTTTATTGGCCTCGTCCACCAATGCCTCCAGGTGTGCCAGCCTCTTGTCAGGACACACCATCTGGCTGATGTCACGGCGGAGCAGGCGCAGCTCCAGGCGCAAGCCATATATTGTCTGGCAAAGACTATCGTGGATCTCACGGCCCAGTCTTAGCCGCTCCTCGGCTATTGCCCGGGACTGCAACCTCTGCACGGCGTCAGAATTGACGAAATAAGGAAGCGAAATTGTTAGCCCTAGCGCAACAAAATAGGTAAGGAGCACACCGGACAGGTATTGCAGTGAATAGACCAAAGGGAAGCTAAAGAAATTCACCGCATAGTAAGCCGCCGTCACGCCGCCGGTAAATATAAGACCTCTCTCTGACGGCCGATAGGGTTTGGTAAACTCATACCTGGCTCCCAGTTTTGTTACTGCTATTTTATTTCATTATTCATAATTAATCCACTTTATCAGCACTAACTCGGGGTATGACGTACCCGTCGGGTGTGACCCTACGAACAAGAAATACTGTCCTATCCCCTCGGAGTCAGTACGGTCGAAAAGACTTCAAGCTGTCGTGATTGACACCTCATGTTCAGGAGACGTTTTGTTGGACGGGAATTGAACGAAACCGAGAAAAGTTCAGTCCTGAGAGATTGGACGAAAGCCAGGCTTGTCATCTCCGTCAGATTACTGAAGCCTCAGCTTGCTGCAAAGCTTAGCCAGTATCTGGTTCAGCTTGGAGACTTGCTCTGACTTCATCTTGTCTCCGTCACCGGCCTCTAGCCGAAGGACGAAGCGAAGGTTGAGGCCGGCGCCAGCCCTTACGAGATCTCCGAGGCCATCTACAATGTCCTGCAATTCTGAGGGCTGAAGTTCGGCTTCAGCGTATTTCCGCGTTGGCGGAAGAGGTATCACGACTTCCTTTGGCACTTGAAGACGGACACTTGCCGAGCCGGGCCAATCGCAGGGCCACGGCCCTGAGTCAGACACCATCTCCAGAAGCCTGGCTCTAATAGCCGAGTCAATCGCAGCCTTCACCGTGGTCCAGGGAAGCGCTTTTCCATGCGCCACAGAAAGAGCCTGGCTGATAGCTGCCGCCGTGGTGATTGGCTGACTCCAGGCTCCAGGAAGATTCTGCGGGAGCAAGGCGGTGGGCGCAATGTCCGCAGGTGGCTGATTAAGGGTAGCGGCATCAGTGAACATACCAGCGGGTAGCTCTTCCCGAAACATGCTAACAGGACCCGAAATGAACCACGTGGAGCCGGCTTTTACTGCCTCCCGGATGGCATGTTCCACTACTGG
>JACQTX010000170.1 GCA_016210585.1 Chloroflexota bacterium
GATATTGTTTAGGATTTCGGATTTCGTGCTTCGGATTTATCCTGATGAAGTCGTCAGCAAGAGGTAAGTAACATGAAAACATACATGCCCGCTAAATTCCTGGTAGAGAGAGACCAGGCACGCTGTATCCAGTGCCAGGTGTGCTGCAACCAGTGCAGCTTCGATGTCCACTACTATGACGCTGAGGACAACGAGGTGCGCAGCCGCGAGGAGAACTGCGTGGGCTGCCACCGCTGTGTGCTCTTTTGTCCTACCCGTGCCGTGACCATCCGCCGGAACCCTCTGGAATACCGGGAGAACTATAACTGGCGCCCGGAGGTTATCGAGGACATCATCAAGCAGGCCGAAACGGGCGGCATGTTGCTTACCGGCATGGGCACCGATAAACCGCACCGTATCTACTGGGACCACCTGGTTCTCAATGCCAGCCAGGTGACTAACCCCTCCATTGACCCCCTGCGTGAGCCGATGGAGCTGACCACCTTCCTGGGACGCAAGCCGGACAGGGTTGAGCTTAACCCGGACGGGACGCTGAAGACAGAGCTGCCGCCGCAGGTGAAAATCGAGGTCCCCGTCCTCTTTGCCGCCATGTCCTATGGTGCCGTGAGCCTTAACGTCCATGAGTCGCTGGCGCGGGCGGCCACAGAGGTGGGCACGCTCTGGAACACCGGCGAGGGCGGCCTGCACCCCAAGCTCTATAAATACGGCCAGAACACCATCGTCCAGGTGGCCTCCGGGCGTTTCGGCGTCCATGCCGATTACCTGGATGCCGCCCGGATTGTCGAGATAAAGATTGGCCAGGGGGCCAAGCCTGGCATTGGCGGTCACCTCCCCGGCGAGAAGGTGAGTGCCGAGGTAGCCATGACCCGTATGATTCCCCAGGGGACGGACGCCCTCTCGCCGGCCCCCCAGCACGATATTTACTCTATAGAAGACCTGGCCCAGCTTATCTATGCCTTGAAAGAGGCCACGGACTACACCAAGCCTATCTCGGTGAAAATTGCTGCCGTGCATAATGCGGCGGCCATTGCCAGCGGCATGGTGCGGGCCGGGGCCGATATCATCGTCCTGGATGGCATCAGGGGCGCCACCGGCGCCGCCCCCAAGGTTATCCGCGACTACGTGGGCATTCCTATCGAGATGGCACTGGCCTCGGTGGACACCCGTCTCAGGCAGGAAGGCATCCGCAACCGGGCTTCTCTCATCGTCTCCGGCGGCATTCGGAATGCTGGTGATGTGGCCAAGGCGATTGCCCTGGGGGCGGACGCGGTGTATATCGGCACGGCGGCCCTCATCGCCCTGGGCTGCACCGTCTGCCAGCAGTGTCATACTGGCAAATGTGCCTGGGGCATCTGCACCACTGACCTCTCCCTGACCAAGCGGATTAACCCGGATATCGGGGCACGGCGGCTGGCCAACCTGCTGCGCGGCTGGAGCCTCGAAATCAAGGACATGCTGGGCGGCATGGGCATCAACGCTCTGGAAAGTCTCCGCGGCAACCGGCACCACCTGAGGGGTGTCGGCCTCAATGAAGCAGAGCTGGAAATACTCGGCGTAAGCATGGCAGGAGGCTAATATGACAATAGAGGTTTCCGAACGGCTGACCAATTCCATAGTTGAAATTGACGCCAGTGGCCTCTCCTCACGCGAGCTTAATACCCGGATAAGGGCCGCCATTAATGGGACGGTGCCCAGGATTGTGCTGAGGAATGTCCATGGCCAGCGCTATATCGGCACTGACCTGGACAGGCCCGTGGAGATTGAGATTTTCGGCACGCCGGGCAACGACCTGGGCGCCTTTATGAACGGCCCACACATCATTGTGCGCGGCAATGCCCAGGACGGCTGCGGCAACACCATGAACGAGGGTGAAATAGTCATCCACGGCCACGCCGGCGACATCACCGGCCTGTCTGCCCGCGGCGGCAAGATCTTCGTGCGTGACAGTGTCGGCTACCGGGCCGGCATTCACATGAAGGAGTACGGGGAGAAGAAAACGCAGATAGTTATTGGCGGCATGGCCCAGGACTTCTTCGGCGAGTATATGGCCGGAGGTATTGTCGTCCTCCTTGGGCTGAACCTGCGTGAGGGCGAGTTCCACCAGCCCAAGTACGTGGGCACCGGGATGCATGGCGGTGCCATCTACCTGCGTGGTGCCATCAAAGCCCACCAGCTCGGCAAAGAAGTCGGTGCCGCCAAGCTGGATGAGAAAGACTACGATGTCCTGGGCAAGGCCGTCCGTGAGTTCGCCGCCCATTTCGGCTATAATGCGGTTGAGATACTGAAGGGGAAGTTCATCAAGCTCTACCCCAAGTTCCTGCGCCCCTACGGTCGGCTATATACGTATTAATGCAAGCGTATGAAGTTGTCACACACAATCTGACACGTATTCTCCCCCTTTTTCAAAGGGGGATTAAGGGGGATTTCGAATTCCAAATCCCTCTTAATCTCCCCTTCGACAAGCTCAGGGCAAGCTCTTTGTGAAAGGGAGAAGCTACGCTTCAAGGAGACTACTTGACGAAGATACTCCTCTTAGCTGAGGAAAGCCGGGCCGCCGCCGACCTGCGTGCCAGGTTGACGGCAAGCGGCTTCGCCTGCGTGATTGCTCGGGCTGGTGAGGAGATAACCGCGCAAATTGCTGAGCAGGCTCCTGACCTGGTGGTGATAGAGGCTAGCAGCCCCGCCAGTGTTCATGACCTCTCTGCCCGGATAAAGCAGGAGACCAGCCTGCCGGTCATCGCTATTGTCCCGGAGCAGGTACTTACCAGTATCAATGGACACCTCGATACTACGGATGATTTCATCATCAAACCCGGCCACACAAGGGAGCTGGAGCTACGGATAAAGCGTTTGCTGCCCAAAGGCAACGGCAAGGACAGCGAGCGAATCCAGTGCGGCGACCTGCTCATTGACCTGGCCACCTATAATGTTACGGTAGCCGGCAAGCTGGTAGAGCTGACATTCAAAGAGTATGAGCTGTTGAAGTTCCTGGCCAGCCATCCCGGGCGGGTCTTCACCCGCCAGTCCTTGCTGGACCAGGTCTGGGGCTACGACTACTTCGGCGGCGACCGCACGGTTGATGTCCACGTGACCCGTCTCCGCAACAAGCTGGAAGACCCCACTCACACCTTCATCGAGACCGTCCGGAACATAGGCTACCGGTTCAGGAAAGAACCTTAGCTGAAGCTAGTCAAGCTATCAGCCGTCAGCTACGTATCATCAGTTCAGATCTATGATTTATGAGATATGATCTAAGAACATATGGACTATTTCATAAATCCTAAACCCGGACAAGCCGGAACCAAAACGCATTCGTCATTGCGAGAAGTCCGAGTCCGCCTGCGGCGGATGAGGACGACCCCGTATCAAGTACGGGGCAGGCTGTGGCAATCTCATGTGGCCAAACTAAGGCGAACCGTCGAGATTGCCACGCCTCACGATTCGACTTCGGTTTTACCTCGTCTCGTCGTGATGGCTCGCAATGACAGGTTAAAAAGTTTTCCATTCTTTGCACGATTTTATTGATAACGGACTAAACAATACTAAAATTCAAAACCAGAAATGATATTTTGGTCCCTTCGGCTTTACTGAAACAGGCCATTGGTGCTCTGATATTTGAATTTGTTTCGTGCTTCGATTCCTTCGACAAGCTCAGGACAGGTTTAGGATTTCGGATTGCCAGGGGTCTGATCTAAGGC
>JACQTX010000171.1 GCA_016210585.1 Chloroflexota bacterium
GACGGGGTGGATGATTATGTCAGTGTGCCTGACCAATCGGCGTTGAATCCGACCGATAGCATTACGGTAGATGCCTGGGTAAAATTCGACTCAATTACCGACACTCATAGAATCGTGAGTAAAGGGAGCCCCTGGATAGATGGTGGATATGAGATCAATCTGGAAGAAAGCCTGAGGTTTGGTATTCGGACAGGTGGTGAAGAAAGAACAGTTACTTCAGCAGCACAAATAAACGTGGGAGAGTGGTATCACGTAGCCGGTACTTATGATGGCAACAGCCTAGACATCTATGTCAATGGCGTGTTGAGCAATACAGTGAGGTGGACCCCGAAATTCGGACAGGTAGCTAAGTGAGAGTCCCGCTCCTACAATAGAGAGAATGAGGAGCAGGACATGCAACAGACACGCAAGAAGCACAGTGCAGTCTTCAAGGCCAAGGTGGCTTTGGCGGCTGTGGCCGGCGAGCAGACCATCGCCGAACTAGCCAGCCGGTTTGAGGTCCATCCCAATCAGATACATACCTGGAAGAGGTTGCTGGTGGAGGGTGCTCCTGAGCTATTTTCTCCTGGCCTGGGACAGCCGGACAAAGCCAACCAGGAGCTAATCGCCGGCCTTTACCAGCAGATTGGCCAACTGACGGTGGAGCGGGATTTTTTGTCCAAGAGGTTCAGTCCATGAGCCGTGCTCAGCGGCTGGCCATGGTAAACAGGGACCACCCAGACCTAACAGTAGTCCGGCAGTGCGCGCTTTTGGGCATCGGCCGGTCGTCAGTGTACTATCGCCCCAGGGAGGCTGATGGGTACGAACTGCAGCTCATGGCCCTGATAGACCGTCAGTACCTGGTCACCCCCTTTTACGGCTCAAGGAGGATGACAGCGCAACTGCGGGCACAAGGGTACCCCGTCAATCGCAAGCGGGTGCAGCGGCTGATGAGGCTGATGGGGATTGCTGCCATCTACCGGCGGCCTAACACCAGCCGGCCATCAGCCGAGCACAAGGTATATCCGTACCTGCTGCGCGGCCTTGAAGTTAACAGAGTCAACCAGGTGTGGGCGGCAGACATCACCTATATCCCTATGGCGCGGGGCTTTTTGTACCTGGTAGCGATCATGGACTGGCACAGCCGCTATGTGCTGGCCTGGCGGTTGTCGAACACCCTTGATGCAGCCTTCTGTGTAGCAGCCCTTGAGGAGGCGCTAAAGAAGGGAAGGCCAGAGATATTCAACACCGACCAGGGCAGCCAGTTCACCAGCGACGCTTTCACCACCGTCTTGCTAGGGCAGGGCATTGCAGTCAGCATGGACGGGAAAGGGCGGTGTATGGATAACATCTTCGTCGAGAGACTGTGGCGGAGCGTGAAGTACGAGGAGGTATATCTGAAGGCATACGCAAGTGTTGCTGAGGCGAGGGCAGGAATTGGCGCTTACCTGGGCTTCTACAATGAGGAGCGGTTCCATCAAGCCCTGGGCTACCAGACGCCAGGGCAGGTGTTTGAAGATGAACAGAGGAGGTGTTTACAGCAGCAGGAAGGAGCCTTACCATCAGACCTAAGGACTACATCTCGGCCAGCGGCAGACTCTCTTAATTTAGCCCTTTCGCTGTCCTAATGACCGGGTCCACCGCACAGTTCCTGTAACAGGCGCGATGGAAATCACCAGTAGCGCCCTAAATATCGGCAGACGGTCTGACGGAACAAGGTACTTCCACGGGCTCATAGACGAGGTCGAGATCTTCGACCGGGCGCTATCGCAGTCCGAGATCCAGGACATCGTCAACGCCGACAGCGCGGGTAAATGCAGCGCTGTAGGTACGATAGTCATCGTCAAAGACGCCGTGCCCGACGACCCGCAGGACTTCCAGTTTACCGGTGACCTGGGCAATTTCTCGCTGGACGATGATGCTGACCCCACGCTGCCCCGTTCGGTCTCCTTCGAACGGCTTGCGGGCACCTACAACGTCAACGAGACCGTACCGTCGGGGTGGGAGCTTACCAGCGCCATCTGTGATGATGGTAGCCCCGTCACCGCCATCGCCCTGAGCGAAGGCGAGACGGTCACCTGCACCTTCACCAACCATAAGCATGGCACTATCATCATCAGGAAGGACGCTGTCCCCGATGACCCACAGGAGTTCGCCTTCACCAGTGACATCCCCGGCTGTGCCAGCTTCAGTCTGGACGACGACACCAACCCAACTCTCCTTAACGCCAGAACCTGCGCCGACGTGCCGGCCAACAGCTACAGCGTCAGCGAGACCATACCGGAGGGGTGGGGCCTGACCAGCACTACCTGCGATGACGGCAGCCCCGTCACTGC
>JACQTX010000172.1 GCA_016210585.1 Chloroflexota bacterium
CTAAATCTTAAATCATAAATCTAATTCCGTCAGGACATCTTGTTGAACCGGTAGCCGATGCCGTGCTCGTTAGTGATAATCTGAGGGGACTCACCGCTATCACCCAACTTGGTACGGAGCTGGTAGACATACCTTTTCAGAACGCTGTTGTCCACGTAGCGTGCTCCGGCGCCCCAGACCTGCCGCCGGATGGTCTCCAGCGTGACCACACGGTCCGGGGTGCGTGCCAGGCACCAGAGCACCTTCATCTCCGTAGGGGTAAGGTGCATTCTTTCACCGGCCACAGTGACTTCTCTTGTGGCGAAGTCGACCACAATGTTGCCCGAGACCAGTGACGGCAGCTTCTCTTCCTCAAGCTGGCGCAGGCCAGTGCGGCGCAGGATGGCCTTGACACGGGTGAGCAGATTGGCGGGACTAAAGGGCTTGGTGATATAGTCATCAGCACCCATCTCCAGACCCCTTAGCTGGTCAACCTCGGTGTCCCGCACCGTCAGGATAATCACGGGCACATCAGAAAAGAGGCGGACTTTCTCCAGCACCTCAAACCCGCTCATATCGGGCAAATTGATGTCAAGGATCACTATATCCGGAGACTCTTCTTCCACCGCCTTGATGCCCTTGCCGCCCGTGTCCGCGGTAACGACCACGGCATCCGGCCAGCGCAGCTTGAAGGTGAGGGAAATACCCCGGGTAATCTCAGCGCTGTCCTCAATGAGCAGGACTTTCATGTTTCACCTCTCGCCGGGCAGCAAGTGGCAAAGCAAACTTGAAGCGGTTGCCATTGCCATCCGTCTCTATCCAGATTTTACCACCATGTAGCTCCACCAGCCGCTTGCAGATAAAGAGACCAAGCCCCAGCCCGCCGCTGCCCCGCTGCCCGGCCCGGTAGTAGCGCTGGAAGAGCAGCGCCGTCTCTTCCGACTTGATTGGCGGGGCGCTATCCTGTACCTCGATAACCAGATTGTTGGCGGCGGCATAGCCGCGCAGGGTGATGGTTGTGTCTTTCCCACTGAACTTACTGGCATTGGTCAGTAGATTGAACAATACCT
Organism: Chloroflexota bacterium; assembly: GCA_016210585.1. Classification (GTDB taxonomy): domain Bacteria; phylum Chloroflexota; class Dehalococcoidia; order Dehalococcoidales; family JAFGLR01; genus JACQTX01. Next base: position 1,050 of record JACQTX010000172.1, read on the forward strand.
GGGTCAGGCGCTCCGGGTCAGCCCGGACGCGCCCAAGGCGCGGCGGAAACTCCAGCACCAGCTTCTGGTCACGCTGACGAAAAACCCCGGCAATCTGGGCGGCAGCCCTCTCCGCCAACGGCCTCAGGTCAACAAGGCGCGTATTGAGGCTGGTCTCCGTCCTCTGTAGCTTCACGAAGTCCACCAGCTCCGTTATCCGATGGTCCAGGCCGTGCGCGGCGATATCCAGGTTATCAGCCAGCGGGCCCAGGGTGTCAGAGCCGGCCAGCTCCTCCCTCAGCAACTCGGATGAGGCGATAATAGCGGTCATCGGTGTTTTCACCTCATGGATGAGGGCATTTATGAAATCGGTCCTCTCATTATACTGCCGCTCCAGCTCCTCGCGCGTCGCCTTCTCCACGTGGTATAGCTGGGCACGGTCAATGCCAACGGCCAGTTGCACAGCCACCTGATGGAGCACCCGGAGGCCGTCCTCACCGTAAACACCCGGCTCACGGGAGGCCAGCACGAAATCACCTATGACCTTGTCTTTGCACTCAAGAGGCAGGCGCACTACTGACTTGAACTCCCCTGCTTCAGTCTGCCTCTCCGGCGCGGTCCCGGTGACCGCGGAAACGTCTCTCTCCCTCATTGGGTCGGTCCCACCTCCCCAGCTATAGGCATTGACGGGGACCTTCTTCTCCGGGTCAACCAGGATTATCGTGGCGTAGTCTATCGGCACAGCCTTTGCCAACTCCGTAAGGAGTTGGTCGCACATGCTCGTCAGCTCAAGCTCAGAGGATACGATGCCAGTGAGCCTGGCCAGCAGTGCCTGCTCCTCGTAGCGCCGCCGGAGCAAATCGTAGAGCCTGGCATTGTCAATGATATTGCTCATCTGACGTGCCGCGATTCGCAGCAGCCTGATATCAGACGGGGCATAGCGGTCCCCGGAAAGGCTGGGGCCTAACGCCAGGATGCCACGCAGGCCCTCCCTGGTCGTCAGCGGGACGAATAGCTCAACGTCCAGGTTGCCCAGCATCTCCTTTTCTTCGGTCGTCATGGCCTGGAGCTGAGGCAGGCTTTGGACGTCATCACGACTCACTGGCTCGCTCCGCTCGCCAAGCCACTTGATGAGTGCCCCGTCACGGTGCAGGCGGAGCGGACCATTATGGCTAGTCCCGCGCCTGACAATTTCGATGAAGTTACTGCCGTCGGCATCGGGCAGCAACACGAGCGCGTTCCGGCAACGCATAGCGGCGATTATCGTATCCAACAGCAGGCTAGCGATGAAGGAAAGCTCCGTGATATCCCTGGTCCGGTCACTGAGCCTCTCCAGCGCCACCAGATAGTCATACCGGTCGCGATAGAACCATCGGTCAACCAGGCGCTGGGAATAGCGCAATGCGGGCTGAAGGCCGATGGTCGCCAGCAGCAAAAAAGCGATATGGAACCAGTCCAGGACAACCTCTGTCCGGGTGACGAAGGTATACACCGCGAAGACCAGCCCCACATAGACCGTAGTGCCGAAGGCGTAGGCCAGCACATAGGCCGTGCCCTTGCGTGTCGCCAGAGCGATATCGAACTGCTCGGACCGCGGGAGGGCGTAGGTGCACAGGCTGGCAAAGAGGATACTGGTCAGCACGCTTGTCGGGTAGATGCGCAGTCCGTTGGCAGCCAGGTAGTCACTGGCGACCCCAAGAAGCCCCATCATTGCCCCGGCAGTCATGAAGACATAGCGTCTCTTGTCTGATACGGACTCCGCTTTACGGTAAGCGGCGAGCAGGAGAAACACTATCGTTAGCACTATTGCGTAGTAGGTGACCAGATAGACGGGCAGGAGCGGTCCGGCCACAAAGCCATAGCCGTACCACATCAGTGTTATCCCGCTAATGAGCCAGTCACCGGATAGCAAAACGGCAAGAAGGGGCACGCTAGCGTAAGGCAGGACAAGTTGCCACAGGGCGCCTTTGCGCCTGGTAGAAACGAAAATGAAGTGGTAGAAAGATGCAGCAACGAGGAGCAGAAGGCCGAAGGACACTTTCTCCCAGAGCAGGGCCTGCTCCGGAGCAAAACTACGGCGCATGGTATAGACGGCCAGAGACCACAGCCCCATATTGAAAAGGAAAAAGCCAAAGACTTGGTGCAGGCGGTTACGCCAGTTGTGCCTTAGCACAAGGACGAGCAAGGCAACATCAAGGGCAAACGCTATTAGCGGCGTGCCCTCATACAGAAAGTCCACAGCCACCCCCGGTTGGTTTGTTTGTCAGCGCTATCATGCTGACTGGCCCCAGACTAGCCATCTTCTTTAGTCCCGTAGATATTATCCAGCTTCAGTAGCTATCTGTCAACTGAATATTATGTAAGATGTCCATCTTGTCCCCCGGCTTCGCTTTATGCTACACTCGTCACGTGAGGAGGCTTTCATGAAAGAGCGCGTTTTTTCCGGCGCCCGCCCTACCGGTAGGCAGCACATTGGCAACTACCTGGGCGCCATACAGAACTATGTGAAGCTGCAGGATGAGTATGAATGTGTCTATTGCATTGTTGACCTGCACGCGCTGACCACGCTAACGGACACGAGAGCGCTGCAAAAGAATATACGGGAGATGCTGCTGGACTGGCTGGCGGCGGGGCTTGACCCCCAAAAGAGCATCCTCTTTGTCCAGTCCCACGTCCCGGAAGTTGCCGAGCTGCACACCCTGCTCAGTATGGTGACGCCGCTTAGCTGGCTTTTGCGGGTGCCTACCTTCAAAGAGAAGGCCAAGCTCCAGCCGCAAAACGTGAACTACGGGCTAGTAGGCTACCCGGTGCTGATGACCGCCGATATCGTGCTTTACAAGGCAAAGGTGGTGCCTGTTGGTGAGGACCAGCTACCGCATCTGGAGCTGGCCCGTGAGATTACCCGGCGCTTCAATACACTTTTCGGCGAGACCTTCCCGGAGCCAACGGCCAAGCTGACCTCTTTCCCCATGGTGGTAGGGCTGGACGGCAGGGACAAAATGAGCAAGCAACTGGGCAATGATATTGAACTGGCGCTCACTGTGGAGCAGACGCGGGAGCGGGTGATGACCGCCGTGACCGACCCGGCGCGCCGCTACCGCACCGACCCTGGGCACCCGGAGATATGCAATGTCTTCAAGCTGCTCACCTACTTTAACGCCCCCGATATCGAGAAGATAGCCGAGGAGTGCCGCACGGCACAGCGGGGCTGTGTGGACTGCAAGCTGCTGTTGGCTGAGCTTATTAATGCCATCCTGAAACCCTTGCGGGAGCGCCGGGCGGCACTGGCGGCAGACCCGCAGTATGTCACCCAGGTGCTGGCGGATGGGGCCAGGCGTGCCGAGGCCATCGCTCACGTGACGCTCCAGGAAGTCAAGCAGAAGATGGGGCTTATTTAGCCCAGCTTCACAACAGACTAGCACTCCTGATTCCAGTCAGACGACCCTATCCCCTTCAGCCCCTTCCCCTAGCAGGGGAAGGGGCAGTAAATAAAAAGAAGGGGGCAAAGCCCCCTTCTTTTAGAATTCCTCCCCCTCTCCCGGGCATGCGGGAGAGGGGGATTGAGGGGTGAGGGTCGCCAGAGAAAGCGAGACTATGCTATGGACCTCTCTGTCCAACTGGCACCCAAGCACAAATTAGGACTGAAGCTGTCTAACCCGGTGATGACGGCCTCGGGCACCTTCGGCTATGGCATCGAGTCCGCCGATTTCTTCGATATTCAGAGGCTGGGCGCTATTGTCTGCAAGGGGACTACCCTGAAATCCAGGGAGGGGAATCCGCAGCCGAGAATCGCCGAGACCCCCTGCGGGGCGCTCAACTCCATCGGGCTACAAAACATCGGCGTGAAGGCGCTAATCAGGGAGAAGGCTCCTGTCTGGGCGACGTGGCGGGTGCCGGTCGTCGTGAACATTGCCGGCGAGACGGTAGAGGAGTATGCCGCCATCGCCCGGCAGCTTGAGGGGGTGGTCGGCGTCAGTGCCATTGAGGTCAACATTAGCTGCCCGAACGTCAAGGCGGGTGGGGCGGAGTTCGGGGCCGACCCGGAGTCGGCTACCGCGGTTACAGCAGCGGTCAAGGCGGCCACTTCCCTACCCGTGCTGGTCAAGCTGACACCCAATACGGGCAATATTGCCGGAATCGCCCGCGCCGTAGCGGGCGCCGGGGCCGATGCCCTGACCATCATCAATACCCTGAAGGGTATGGTCATTGACATCCAGAAGCGGCGTCCTTTGCTGGGTGCGGTGACCGGCGGCTTGTCCGGCCCGGCCATCAAGCCGGTGGCACTCTACATGGTCCATGAGGTCGCCCACGCCGTAAAGGTGCCTGTGGTTGGCTGCGGCGGCATCACCACCGCCGATGATGCCATCGAGTTTCTCATGGCCGGGGCCACCGCTGTCCAGGTGGGCACCGCCAGCTTTGCCAACCCCCGGGCTCCCCTCGATATTCTGGAAGGGATTGAGGGGTTCATGGAGAGGGAGGGGATAAAGAGCGTGAGAGAGCTGGTGGGCGTAGCACGGTAATAACTGGACTGAAACCAGGTTGAGTGGTACTCCATTATCTATCATCCCCGCCCGGTCACAAGCCAGCCTGTAATTTCTTGACTTTGCGCCGCGTCATTTGGTATAGTTTGAACTTAATAAGAAGGAGTGAAAAAATGACCAGTCCTCAGTTCAAGCAGTTGCGGCGCGCTTATGGTTTTGATGAGGTTGCCATAGTCCCCGGTGATGTCACCATTAATCCTGACCAGACCAAGATTGACCTCCAAATCGGAGACTTTAACCTTACTATTCCCATCCTGGCCGCCGCCATGGATGCGGTGACCGATGTCAACTTTGCCATCCTGATGCATAAGCTGGGCGGGTTGGCTGTCTTGCCCCTGGAGGGTGTCCAGGCGAGGTATGAGGACCCGGCTGAGATACTGGCGGAAATCACCCAGACCTCAGCGGCCGAGGTGACGGCTTTGCTGCAGAAGGTCTATTCCCAGCCCATCAAGGACAACCTGATTGGAGAGCGTACAAGGGCAATCAAGCAGGCGGGCGCCGTCTGTGCCGTCTCCGTGACGCCGGCCAATACGAAGCGGCTGGCACCGATTGCCGCCGAAGCCGGTGCCGATATCCTGTTCGTGCAGTCCACGGTGACCACGGCACGCCATATCTCCAAGAGCTACCGTGGGCTGAGCTTTGCCGAGCTTCGCCAGACCACCTCCTTGCCGATGGTCGTCGGTAACTGCGTCAGCTACAGTGCTTGCCTGGAGCTGATGCGAACGGGCATCACGGCAGTGCTCGTCGGGGTTGGCCCGGGGGCGGCCTGCACCA
>JACQTX010000173.1 GCA_016210585.1 Chloroflexota bacterium
CCTGACTTATGAAAGGGTCTAATAACTCAGGACACTAGGTGATCACCTCTTTCAACGCTTTGGCTGCGGTGTAGATGCAGCCCACGCCGCAGATATACTGGCCCACGCGCAATGCCTCGGCGATTTCCTCCCTGGTCGCCCCGGCTTTTATCGCCTGCTGCGCCAGTGAGGCTACGCCATTTTCCGCCCCGTCCACTGCATCCAGCACCATGGCAATCAGGAGCTTTGTTTTTCGGGAAAGAGAGCCTTCTGTCAGGGCAAGGTCCCGGGTATTGTTGACCAGACTAAGGAGGGCAGGATCCAGACTCTCGTAGATCTTCAAGGGGTGCTCTGCCATGTGATACCTCCCTTCATGTTTGACTGCCAGCTATTTTCGTATTTGGCTTAGGCGAACGGCCAGGTGATCTGGCAGACCGGCGGCAATGCTCACCCTGGTCAACTTCATCAAAGAATACCAGCTATTACCTTTGGCGTCAACCCAACACCCCTTGACAATTCGGTGACAATGGTTATATTTTGTTACCAGCGTGAAAAGGGGGCTTCATGGAGAGAAGGTATTACAACCGGCAGCTTGAGACCATGTCCCGGGAGGACTTCCGGGCTTACCAGTGGCGCCTGCTCAAAGAGCAGATTGAATATATCTATGCTCGCAGCGGCCTCTGCCAGCGCCAGTTCAAAGCTGCGAAGATAACCCCTGATGACATTAAGGACTGGGCCGACTTCCGGAACAAGGTGCCCTACACTACTAAACTGGACCTGCTGGCCGACCAGGAGATGAAGCCGCCCTACGGCACGCGCCTGGCTGTCCCCGAAGAGGAAGTTTTCCAGATGTGGCTCACGAGCGGCACCTCAGGCAAGGGACAGGAAGTCCATGCCGTCACGCGAGAGGACTTCGAGCTTTTCCTTAACGGCACCTGCACCATGTATACGTGGGTCGGCTGGAAGAAAGGGGACAGGGTTATGCTTCCCCTACCCTTAGGGGTTACCGCCGCCGCCCCCGTTCACCTGGGCGGGATGCAGCGCCTCGGCCTTACCGTCTTCAACCTCGGCATGTATGATACCCGGACCAAGCTGGAGTATATGAAGCGCTTCCGGCTGACCGGCTTTTTCGCCACAGTGGCCTACCTTGAGACGCTGACCTCAGAGGCCGAGCAGATGGACATAGTCCCGCTGCGGGACATGGCGGTGCGGCGCATAATGACCGGCATCCAACCCTACCCGGTGCCCTTTATTGACCGCATGCGCCAGAAGTGGGGCGCGGAGGTATATGACTACTACGGCACCACTCAATACGCTACGGCCTGCACCTGTGAAAACGGCCCGGTGCTCGGCGACCAGCGCGGCTATTACCACATGCTTGAGTTTGTGGCCGTCCATGAGGTAATCAACCCGGATACCGGCCAGCCGGCTAAGCCCGGTGAGATAGGCGAGATGGTAGTCACGCCGCTGAACAAGAAGGCCTCACCTTACCTGCGCTTCCGCCTGGCGGACAAGGTGCGCTACTTCCCCTATGATGCCTGCGATTGCGGCCGGCCCTTCGATTGCCTGGAGACGGGGACAATCGCCCGCTATGATGACATGATGAAGGTGAAGGGCATCAATATCTGGCCGGAGGTAATTGACGAGGTTGTGTTCACCAAAGAGGAGTGCATAGAGTACCGGGGCCGGCTCTACATCTCGGATGACGGCCGGGAAAAGGCCGAGGTAGCCCTTGAGTTCAAACCCGGCGTAGTTCCCGATGTGAAACAGCGCTTGATGAAGCTGGTGGCTGATGAAATCCGGGATAGGACGGGCATCGGCTTCGACGTTAGGGAGACCGCCGAGCCGATTCCGCACGTTGTCTTCAAGGTGAGACGCTGGGCCGACGAGCGACAGAAGGGTCTGGGTAGGACGTAATTGTCTCAAGAAAGGATTTGTGTGCAATAACCAAGATACAAGAAACAATAACCAAGCAATAACCAATTTCCAAATCTGAAATTGCAGACACACAGTTTGTGCTGGAGAAGTTTGAATATTTTGATCATTGATTTTTTGGAATTTGTTTGATGTTTGTCTCCTGGTTATTGGCTATTGGCTTTTCGCTTAGACCCTGGATTATTGTTAGGTAACAGGTAGCTGCTTTCAAATACCGAAAGGAGGGCAAATGACCGAGCGAAGGTACTACAACCGGAAAATCGAGACCATGTCACGGGAGGAGCTGCGGGACTTTCAGTGGAAGATACTCAAGGAGCAGATTGAGTACACCTATGCCCACAGTGGACTGTGCCAGCGCCAGTTTAAGGCCGCCGGAATCACTCCGGCTGACATTCAGAGCCTGGAGGACTTCACTAACAAGGTCCCCTTTACTACTAAGAAAGACATGGTCGAAGACCAGGAAGCCAGCCCGCCCTACGGTACACGCCTCAGCGCACCGAAGAAAGATATCTTTATGACCTGGCTGACGAGCGGCACGTCCGGGAAGGGACAGGAGGTGCATGTAGTCACCAGGCAGGACCTGCGGTTCTTCATGGACGGCCCGGCCACCATGTATGTTTGGGCCGGGTGGACGCCGGAGGACAAGGTAATGCTGCCCCTGCCCATCGGCATAACGTCGGCGGCACCGGTGCATGTCGGGGCACTCTGGCTCGTTGGCTGTGAGGTCTTCAACCTGGGCATGTATGATACCAAGACCAAGATAGAGTATATGCGGCGGTTCAATATGAGCGCCTTCTTCTCCACCACCGCTTACCTTGAAACGCTGACCACCGATGCGGAGACGATGGGACTTGACCCGGCCAGAGATTTCAATGTGCGGAAGATACTGATTGCCATCCAGCCCTACCCGGTCTCCTTCATAGAGAAGATGGAGAAGAAATGGAATGCCAAAATCTATGACTACTATGCCTCCACCCAGTTCGCCATGGGTTCCACCTGTGAAAATGGTGCCGTCAATAATGGCCAGCGGGGCTTCTACCACCTGTATGACTTCGTTACCTACCATGAGGTAATTGACCCGGATACGAGCCGGCATGTGGCGCCAGGCGAAGTCGGCGAGATGGTGGTGACGCCGCTCTATAGAAGGGCCGGGCCTTACCTGCGCTTCCGCATGGCGGACAAGGTGCGCTACTTCCCGCATACCGCCTGCAACTGCAGGCGGCCCTTTACCCTCCTGGAGGCGGGAACGGTAGCCCGCTATGATGACATGATGAAGGTCAAAGGCATCAATATCTGGCCGGAGACGATTGACGAGATTATCTTCACCAAGGACGAGGCCTTCGAGTATCGCGGCCGGCTTTACATCTCGGCGGACGGCCGAGAGAAGGCCGAGGTTGTCCTCGAGTTCAAGCCGGGCGTAGGTGCCGAAGTGAAACAGCGCTTGATGAAGGTTATTGGCGATGAAATCAGGGACAAGACGGGGATCGGTTTTGACATTAAAGAGACCGCCGAGCCAATACCCCACTCCGTCTTCAAGATAAGACGCTGGACGGATGACCGGGTGAAGGGTCTGGGCGCCTAGCCTCGGTTAGGATAGGGGGTGCGGTTACTCACTGAGTAACCGCACCCCCTATCACTTTTCTTTACATAGCGCTGCCGCCGTCCACGCTGATTACAGCGCCGGTAAGCATCTTAGACTCGTCCGAAGCCAGGAAGACAGCCGTATCGGCCACCTCTTCCGGAGTCGCCATGCGTCCCAGCGGCGTCCGGCCGGCCACTTCCTGGGCGAATTTTTCAAAACCTATCTTGGCAGATAGCCGCCGCTGCATCGGGGTATCTATCGCCATCGGGCAGATGCAGTTGGCGCGGATGGTCGGTGCCAGCTCTGTGGCCAGAAGCTTGGTGAAGGTAATGACCGCACCCTTGGAGGTGATATAGGCGCCCAGCCCGGCCCGCGGCCGGATGGCCAGCGTCGAGGCCGTGTTGATGATGACGCCGCCGCCCGCCTTTAGCATCACCGGTATAGCATATTTGACCATGAGGAAGTAGCCCTTGACGTTCACTGTGAAAATCCTATCCCACAGGGCCTCGTCAATATCCTGGACAGGAGTCCGCATATGCTCCATGCCGGCGTTGTTATAGAGTATGTCAATCTTGCCGTATTTGTCGAGGGTGGCCTTGATGACCCTCTGCACGTCCGCTGACAGGGTGACATCCGTCGGCACAGAGAAGGCATCCCCACCCTTCTGCTTGATTGCCGCCACGGTCTCTTCGGCGGTGGCCGCCGTCCGCTGGGCAATGACCACCTTCGCCCCCTCTTGGGCAAACATTATGGCTGATGCTCTGCCCAGTCCGGAACCGCCGCCCGTGATGAGGGCAACCTTGTTGGCCAGTCTCATGAGTCCTTACCTCCCGCTTTTTTGATTTCGCTAAGCCACAGCTCTAGCTGTCGCCTGCAAAGGAAGATGACCTGCTCGGTTGGTGGTAGTATACATCAGATTCGGCGGAGTAGCAACGCCCCAAGCCTCATTTTAGAAGGCGAATCTTCCCTGCGTAACAATTCATAATCCCGGGTTCGACGGTGGTTGCCGAATCTAAAATCACAGGTGTCTTGACAGGGGCAAACGGTCAGGCTATATTGGGAGCATAGGAAGACGAGGTAATGACCGTGCGAGGCAGCGAGTCAGCATATCTACCCGATCTCTTGCGAGGTAACACAGAGGCGCTGCTCCTTTTTCTGATAAAGGAGATGGGTCATACGTATGGCTATCAGCTCATAAAGGAGATCGGACGAAGAAGCGAAGGTTTCTTCCGCTTCAAAGAGGGAACAGTGTATCCCACGCTTCGCAAGCTGGAGAACAGCGGCCTCTTGCAAGGCGAATGGCGCGAGATGCCAAACGGACAAGAAAGACGCTACTATCGGATAACGGAGGCGGGGATAGAGTTCCTGCAGAAGAAACTGGCCGTGTGGGAAAGCTTTTCCACTGCTATGAACCTTGTCTTCAAACCTGCCAAGCCGTAAAAGGACCACAAGATGTTGCCTGAAGTTAAGAAATACCTGGAAGATGTAAGGGCTCACCTTCACCTGGCCCCGGCCTTAGAGAGGCAGATTATAGGCGAGCTATACTCGTATTTTCAGGAGAAGGTAGCGGAGTTGCAGGAGAATGGTGCTCCCGAGATAGCCGCGGTCCGAGAGGCTATCAAATCTTCCGGCCGGCCCCGGGTATTAGCCCGTATGATGTATGAGGCCTGCAACAAGGGCAGCCTGACTGAGGCCTTCTTGTCGTCCCTGCCTCACCTTGTCGTTGCCGGATTGTTTGTCTCTCATCTGTGGGACCGTGCTATCCCGTCATCCTTCGTCTTTGCTGCCATTGTTTGTGTGACCCTGTGGGCGTGGTGGCATGGCAAGCCGAGCTGGCTATACTCGTGGATCGGCTACTCCCTGCTACCGCTTCTCATTGCCGGGTACGCATCCCGGCCTACCATTGAGCAGACAGTGGCTTTTTTTCTGGGAAGAAGTGAGGCTTTCCCTGACATCCGGATGTTTTTGCTGATGATTGCCCTTTTCTCCCTGGGACTATGGACTATAGTCAGGACGACCATGCGTGTCGTGAGGAGAGACTGGGTTCTGGCTTCCCTGATGCTTGTTCCCCTTCCGATTCTAGGAAGCTGGCTGTTTAACATTGAGCAGATGGGCGGCCTGCTACGGTCGGCCGGCAACGCTATCTATCAGTGGGACACAGCCATGTCCCTGGTCCTGTTTATGCTTGCGGGTGCCTCTGCGGTCTTCATACGTTTGCGGCGGCGGACATTAAAGATTATAGCGTTGATTACCCTGGGCGTCATCGCTGGGACCATGGCCGGCCAGATCCTCTGGGGTAATCCCGGCTTTCTTGGGCTTCTGGCTGCCGCTTTCCTGATGCTTCTGTTCCTGGTTGGGCCAGCCCTCCTCGAAGCGAGAATTGGCCACGGTGAACTTAGAGGCGAAAGCTGGTGGGCAGGGGAATGGCTTCGCCGTCCTTCGGCCATAAAGATAGACTGACCAAACGGTTCCGCCATATAGCCACAACCCCTTCATAATGACACTCCCCCGAGGTCTGTCGTCCTTCTTAATCTTGACCATCCGAAACATTCTGCCAAGTCCGAAATCAGCGATTCAATCTATGGGTCGGGTTTCCTGACCCGATCTGAAGTGGCGGGCAGGTTGGGAAACCTGCTTATCCTTGACCGTTCGAAAAATTCTCCCGAGTGCATCCCTTGACAGAAGAGGCCACCTTCTGTATCATTACCTCGTCTGACGATGCATAGATGGTCTATGCTCTGCCAGCGCTTCTTAAGGAGGACTCGTGGCCATACTGGACGAGATAAACGGCCCTGCTAACTTGAAGGGGCTAGGCATGGCTGAGCTTGCGGCGCTTGCCGCCGAAATACGCCAGCGGCTGATTGAGACTGTGTCCCTCAACGGGGGACACCTTGCCTCTAGCCTGGGTGTCGTTGAGTTGACCATCGCCTTGCACCGGGTGTTCACCAGCCCGCGCGACAAGATTGTGTGGGATGTGGGGCACCAGAGCTACGCTCATAAGCTGCTCACCGGCCGCAGAGATAGGTTTGCCACCCTCCGCCGCTACGGAGGACTATCCGGTTTTCCGCTGCGTGCTGAGAGCCCGCATGACGCCTTTGGGGCGGGACACGCGGGCACCTCAATCTCGGCAGCACTGGGGATGGCCTTGGCCCGGGACCTGGACCACGCAGACTACCACGTTGTGGCCGTCATTGGCGATGGTTCCCTCGGCACTGGCATGGCCTTTGAGGCGATCAACCATGCCGGACATGTGCGTACCAGGCTGATCTTGGTTCTCAATGACAATGGCATGGCCATATCGCCCAGCGTGGGCGCCGTTTCCCGGCTGCTTAACCAGGTCAGGTTCGACCCGAGGTATGAGTTCGTCAAGAAAGAAACGAGGCGGAGAGTCACACGTCTGCCCTTTGGCGAGCTGGCCTGGGAAATCAGCAAGCGCCTGAAGAGCCGGGTCGAAAGTGTCCTTCTCCCCAATACCTTCTGGGAGCAGCTTGGCTTCTCCTACCTCGGCCCGGTGGACGGCTACAATATCAGGGAACTGGAGGCGGCCCTGACCAGGGCCCGTGACTTTGAGACCAGGCCAACCCTTGTTCATGTGCTCACCACAAAAGGCAAGGGTCATGCCGATGCTGAAGCCAATGCTATCAAATTTCACGGTGTGCCGCCCAACGACGCCACGACCAACGGCGCGCCGTCTTATAGCCATGTCTTTGGCCGGACGGTCCAGCGCCTTATGCAGGAGAACAAACGGGTGGTGGCCATTACGGCGGCTATGCTGGATGGCACCGGTCTAGCCTCGGTCGCCGCCCGGTTTCCCGATCGCGTTTTCGATGTCGGCATCTGCGAGCAGCACGCCGTGACCCTGGCTGCTGGGCTGGCCACTGAGGGGTTTATCCCCATCGTAGCTATATACTCCACCTTTTTGCAGCGGGCTTATGACCAGATTATTCATGACGTCTGCATACAAGACCTACCCGTTATCTTTGCTCTTGACCGTGCTGGCATCGTTGGCGATGACGGTAAGACGCACCAGGGTGCCTTTGACCTTTCCTATCTGCGGCCCATTCCCGATATAGTCATTGCGGCGCCGAAGGACGAGGACGAGTTCCAGCACCTGCTTCATACGGCGGTCCACGCCCGGCGGCCGATGGCCGTCCGGTATCCCAGGGGTAACGGCGAGGGCACGCCGCTGGCACCGGACTTCCGCATGCTACCTATCGGCAAGGGCGAGATGCTCAAAGAGGGCGAGGATATCGCGATTCTGGCAATCGGCTGTCCTGTCTATCCGGCGCTGGCGGCAGCAGAGGCGCTGGCTAAGGAAGGTATGCACTGTGCCGTGGCTAATGCCCGCTTCGCCAAGCCCTTAGATTCGGAGCTAATCATGGCGCTGGCTGCCAGTACCGGACGGCTTCTCACTGTGGAGGAAAACGCCCTGGCAGGAGGCTTTGGCAGCGCTGTTCTCGAGCTGCTGGGTAAAGCCGGGCTGGAAGGGACTAAGGTGGCGTGCCTCGGTCTGCCTGATCAGTTTATCGAGCACGGCACGCAGGAGTTTTTCCGTGCTATGTTCAACCTGGACGGCGAAGGCATAGCCAGGTATGTTAAAGCGACTTTCCCCGAGCTTGTGGGCGAGACATCTCTCAGATAGGAGCAAGTGACGTGTCAGAACAACCGGCGGTGCTGGAGAGGTACCGGGCTGAAATCGAGGCTGAGCTTCGGTCTGTGCTGGCCGGGCGGCAGTCCCCGCTGTATGACATGATGCGCTACCACTTCGGCTGGACAGACGAAAAGGGAAATCCCCGAACAGGCCCGGCGGGTAAGGCGCTGCGCCCCACGCTCTGCCTGCTGGCCTGCGAAGCTGTCGGCGGCGAATACCGGCGGGCACTGCCGGCAGCGGCGGCCATCGAGCTGGTGCATAACTACTCCCTTATCCACGATGATATTCAGGATGATGACCTGGAGCGGCGTCACCGTCCCACAGTATGGAGCATCTGGGGCAAACCACAGGCAATCAATGCCGGAACGGCAATGCGCTTTCTCGCCAATGCTGCCCTGTCCCGGCTGGAAGACCACGGTGTGCCTCTAGAGAAGCGGTGGCGTATTCAGCGCCTCCTGGATGAGGCCACTCTGAGGCTTATCGAGGGCCAATACCTGGATATAAGCTATGAAAGCCGCTTCAATGTCACGGTCAGCGACTATTTGAAGATGGTTGAAGGCAAGACCGCGGCGCTAATCGCCTGTGCCGTGGAGGTCGGCGCCTTGCTCGGCACGGACGACAACGGCTTGATTGCGGGCCTGCGCCGTCTCGGCAGGAGCCTGGGGCTTGCTTTCCAGGTGAAAGACGACATCCTGGGGATCTGGGGGCAGAAGCAGGACACAGGCAAGCCGGTGACGAGTGATATCCGACGCCGGAAAAAGACTTTACCCGTCATCCATGCTATGCAGAAGGCACGGGACGGGCAGAAAGAAGAGCTGGTGAATATCTACCAGAACGGGACGCTTGATGATGATTGCGTAGCCAGGGTCTTGGGAATTCTCGAAGCCACCGGTGCACAAGCAATCGGTCAAGAGATGACTGATAGGTTTTGCCGGGAAGCCATTGAGGCGGTGGACCGGCTGGCGCTGCTGCCACAGGGGAAACGGGACCTGACCGCGCTGGCCAGCTTTGTGCTGGAGCGGAGATACTGAGGAGGCCAGGTTGTCAGACATTGTTTTGGGAAATACTGCCAGGCAAGGCAATGGCAAACGCAAAGAGGAGCACCTGCGCATTGTGCTGGACAATGATGTTGCGTTCAAGCAGGTGTCCACAGGCTTTGAGAACTACTATTTCATCCATAATGCCCTGCCCGAGGCCGACCTGGCTCAGGTGGATACCACAATCAGCCTGTTCGGTAAGACGCTGTCTGCCCCAATCGTTATTTCCTCGATGGTCGGCGGCATCGCAGAGGCGAGGCACATCAATCGCAATTTGGCAGAGGCAGCCCATGTCTTGGGCCTGGCCATGGGCGTCGGCTCCCAGCGCTGTTTCATTGATGACCCGGCGACAGTTTCGACTTACCAGGTCCGTGATGTGGCCCCGGACATTCTGCTTTTCGCCAACCTGGGTGCCGTGCAACTTAACTATGGCTACGGTATCAGAGAGTGCCAGCTAGTGGTGGAGGCGATAGGGGCGGATGCCCTGGTCCTGCACTTGAATCCGTTGCAGGAGGCGGTGCAGCCGGAGGGTAACACCAATTTCGCTGGGCTGCTCAGCAAAATTGAACAGGTGTGTGCCGGGCTAACGGTGCCGGTCATTGTGAAGGAGGTGGGCTGCGGAATATCGGAAGATGTGGCCGCAAGACTGGCCGCGGCCGGCGTGGCCGGCATAGATGTGGCCGGGGCCGGCGGCACCTCCTGGACCGAAATAGAAAGGCGGCGCGCACAGAATGAGGTGATGGGGAATGTGGCAGCAACCTTGGCCGACTGGGGCATTCCGACCGCTGACGCCATCGGCATGGCGCGACGCGGGGCGCCACTACTGCCGTTGATCGCCAGCGGGGGCATCAGGGACGGCCTCGATGTAGCCAAGGCTATTGCCCTGGGTGCCGATGCCGCCGGCTTGGCCGCGCCCCTGCTGAAAGCGGCCACTATCTCAGCGGAGTCCGTGCTGAGAGTTATCGAAGAAACCATTTCGGGATTGCGTATCGCCATGTTCTGCACCGGTAATACTAACCTGAAGGGTCTCAAAGACTCACCTTCACTTAGGAAAAAGGAGTGAAATGAGTTTTTCCCGTGAGCTTTCGCTGTCTTTGACCAGATACCTGATCAGGAACCGGCTTCAGGGAAAGAAGCGGTTCCCCTTCGTCTTGATGCTGGAGCCGACCTTTCGCTGTAACCTGGCCTGTGCCGGCTGCGGGCGTATCCGCGAGTTCCGGGACATCCTGGGACAGATGCTCACTACCGAAGAGTGCCTGGCCGCTGTTGCAGAGGCGGGTGCCCCTGTGGTCAGCATTACGGGCGGTGAGCCTCTCCTGCATCCTGATATCGGCGAGATAGTGAACCGAATTATAGCCGGAAAGCGGTTTGTGCATCTGTGCACCAACGGGCTGCTGTTGGAAAGCTCTCTGGAAAGATTCAAGCCCGGCCCTTACCTCAGCTTTGTCCTTCATCTCGATGGCCTGGCCGATTCCCATGACGGCTTTGCCGGACGCAGCGGTGTTTTCGATACGGCGGTAGCGGCGATGAGGGCTGCCAGACGGGGCGGTTTCCGGGTGCTGGTCAATACCACCATCTACAAGGGGACGAAGCTGGCGGAAATAGAAAGGCTTTTCACTCTGCTGGCACAGATACCGATCAGCGGCATAATGGTGGCACCGGCCTTCAGCTATCAGGCCGTGGACGGTGACGTCTTTCTATCACGTGAAGAAGCCGTGGCCGCCCTCCGGCCCATCTACGAGCTGCGCAAGCGGTTCCCCTTTTACAATACTCCCGTCTATCTCGAGTTTCTGGCTGGGAAAAGGCGGTTGACCTGCGTCCCCTGGAGCACGCCGACCCGCAACCCCCGGGGCTGGAAGAGGCCCTGCTATCTTATCACCGATGGACACTGCCAGAGCTTCCGGGAGCTGATGGAGCAGACACCATGGGAAAGGTATGGTCCGGATAACGACCCGCGCTGCCGCAACTGCATGGTCCACTGCGGGTTTGAAGCGAGTGCCCTTGGTGAGGTCGGCAGGAGCCCGTCTGCCCTCTGGAATACGGTGAAATGGGGCCTATTCAATGCTTAAGAGGACTACTTTGGGACCGGTGCTGTTGGTTGGTGCCCTCAAGGAAGAGATCGGCGGCATACAAAGGCGGATGACCGTTGCCGAGGTCATCACCGGGCAGGGCTTCAAGCTCTACCGGGGCACATACCAGGCCAGGGACTGCCTGCTGGTCCAGACCGGGCCGGGAAGGTTTAAGGCGGAAACTGCCACCCGCTTTGTCCTGGGGCGCTTTCCGGTAGGCGCCATCGTCTCCTTTGGCTTTGCCGGGGCCTTGACTGATGAACTGGGCGTGGGCGATGTTGTCATCTGCTCCCGGCTTTACTACTGCAACGGGGGAATGCCTCATGCTCCCGGTGCGGAATCGCTTGCTGCTGATGCTAATCTGCTGGCGCTGGCCACCAATGCCCTGGAGAGCGGCAGGGCCAGGTTTTGCTGTGGCAGCAGCATCACTGTGACGCAGGTGCTCGCTAGCCCGGGGTCAAAAGAGAAGCTATCTGAGATTTCGAGGGCGTACATTGCGGATATGGAAAGCTACTGGGTTGCCAGCATAGCTGCCAGCGAGCATATACCGTGCATAACAATCCGGGCTGTTTCTGACGCCAGACAGGATAGCCTGCCGCCTTTAGACCAGCTACTGGCCGGAGACGGGAGCCGGCCCCGGAGCAAGACACTTTCTTACTTTGCTCGCCACCCGCAATACCTGCCCAGGCTACCAGGCCTTTACGCGGCATCACGTAAAGCCAGGCAGAGACTGACTGATTGTATTGCTCAAGTGGTGGCCGGTATGGACTAGGTGAGGGCTTGGTAGTGAAAGCACTAGTAACCGGGGCAACGGGATTTATCGGGGGCAACCTGGTGCGTGAGCTTCTCAAGCAAGGCTACCGGGTGAGGGCCCTGGTCAGAAGGGAAAGCAACCGGCGGAATGTCGAGGGGCTTGCGCTTGAGGTAGCCATCGGCGATTTGCGGGACAGGGCATCCCTGGAAGCGGCCCTTGAAGGGTGCGATGTGCTCTTCCACGTGGCCGCCGCCTATACCTTCTGGTCTCCTGAACCCGCGTCCATATACGAAACGAATGTGAAAGGCACGGAAAACATACTGCTGGCGGCACGAAACAAGGGGATAAAGAAAATCATCTACACCAGCACCGAGTCCACCATCGGCACTGTTAACGGCTGTCCCGGCAATGAGGCGGTGCCAACGAGCCTGGACCGCCTGCCCGGTCACTATAAGCGGTCCAAATACCTGGCGGAAAAGCTCGCCATGCAGATGTGCCAGGAGGGACTACCCCTGGTTGTGGTGAATCCCACCATGCCGATAGGCCCATGGGACGTCAAGCCAACGCCCACAGGGCGGGTCATCGTTGATTTCCTCAGCGGGCGGATGCCCGCCTGCGTGAACACCGGCCTGAATGTGGTCGCGGTTGAGGATGTGGCCAGGGGCCATATTCTGGCCCTGGAAAAGGGGCAGACCGGTGAGAGATACATACTCGGCAACAGGAATCTTACGCTCCGGGAAATCTTTGCCATCCTGGAGCGGACAACGGGTGTCCGGGCGCCCCGCTTTGACATCCCGCTCTGGCTCGCCTCGGGTGCCGCCTATATTGACGGCTTCGTGTCTGGTAAAGTCCTGCGGCGGCCCCCGCGCGTTCCCCTCGAGGCTGTCAGGGCCGCCTGCAAATTCCGGCACTTTGACTGTTCTAAGGCCGTCCGGGAGCTTGGCTTTTCCCCAACACCGGTAGAGGAGGCTTTTGACCGGGCGGTCAGGTGGTTCAGGCAGAATGGCTATGTCTCTTAATACTACCCTGCCTTTGCATATAGACAAACAAGGGTTGGAGCGGGCGATAAGCCGGACCCGGGACTATCTTCTTGGCATCCAGAGCCAGGCGGGATACTGGGCAGGCGAGCTCGAGGCAGATGTTTCCGTAGCTGCGGGCCTTATCCCGCTAATGTATTTTATGACGGGTAAGGTTGACCCGGTAAAGCAGCAGAAGGTCATTAACTACGTGATGAGCGAACAGCAGGCTGATGGCTCCTGGAGCGCCTATTACGGAGGGACTGGCGACCTCAGCGTGACGGTCCAGGCCTATTTCGCCTTGAAACTGGCCGGCGTGTCAGCGGCTGAGCCTTTCCTGCAGCGGGCCCGCGCCTTCATCCTCTCCCGCCGCGGCATCACCAGGGCCAACACGTTGACAAAGGTATGGCTGGCCCTGTTCGGCCAACTCGACTGGCGGGGAATACCGTCCCTGCCCCCGGAGATTATCCTTCTGCCTGACTGGTCCTACTTCAACATCTACGAGTTTGCGAGCTGGTCACGGGCTACCATTGTGGCTCTCATGGTTGTCCTGACCAGGCGACCGACCTGTAACGTGCCCGCACATGCCCAACTCTCTGAGCTTTATGTCACGCCCGAAAGTGAAAGGGACCGCTACCCTAGCGAAGCCGGGAAGGTCTTCTCCTGGCGCAGTTTTTTCCTGCTGCTGGACCGCTGTTTCAAGGCCTGGGAAAAGCTGCCTTTTCAGCCGGGACGATGGCTTGCCCTGCGCCGGGTTGAGAGGTGGCTTGTTGACCACCAGGAGGCTGACGGTAGCTGGGGCGGCATCATGCTGCCCTGGGTCTATTCGCTGATAGCCCTCAAGTGCCTTGGCTACACCCTGGAGCACCCGGTGATTGCCCGCGGACTGCAAGGGCTGGCGAGCTTCACCGTTGAGGACGAGTCCACGCTGTGGCTGCAGCCAGCTACGTCTCCTGTATGGGATACTGCTTGGGCTACCATCGCCCTCGGTGAGTCTGGTCTGCCGCCGGACCATCCGGCGCTTGTCAGGGCAGCCCGTTGGCTATTGCAGGAGGAGATCCAGACCGGCGGTGACTGGCAAGTCAAAAAGCCGGGGACTAAACCCGGGTGCTGGGCCTTCGAGTTCGAGAACGACCTCTACCCGGATATTGATGACACCGCTGTCGTGCCCAGGGCGCTGCGGAAAGTGCGCCTCCCGCCACCGGATGAGGTGCGCAAGGCCGGGGCTATTGAGAGGGGCATGCAGTGGGTAACCAGCATGCAGAGTCGCAACGGCGGCTGGGCCGCCTTTGACTGTGATAACAACAAGCAGATTCTAGCACACATCCCCTTTGCCGACTTCATGACGCCCCTTGACCCTACCAGCCCCGATGTCACCGCCCACGCTATAGAGCTGCTGGGCGGCGAACAGGGTGCCGGTGCCTCTTCGACAGGCCCAGGGCAAGCCTCTTCACTCAAACGTGCCATTACCTATCTTAAGGGCTGCCAGGAAGCCGATGGTGCTTGGTATGGGCGTTGGGGTGTCAACTATATCTACGGCACGGGCCTGGTACTCGCGGCGCTGCCGGTCGCTGGCGAGGACACGAGGCAAAGCTATGTCCGCCGTGCCGTCTCCTGGCTTGAAGCCTGTCAGAATGATGACGGGGGCTGGGGCGAAACCTGCCATACCTATGAAGACCCGGCCTGCCGCGGCAAAGGCCCGAGCACCGCCTCTCAGACCGCCTGGGCCCTTCTGGGGCTTATCGCCGCCGGCGAGCATGCCGGTGACGCTGTGCGCCGCGGTATCAACTACTTGATAGGCACCCAGAAAGAAGAGGGGACCTGGCAGGAGGAGGCTTACACCGGCACCGGATTCCCCAGGGCCTTTTACCTGCGGTATGACCTGTACCGGACCTACTTCCCCTTGCTGTCCCTGGCCCGCTACAAAGCTGCACTGGAGGTACCATCGAATGAAAATTGTGGATGTTAACTACGTTGAAGAACGTCTGTTACAAGTCCCCCCATCGGAGAGAATCCTGCTATTGCCGCATTGCTTGCGCCCCAGCCAGAACTGCTCCGGAAAATATAACAAGCGGGGACTGCAGTGTCCTGATGACTGTACCGAGGACTGCACCACCGGTCGCCTCCGCCGGGCCGCTCTCCATCTGGGCTACAAAGGCGTCTGCATCGCCCCCGGGGGACGCCTGGCGATAAACTATGTTAAGGAGACACGTCCGGAGGCTATCGTGGCGGTGGCCTGCCAGAAAGAGTTGGAGGCAGGCATCCACGCCGTGCAGCAGCTTGGCAGCAATGAAGGCCCGGCGCCTGTGATAGCGATAGCCTCCCTTACCAGGGATGGATGCGTGGACACCGAGGTGGATGAGGAGAGGGCATTGGAGCTGATTGCTTTGGGCTGCTCGCCGGCACCTGTTAAAAGCGGCAGCAGGTAATCTTATAAGTTACGGCAAGCCCGGCGTGCTGGTGCTGACCGCCCTGGCACCAGACACGATGAGAGAGCTTGGAACAAGGGCCACGTGTTTTGGCAGAAATAGCCGGGAAGCCAATAGCAGGGCACGGTCGGGCTCTCTGGGCGGACCATTCCAGGGGCAGTCTTAAACTGCGTTGACATCGGCTTCCTGCTTTGCAGTCCACAAGCAATACCCCAAAATCAGCGATTGGCCATCGTAGGGCAGGTGGGAAACCTGCCCGCCACTTCAAGTCGGGTTAGGAAACCCGACCTACAGAATGAATCGCTGATTTTGGGCGACACCCCCATACTTGACAAAAGGCTGGCTTTGGCATAAAACTACTAGCAACAAGTAGAAAGAAGGCAACTGCGAATATGCAAATTAGGAAGACCTATGTTGGCGTGAAACCGGAGCTACTTTATGACGAGCTAAGGGATTTTGTGCTCAAACAGGGCGTCCTGCTGGGCGAATCAAAGCTTGAGACATACTCGCTCCCTACAGATTCGTCCTCTTTTATCTCGCGCGGCACCCTTGTGTTCAGGGCGCCAGCCGAGTCAGGCCAGCCCGCCAAAGACTGCCTCGTGGCGCACCTGGTCGGCTCCGAGAGTGGTGAGACAAAGCTAATGCTTGATATCAACGAGGCGCTTTTCTCCCAGGAGAAGGTCAACGCTTTGCTGCAAGACATCGAGTTTATTTTTGGTTCATACGAGGCAAAGCCGAGGAAGTAGCCCCATCCGGTCATGCTTCCATTGTGGAACGCCTCATACAGAGGCTCCAACATCTGCTTCATCCGGTTGTCATAGTATGCATCAATCATGGACAGCTGGTAATCTCGCCGTTGTTTTTTCTGTGCTGTCATCATGACTCCCGCAGCTTAGCGAAAGCGATAGCCTCTTTGCTCTATCCGCCACCAAAGCGGCGCTGCCGCTGGCTATAGAAGAGCAGGGCAGCATCCAGGTCAGCTTCTGAAAAATCGGGCCAGAGCACACTGGTGAAATAGAGCTCGCTGTAGGCGGACTGCCACATCAGGAAATTGCTCAGGCGAAACTCGCCACCAGTCCGGATGAGCAGGTCAACATCAGGCAGACCAGCGGTGTAAAGATAGCTGCTGAAAAGCTTTTCATCTACGGTGACGGCGGGGATACCGTCTGCCAGAATATGTCGCACCGCGTCGACGATTTCAGCGCGTGCCCCGTAGTTGAAGGCAAAGCTGAGGGTCAGGCCCGTGTTGTTCCGGGTCAGCTGCTCAGCCTGTTTGACAGCCTGCCGGGCAGACGGCGAAAGCTCCTCGATCCGCCCCAGGTGGCGCAGCCTGACCCCCGACCTGTGTAGCCCAGGGGTCTCCCTGTTGATAACCTCTTCGAACAACCGTAGTAGCTCGGTGACCTCTTCCTCCGGGCGTTTCCAGTTTTCCGTGGAAAAGCTATAGAAGGTGAAATACTCCAGCTGGTATTCGCCCATCTGTCGCACGGTGCGGCGAATAGCTTCCAGCCCGGCCCGGTGCCCTTCAATGGGGGCCAGGCCGCGCTGCTCTGCCCAGCGGCGGTTGCCGTCCAGGATAATGGCGATATGTCTGGGAAAGGGGGAAAAGGGCCGGGGCGGGCCAGCGTTCATGTCAACGCGCCACCAGTCCCTGTCTAGACTTCCAGAAGCTCAGATTCTTTGTCCCGCCCGATTTGCTCGACTTGTGCCATGAAACTGTCGGTGATCTTTTGCACCTGAGTGGATGCCCGCTTGTGCTCGTCCTGCGAGATTTGCTTGCTCTTCTCCAACTCTTTTAGCTCATTGATAGTCTCGTGCCGGATATTGCGCAAGGCTACCCTCCGCTCTTCAAGCCGGCGGTGCACGATTTTGGTTAGCTCCTGACGGCGCTCTTCGGTGAGCGGGGGGATATTCAGGCGGATTATGCTGCCGTCAATGTGCGGGGTCAGGCCAAGCTCGGACTTGAGGATGGCCTTTTCAATAAGGTGGACACTGCCCTGGTCCCACGGCTGGATGACCAGCAGCTTGGCCGATGGTGCCGAGATGCCGGCGATGTGGTTTAGCGGTGTGGGTACGCCGGCGTAGTCCACTTTGATGTGCTCGATGAGGGCGGGAGAGGCACGGCCGGTCCGGATGGTGGCCAGCTCCTTCTTCAGCCCCTCGACGGCGGTATTCATCTTGGTTTCCATGCTGGAGAGACGGCGCGTAACTTCTTCTGACATAAGCTATTTCTCACTATACACAAAAGTCCCAATCGGGGCACCGGTAACGGCGCGCATTAGGCTCTGCGGCGCCATGAGGTCAAAGACGATGATGGGCAGGCTGTTTTCCAGGCACAGAGATAGGGCCGTGGCGTCCATTACCTCCAGGCGGAGCTTCAAGGCATCCATGTGGGTCAGCTTGTCAAACTTCCGGGCGTTGGGGTCTTTCTGCGGGTCAGCGCTATAGACACCGTCCACGTTGTTCTTGGTCATCAGCAGGATCTCGGCCTGGATTTCAATAGAGCGCAGCGCCGCGGCGGTGTCCGTAGTCATATAGGGGTTGCCCGTTCCAGCCGCGAAGATGACCACCCGGCCCTTTTCCAGGTGGCGGATAGCCCGCCGCCTGATATATGGCTCGGCGACCTGCTGGACGAGAATGGCTGACTGCGTCCGGGTAACGATGCCCGCTCTCTCCAGGGCGTCCTGCAGGGCCAAAGCATTGATGACCGTGGCCAGCATGCCGGCGTAGTCCGCGGTGGCCCGGTCCATGCCCATCTTCTCGGCCTGTGCCCCGCGCCAGATATTGCCGCCACCCACCACAATGGCCACCTGGACACCCATCTCGGTGACCGGTTTTATCTGCCGGACGATGTTTTCTAGTGTAGCCGGGTCAATCCCGTAACCGGTGCCGCCGGCGAAAGCCTCCCCACTGAGTTTGAGCAGGACACGCTTGTATTTGGCAGTGGGCATTTGCCTTCCTTAAGTTTCGCTGCCTATCTCAAAGCGGACAAACTTCTTTACCCTGATGTTTTCGCCAGTCTTGGCGATAGTCTCGGCGACGATGTCCTGTATGGTCTTGGTCGGCTCTCTGATATAGGGCTGCAGCAGCAGGCAGGCAGCCTTCGGGTCAATGTCTGCCCCGGCAGGGATATCGGCCTCGGAAACATACTTGGGCTCCAGGGCGGCCACCTGCATGGCCAAATTGTGGGCTAGCTCCCGGAACTCGCAGGTGCGGGCCACGAAGTCTGTCTCACAGTTTAGCTCGACCATAGCACCGATGCGCTCGCCCGTATGGACATAGCAGTCAATAACGCCCTGGGTGGTGGCCCGTTTGGCCTTTTTCTCAACGGTGATGAGGTTTTGCTCCTTCAGGAGCTGGAGGGCCTTCTGCAAATCGCCTTCGGCCTTTAGCAGGGCATTCCGGCAGTCCATTACCCCGGCGCCGGTCTGTCCCCTGACTTCCTTTATCATTTCCGCAGTGACTTTTAGCATCTTCTACTCATCCCCTGGTGTAAAAATGATGGGTTCCTTGCTTTCCTCCGCGGTCTCCGCCGCCTCTTTGACGGCAACCTCGGCGGCTGGCACGCCAGCGGCTTTGCCCTCCAGGACGGCATCAGCAATCTTGGCACATACCAGCTTGACGGCTCGGATGGCGTCATCATTGGCCGGGATCGGGTAATCAATCTCATCAGGGTTGCAGTTCGTATCGCAAACAGCGACAACCGGTATACCCATACGCCTGGCTTCTGTAAGTGCAATGCGGTCCTTGGTTGGGTCAACGATAAAAAGCGCCGTGGGCAGGCTGGTCATCTCCTTAAAGCCGCCGACCACCAGGTTGAGCTTGGCAATCTCGTCCTCCAGCTTTTGGGCTTCCTTCTTGGGCAGACGACTGAACTCACCACGTGCCTGTTCGTTTTCGAGACGGACGAGGTAATCAATACGGCGCTGGATAGTCGCGAAGTTGGTCAGGACGCCGCCCAGCCAGCGTTTGTTGACATAAAACATACCGCAGCG
>JACQTX010000187.1 GCA_016210585.1 Chloroflexota bacterium
ATAGTATATAGCTTCCAGACATCTTTTCAATCACGCTCCCCGATAGCTCAATGGTAGAGCGGGCGGCTGTTAACCGCTAGGTTCTAGGTTCGAGCCCTAGTCGGGGAGCCAGTTTATCAATAGACAGAACTTCCTTTGTGGTGGTCAACCGGCTTCTCGCTATTGGCGTAGCATAATGGATAACTACTTGAGATTCGTTGAGTTCGATCCTTTTTATGAAGGATCATAAAGGTCAAGGCTGACGGGAAGCCGGGCAACCCGCCGTCATCAATGCCTTCGTACATTATGATGGAACGTCATTTTCCTTAGCTTCGGCCCAGCTTTAGCAGGTGTTAAAGACGGGTCAGGCTGCCGTACCTGGCACTACACAATCTTAACTTTTGTTCACCGCCTTCGTAGGCAAAAGACCAGCCCCGCCAGTGCCAGGATAGAGACAACGTATCCGGTTACGTGGACGGCAAACCGCTTATAGACTATCACCTTACCCGTTACAGACCGGGTATTGAACACATTGGTTACGCCCATGTTCTTGAGCGGCTCGGCCCCGTCCAGCCGCCAGCTAGCATTGTATGGCTCTGTGAAAATGACATACCTCTTTGATGGTTCTGCCTCCAGCACATATTTGCCCGGCGTGACCCTGGTGTAGGGTAGCTGGTGGCTCTCTGATGGCACCATGCTCAAGCTTGAAGGCTCCCCGATGAGATAAACAGCATCGTTAATGTCTTGTTGCTGACTTATGTCCAGTAATTCATCCCAGTCCTTCACCACCGAGAGCTGGTCAACCTCATAAAGCTTGGCGGTCGGGTGCTTGTTCCGCAGCAGGTATAGGTTCTCGGTCTCCTTGACTAACTCCAGATCCTTCTGGTCAAAAAGGAAGGAGTATTCCTTGTAGTCCACCTCTTTGGCCAGGATAATATATTTGACGTTAAGCGGGGCGACCAGCTCACCGAAATTGTCCATGTCTTTACGTTTGTCCAGCAGGAAACTGATATAGTGCTGGACAGGGTCGCCCGACTGGGTGGGTATGCCTGGCACCTCAATGTTTTCGCCGCGGATAACGCTCTTATCGAAGAAGCTCGCGGCGGGGTTATCCGTTCTCTTGTCCTTGTTCGGCACCCATTTGAAGTCCATGTACCAGTGCCATGGGAAGAAAAGCACCTTGAAGTCCTCCTTATCCTGGTTCAAGGTATCATTTACCGCATACCAGTCACGCGGGTAGTCCACGGGTCTAAGCTGTCCCCAGAAGCCGCCAAACAAGGGCAGGGCATAAACGATAGGCGTAATCAGGGCCAGAGTCACCAGCGAGACAGGCGCGATTTTCGCCCGCAGCTTACGCAGATCCCCAAAGCTATTCTTGAGCTGGGTGAGCCCCATGCCGCCGAGATAAGCGTAGGCCAATACCAGCAAAGCCACAAACTTCTGGGAATCACGGAAGCCGCTGAAGAGCGGCACGTGGTCAAAGAGGTAATTGAATGCCGAGGCAAACGGGCCGCTGGCGCCTGTGGCCAGAAAAAGCGCCACTAGCCAGATAGTAGCAAAGGCCTTGCTATGGCTGCTTCTGAAGCCAGTAACGAGGCCGTAAACGCCCAAAAAGAGGATGACCAGAAAAAAGACCTGCCACATCGGAATAATGTCTTTGGCATAGATATAGCCCTCGCGCCAGAAGCCATGAAGTGAGGCTACGCTGAAGGCTGTATTGAAACCGCTGACGGGGCGTGGCGCGAAGACCGGGACATCACTGGCACTGATGCCCGCGACTGGACTGGTGCCGGCTGTAAGTGCTGGCAGCAGCCAGTAGAAACTGAGCAAAAAGAACCCTATGCCGCCCAGCAGCGTGAACTTGAATAGGGAAGAGAGTTCCGGTTTCTTGAATACACTGGCAACCTTGAAGATAAAGAGAACGAGGTAGACCAGCAGGGTCATAATCAGCACTTGGATATTGAATACGGCTACTAGAGCCGTGCCCAGTACCAGAAGCACAGCCCGCCGGATACCGGGGGTATCCAGGAAACGAATAAAAAGGAGAACCGCCAGGGGAATCACCGCGTAGCTCAGCAGCAGGGCAAACTGTCCCACGAGGACGCGCGCGTAAAGGAAGGGGTTTACCATGTAGAGCAGGCCGGCGAAGTACTTACCGACCTGTCCCGCCGGGCAAAGCTTATGGGCAGAAATCCCGGACACGTAAATCACCGCGAATAGCACGATTTTCTGGATAATCCACGCCGGCATGGTGAAGTTCAGAATCGTCTCGACAAACAAGAAGGGTAAGCCGCTCCGTATCTGGGTGAAGGACTCCTTCAAGCCGTAAAGACTTTCGCCAATGTGGAAATGAGTCCGCCACGCCATATCGAGGGAAAAGACATAGCCCGGTAGCAGCAGCCCGTCCATGATTATCAGAGCTAACGCTGCGTAGAAGACCAGGTAGAAGTATTTCCAGCCGAGGACTTTGCGGAGAGTCGTCATAGCACGTTGTTGAGCCGGACAACCATCCGCCTCATCAGCAAACCACAGCTCTTCAGGAACACGTTATCCGGCAACGCACCCAACAGGATATCAGCATCCTGCTCCTTGAACAGCTTCAAGATCATGAGCACCAGCACGTATATTAAGCCGGCACCCACAATGTTTGCCAGTGTCACTAACCGGCCAGGCGCCGGCAGCAGCCATAATAGAGCGCCCAGGACACCCATGGCCACGAGCATTGACAGCACCCCTCTGACCTTGACCTTGAGACCGAACATCTGCTGATATACATATCCCAGGATACTAAGGCTGACAAAAGCGGCGATGGCGGCCGCACCGGCGGCTCCCGTGATGCCAAAGCGCGGTATCAATACCGGTAGCAGACCTATCTGGACTATGGCTGAAATGGCGAGGACTAACGCCGGTACCCAGGGTCTGCCGATGCCCTGCAAAACGACACCGATTATGTTGCTGAAACAGAAAAGACCGGTGCCAATGGCTAGTATTGTCAAAGCTGGTGCACTCTGCAAATACGTATCAGGATAGAGGAGCCGGATTAGTTCTGCTGGCTGGATGGCTATTATGACACTCAACGGCAAGACGAAAAGGGCTGTATACTTTAGCATCTGTCCGGCATAGGCTCCGGCCCCTTTTTTCTCAAACCTCGAGACGAAAGGCAGCAGCACCATCGTCACCGCCCCTGTGACATAAAACGGCACCTTGCCAATGACCAACACTGCCTGATAATACCCGGCGGACTCGTTGGCAATGTCACCCTCGGTCAGGAGCTTAACGCCCAGGATGTCAGCGTTCTGCATTGCAAGCATTGCCAGAGCGACTAGAAGCATAGGAAAACCGTAGCTGAACACCCTGCGTTCTAATTTCCAGCCGCCCTTCCAGAATTTGACATCACGAAGAAAAACACTCGCCAAAATGAGGGCTAACATTGCTCCCACGAAATAGCCACCGAATGCCCCCGAGACACCATAGCCGAGGTAAACCAGCCCCACACCTACGAAGAGTTTTATCATTTCGCTGGTTGCTTCAATGGTGCCCCGTGCTTTAAACCGAAAGGAGCCTACCAGAGCACCGAAATATACTGACCGTAGGGCGATAACCAATATTGTGCTGATAATGATAAGAACCACAGTGAAGTACGTTTTGTCACCGGGCATAAATACCCGGTAAAGAATAAAGAAAATTCCAGATGCCAAAACTCCCGTAAGCACGTTACCCAAAAGGGAGCTCCGAAAAATGAGTGACCTCCGTTCTTCAGCGCAACCCGGCTCGGAAAGCAATTTTGCTGTCGATTGCGGCAAGCCACGCATCAGAAAAATGGTCAGTATGTTGAGAATAGCCATCGCGATCCCATAGATGCCATATTCCCCAGGCGAGAGCAGCCACCCCAAGCCGATATTGAAACCATAGTTCACCATTAGTTCGACTAAGGTAGCTAACATTAGTATCAAGCTGCCCCGGGCGGCACTGGCAAGAGAGGCATTGCCTGTGCTCATATTTTGCCCAGACCCTTTAGCTTCCTTATCCTCCCTTTGACCTTTACCTCTTCCCCCTCACACTGATAAACTACTTTTCGTCTAGCCGGTTCACTGTCTTGTTCAAATATGTCTTGCAACACACGTCCATCCATGTTTTCCGATACAGGCAGACCCATGAGATGGAGTATGGTAGGTGTCACATCAGTGACATCGGCGCCATCAATCTTTGTCCCCTGTTTAATGTCCGGCCCCCAAGCCAAGAAAATGCCACTCGGAGCATGTTTTCCGCTCCAATACCCGTCTTCTGCCAGATGAGTGCTTATCACTTGGTCGCTAAAATTACCAAGTAGCCAATTATCCTGCAACTCAAATACTATGTCCAGCGCATTTTTCACATAGGGACCATGATAGATCTCGTCGCGTCTGAAGACATGACTGAAGACCTTCTCCCCAGTTTCTGGGTGCCTTAATTCATTTAACTTGTCTATTACGTATGTTAATAAGCTATCATATTCGTTACCTGACTGGACAATACCTTTCGGATCCCTTTTCCTTAAATTAACTTTCAAACCGTCAGAGGAGAATGGGTAGTACACCTTTGTTCGAGTCAAGTCGATTTGCCTGAGATCAAATGTCTCCGAAGGAACCATCTCTATCAGCCGCCTAGGTATCGCCTTTAGCAGCCCGTCAATATTTATCTTTCGGGCCAGTCTCTGCATCAGCGGGCTCAGACGTTGCCTTGTGAAACCCAGTTTCCGAAGTAACTCAACCAGCAATGAACGCTTATTTCGTAACAGCCCAAGGCGCATCAAAAACGTATTTATGTAGAGTCTCTCCTTTACAGAGCAAAACCCATGATCGGAGGTCAGGAAAACGGTCGTTGTCTTGTCAACGTGATTCAGCATTTCCGCTATTATACCATCAATCCTTCTATAAGTTTCGAGGATTGTATCGCCTTGTGTTCGCCCGATATTTTCCCAGTAAAAATGTTGCATCCGGTCGGTCTCGGTAAAAACCACCATTAGAAAGTCCCAGTCGTGTTCTCTCATCAAGTCTAAACTTGCCTCTGCCCTTTTCCCCAAACCTTGCCAGACTTTTTGGGCATATTCCTCTTCCGAAACACCAATAAGATGGAGACCAGCATCACCTTCGGCCTCTACTATGTAGCCCTTGGCGATCAGTTCAGCACCTAGAGCAGTAGGATAGGCAAAAGTGCTTTTTTCCCCCGGTGTCCCCATTCCGCTTACCATGAAACCGTTCACTGGTACAGGAGGATACGTGAGTGGAATATTTACCATCCCGACATTCAATCCGCCAGCGCCCAAATAGTCCCAGATAGCCCTTGCCTTCAAAGTTTTGTGATTCGTAACAGCAACCCTTTTCGGGTTATCAAAAGAAAAGAAGCCGTAAATATTATGTTTGCCGGGATTTACTCCTGTTACCATAGACATCCACCCTGAAGGTGTGCTGGCAGGAATAGTGCTCCTCAAGCTACCCCAGGTTCCTCCTCTTAGCAACCTATCAAAAGCAGGTAGATGCCCTGCCTCAACGTATTTCAAAATCACGTCCCACGTAGCACCATCCAGACCTATTACCAGGACTTTTCTTGGATTCATTCTTCTCCCCGCCTTATACCTTGCATGATATGCCATTGCAAAAGCGACCACATACGCGGTACTTGCCTATAGCCAGAGGGACTAATCTCCCATAATAGCAGACCCCAAAAGAAAAACACTGAAACAAACTATTCGACTTTAGTGATCTTCTTACTTATCAAATTCCTAATGGCTCCTTTAAGGAGATACCATTCGAATTTCCACTCTAACAAGAATTTTGTTGCCCTTACATAATCGAACAGTGATTTCGGCTGAACACTAAGCGCATAATTGGGGACTTCTTTACCCAACAGTTTAAGCACACAAATGCGCGCGGGTGCCCTGTTCTTGAATGAGTAGCCACCCTTTTGCGCTCTTATGGCATCCGCTCTCGACATACGGGTAAGAGTCAAAACCCCTTTAGCTATAGCCTTCTTAATGAATTCCTCACCCCTAGCGCTCCTCGTTATGAGCATAGATGTGCCAATAGTATCAGTGGCCAGCTCGGGTAGCCAGGCATCCCCAAAGGAGATGTCTGCCAGCTCAGCGGTGAGGTCACGGCATGTTAAACACCGCCTCGGGACGAAATGTCCAAATACTTGCCCGAAAACGAAGGCGTAAGGCAGGGAGTATCGGACACCGTCATCCGTGACAACAGAGAACTTGCCAGGCCATCCCGCACCGCGGTAGGCTACCTCTCTAACTCTTGCCTTTTCAATGCCAAGGCTCGACAAAACAAATTCGGTGCCTTTGAAACTAACACTGTGGGCACAGAATATGCCCATGTGCAAAGCTATTTTACCATTTATCTTCGAGTTCAGGCGCTCAGCTTTTCTAATACCATGCAAGTGGCAGGGAAGCCCGACCACGGCAAACCTTCCTTGTTGATGGATTAGCTGTCCAAAAGCCGACCCAAAATGTGTCGGACAATACTTAGACCTTGAGGCAGCAAGGATATCCTGCTTACTTCGCGCGATAAAAGGCTCCGGAATCAAGGGATTACTATCTTTCATCCTGGTAACCAGAGCACCGTCTATGAGACCTTCTTCCAGAGCATAAAGTAAAAGAGCCGTAACGGCGCCGCCGGAAGCACCTTGATATCTCACCGCCTGGTCGTTAGCATGGCCGATGTACAGTGCGTTCCAATTCCCCAGTAGTTCATCTCTCGGAGACTCTCCCAAAAAGCGCTGGCTCAGGAGGCCGAAATCTACGGACTGTCCAGGGCATATCTTCAGGCAAAGCTCGCAGCTATTACACGTATTTTCATCAACTTCTGGCACATAAGTTGACTCAGGCCCGATTATCATAGTGATTGCCGCAATTGGACACACGGATTGGCAAATGCCGCAGCCGTGACACAGCTTTGATCTTACTATCGGTGAAATGTTCTTCAGAGTAGTCTTCATTCTATTTGGCATTATTCTCCAGGCAATTCCTGACAAGCTCGCCAACCGCAATTACCTTCTCCTGTACTGCTTTCAGATGTCTGGTTAACGCCTCCCTTATTTCTTGCCGGTTTCGCCAAATATGATTTATCCTGGAGATCTGGCCAGCAAACTCCATTTTGGCATAGTCGCATATCCAGTTCTCCTGGCCTAGCTCTCGCATTATGCCGTAGGTTTTGTGGCTATAAGCTATAGCTATAGTTGGGACACCCGATGACAATGCCGCTATATTGGCATGCATGCGCGCTCCCATGAACAAACTGCAACAGCTTATTATACCTTTCAGCTCCTCGGATGAATACTCTTTATCTATTAGTATCACTCTGTCTCTTTCTTTAACCTTATCACGGACCAAAGCACCTACAATCCTATCATCGTCATTAGACCGTACTGATGTGGAATGAGGGACAAGTATGATAGTTGCATCAAGCGTTTCAATCAGATAATCTATAGTCCTTACCATATTTTGAATATAGCTGTTATCTGAAGGATTGCTGTACTTAAGGTTAATATGTTGACTTATTGATAGCCCTATGAGAGGTTTATCATTTGGAATCTGTTCAGCCGACAGGATTTCCAGTATTCTTTGCTGTGGAGCCTTCTCCAGAAGAAAGGCTACATCACTGCTCAGAAAGATAGGGCTCCTAATCCCTATTTTCTTCAGGTAATCATATGTGATGCTTTCCCTGGCAACAACAAAAGCTGCTCTATTTAACACTGATCGAGCTGCGAATAGGGATATTTTCCGCCGAAATGGTCCGATGGACTGGGGAAACACAATGAGCCGCTTTCCCAGAATGATGGCTAACAGCTTCTGAAAAAGACATGAAACAAACATCTGGAACCCGTAATCGTCGGTGAAGCCATCTCCGTAGCCAAGGTCAATTACCACTTCAGCTCGCATGTATTCTCTCAGTACCTTTTCATCAACCAATTTCGCCATATTGATACCGAAGAGTTTCTTCATTGTCGCCCAGGTCATGGCCCTGAGCAGGCGCCAGGGCAAGTTGGCAGCCCAAAGGTAAGGATTGCTATCCTTGACCGTCCTCATCTCCTTCGCGTAATAGGTCAGGGGACTTGCCACATCATAGTAATCCGGAAACGAATGAAACAGCACAACATCGGTTTCCCCCAGGCATTTCTTCAATAGACCGATTGAAGCACTCGCCAGGGCAACAACTCCCCTGTTACGAGAGTAGATTGAAGTGCCTATGAGAAGTATCCTATGCATACGAACCTCTATTTCGGCCTTTTCCACCACACAAAGAAACTCACGAGCAGCAAACCGGCGGCAAGTATGAGTATGGTCTGCCAGGAGAGAAGCAGCTCGCGCCAGGGGAGTTTCCAGTCGCCACGCATCAGCAATTTCGGGTCATTAAGGCGCGGTGGCAACGGCATGTCTAGTTCTCCATCCGTAGTCAGGTCGCTGATAAATAGCGCCTGTTGTGCTGATGGCGCTATCTCAAGCACGGTCTTTCCTCTGATAGTCATGGGTTCACCGATTCTGGACACCAGCCCTTTGGCCGGCTCAATCAGTATTGAAGAGAAGTTTGTTTCCCCGTCTACCTCTATCCTGGGACTGTAGGCAAAAGCGTTTGTGGCCGAGCTTATAGCCATGGCCAAGACTTGATTACTAATATCAAGCTGAAGGATTTTGCCGCCCTGCTCCACTACCATTCTTCCTGTAGTCCCTGACAGGTCAAGCTGCCATAAAAGCCCCTCCGGAAACTGCATCATCTGGTAGCCGAGAACAGAGGTCAGCATTTGCTGATTAACTCCTACCGCTTTGGGTGACATTGTCACCCTCGGTGCGGTGACATTTGAAGTGGACGGACTATCAATGAAAATCTCCTTTACCCGGACGTTTTCGAGAGTCAGGTTTTCCATGGCAATCTCCAGCCGGTCAGCGGTGAACTCGGTGTAGAAGGGAATAAAGGATTTAGTCGTAGCTTTTATCTCGCCAGTGAGACTCGCGTCACCAATGGAGTAACCAAGATGCAGCTCGGCAGGAAACTCCTGCTCCTTATAAGCTGGAAAGATGAGGCGGAAAATCGAGCCCAAAGTAACAATAGTCGGTTTGTTTTTCGAATCCGGAGCTGGTGCTTCCAGTGCCGAGAAGAAGGGTCTTATATCCACATAGATGATTTCTCCTTGCCCAATCTCTTTGCGGTAGGCAAAAGGGGCGACACTCTTGCCTTGCCGCGCGTAGCTGGCAATCACCTCTACGGACGGGGCTTTTGATGCGGAAAGGGCTACGTTAATATTTGGTAAGGCAATGGACGCCTCACTACCGGATATCGAATCAGCACGCACAGTTTCTGAAGAGTAAACAATTGACGCTAAATCAGCGGCAAAACCAGCGCCGTGGCTGTTTAACACAATCAGCTTGCCGCCTGATTTCACCCAGTCCAGGTAAGCCTGATTGTCAACCTGATGGGCATTATGAAAATCGGCAGCTTCAAAGTTGGCGCCTATTTCGGCGAGGCGGATAACAGTTCTTCCTTGAGCGTCTGCCGGAACAAAGTAACCAAACGTCACTGACTTGATTCGGGTCAGGTCTATCTTTGATGTTCCGGACCTAACCTTATCCTTGACTGGTCTCAATGTGCCCTGGGATTGTGTCCAACCAGAGCTAGTCAGCTTGACGTCCAGAGATTCAGAGTTGCCTTCCACATCGGCAAAGCTAAACCTGAGAGTTCTGCCTGTGCCGTCGCCGAAAAACCAGAACTCATATGACTCGTAATCGCTCCAGTCCTGCGTCCGGGGGAAGACATGCTCAATATTGTGCCAGCCCTTTAGCCCATTGTCAATGGCCCACTTCAAACTCGCCTGTCTGCCTATCTTCTCGGAAGTATCAGTCTCAATGGTATCTGGTCTGACTTCTTCCAGGGACCGCACGAATAACGAGTCGAGTAGCATTTCTTTGTCCACTCGGTGAATATAGAAACGGTCAATGCTGCCAACCCGGGCCGCGAAATCCACTCCGTTTGCTGACAGTAGCTCTTTGCCCCGCTCATCATAGACCGCGTAGTCACTTTTGCCAGCGCGGGCATCCCACTTCACCACAAAACGGTACCATGTGTTAGGGAGGTACCTTATATTGCTGTCTGTCCAACCGTTCTTCCCTAAATAGCCGAAGGTCCCCTCGCCAGTTAGAGAGACACCACCCACTTCGGTCAACCCACTACGCAGCGTAATTCTCCCCAACTGGTAAAGATTTACTTCGCCAATGCGGATGACCGTTTGACCACTCGCCCCAATTGGCGGCACCTCGTAGCCAAACCTTACCGATTTGATTTTCGTCAGGTCCAGCTTTGTCTTACCGGAGCTGATCCTCTCCTTCAAGGGAGACAACATGCCGGAGAAGTCAGTCCAGCCGGTCTCACTCAGCTTGACATCTGTATAATCAGAGTTGCCAGCTTCATCTTCGAAGGTAAAGCGGAGAGTGCTACCACTGCCGTCGCCATATACCCAGAATCTAAACGATTGATAGGCACTCCAGTCCTGCGGCTGGGCATAGCTATACTGAATGCTGTGCCAGCCTTTCATACCAAGCTTAAGTGTCCATTTGAGGCTGGAGCTATTGCTAGTTCTCTCGGTAGAGTCAGCTACCAGGGAATCTGGCTCCATCTCGTCTAGGCTGCGTATGACCACCGAGTCCATAAGCATTTCTTTATCTACGCGGTGAATGTAAAAGCGGTCAATACGCTCAACCGGACTTCTGAAATCCACCTCTTCGGGGCCCCAGATTTCTCTGCCCTGCTCATTATAAATAGTGAAGTCTGCCCTGTCCGCCTCGCTGTCCCATTTCACAACAAAGCGGTACCACGTGTCAGGGGAATATTTCACTTTGCTGTCAATCCAGCCGTTCTTCCCCAGATAGCCAAAGGTCCCATCTCCGGTGAAGGAAACACCAGTTACCTCGGTTTGACCCCCGCTGCGGAGTGTAATTCTACTTGTCTGATTAATAGTGGGGATGCGCATCCAGAACTCCGCCTGCCCCTTCGCATATCCTTCAAAAGCGGTGTAAGCCTGGGCAAAACCCGTAGTACTGGCAACCAGGAGGCTCGGTCTTTGCCTCCCGGGCAAGGTAATTACCTCCAGATTACCACTCCCAATTACCCATTTCCGAACGTCATCCGCTTGCTCCGGGCCAATACGTAGTGCTGAGACAGGCCGGGTCAATAGCTGCCAACCATACACTTCAGGAGATGTTTTATCTGACGCATTCACTGGTAGCACTATTTGGTTTTGTGCGGGCAGGCGCAGCCAGAACTCCGCCTGCCCTTTTACGAATCCCTGAAGAGCGGCGTAAGCCTGGGCAAACTGCGTGGTACTGGTAGCCAGCAGGCTTGGGCCTTGCCTTCCGGGTAAAATGGTTGTTTCCAGCTTACCACTCCCGATTACCCATTTCCGAATATCATCTGCTTGCTCCGGGCCGATACGCTCTTCCGTGATGGGTCTGGTTAGCAGTTGCCAATTATCTGCTCCCGCCCTGCTCAAGGGGTCATACGGTAACACGATAACCGGCGCGTTAAACTGTGCCGGGTCACCGCCGGCAAAAACGCCATAGTTCGTCCGGGCAGAAGAGAGCATCAGCGCGGAGAAGACATTGGTACCCTCGGAAGATAGAGGCAACCTCTGTCCAGATAGCCGGGTTTCTCGACCGCTAGCTACCCAGGGAACGGCAAGGGCTACCTCGGGCTGTGCAACCGGGCGTGACATAGGTGGGACTTCGTATATGGTATGTTCAGCATTTGTAAAGGCTATCGGCAAGAGGGGGAACAGGTTCTTGTTGAACCATGACCCCTCTCCCAGCTTCCTAATTTCTTCGATTTCCGTTTTCGTCAGTGGGATGTATTTTACACCGTAAGATGGTAGAGAATATACCACTTGCAGCATGTCCTTGTTTTTGAAAAACAGGTCTCGCTTTACATTAAAGAGACGTATTGATTGCGTTTGGGCTCCCAGTGCTCTCTGCCCACTCAATTGTAGTTTCTGTGAGTTAGCTACCGAAAAAGTAGCCACTTTGTAGGTAGCCGAATTATTGCTC
Source organism: Chloroflexota bacterium (assembly GCA_016210585.1). Taxonomy (GTDB): domain Bacteria; phylum Chloroflexota; class Dehalococcoidia; order Dehalococcoidales; family JAFGLR01; genus JACQTX01. The sequence continues at coordinate 12,053 of JACQTX010000187.1, forward strand.
TTCAAGAAATCTACTGCCTCGATGTCTTGGGCAGAGCCTTGCCACCTGTTTTCTGTGCTTACCGCCTCGCGCTCTATTTGCAAGAGGCTATCCACTGAGCTAAAAACCAAAACCAGGACCAAAAAACCGGTTAGGGCATACTGTGCCATACTGGTGTTGCGTATCAGTCCCCTAATCCTGCGGACAATGAACAGTAATGCCCAGGCCCCCAGTAATGCTATGAACACAAAGGACAAGAAGATAAACCGGAACTCCTCGATAGGAGTCGCACGTGCTGTTGCTCCCATCTTGACAATTGGTGTCCCGTAGAACTCGATGTTCACAACACCAAGAAGTCTACCCAGGATGACAAGTATCACAAAACTCAACGCCAGAAAAGCAACCAGTCTTTCTATTCTGCCTGCCCGCAAAACAAGGCTGACCGAAACCAGGGCCAAGACGAGCGGGACACCATACTTGACGGGCCAGAAGAACCAGGGGAAAACACCCGCTGACCAGTAGAGGTCATCGCTATCGAAAGGATAGGTGAAGCGATAGGCGGCAATAGCCAGGAAGAATAGGCCCCATGAAACGTAAAGCAAAGCTATTCGCGGGTAACTATAGATTACCCGCGATAAGTCCAGCCAGCTAAGCCGTTCCATGAGTCTCTTTGTCCCTCTTGTATTGAGGAGGTACGCCAGTAGTGTCATGAAAAGAGAAACCCCAATACTTAACCACAACAGAAGTCCCGAATAGGTACGAGCCGGGGAAGTTTCATCAACCAACAGAACCATGAGGCTACCGACCAACGCCGCACATGCTGTCCAGCTAATCCCTTTGGTATTTCCGACATATACTACCAGTGCCGCGGCGATAACCGTGAGAAAAATGAGCATTTCATACATGTGCACTAAGTAAGCTATGGCAAAGGTAATGGCCCCTAATATTACTTTGAGTCGTGCCGAAATATTAGCTCTGAGGAGAAACAACATAGCTACGAAGTCGATGAGGCCAAAGACACGCGGCTTAAATACCCACTCCACAAAAAACTGGTGCTCGCGAAATAGAGTGGCTGGTCGCACCCCTTGCAGCACCTGCCACCATTGCCCCATGTCATCTATCGGCAGGGCTGCCAGCTTCTTCTGAATAACAAAGACGAAAGCGACACCGCTGAACAGGACGAAGATACTGGTGCTCAAGGTTGCCAGTTTTCTATTTTTGAATAACGCCATACCCAGCGCGTAGAAGGCAGGAATAATGAGTACCATTAGAAAATTGAGCAGCATGACAGCATTGACCATCGGAAAGCCGGCGATTCTGAGATAGGCGACCATATTGAGATGGAACCAGTAGGGATACGATTGTTGTCCCCACCACTCATACCAGCCTTCTCTGAAATAGTTCATCGCTATACCAAAGTGGCTGTACATGTCGCCTCTTAGGACATTCTGGTATTTGAAGTTGATTAGCACAATCCCAGCCAACACCAGCAGCGCAAGGGTCAGCAAAATAGCCTGGCTGTAGTTGAAGTTCGCCGGGGGCAACCCAGAAGCGTGTCCCTGACGCTCCGTCAGCCGCAGACTGCTGCGGCGCAACTCAACAGTGACAAAGGGAACGGCGAGAAGCAAACTGATACCCAGATAAGCGGGCAGAAAACCGTCGAAGTTTCGGATCGTCACTGCCAGGATAAAAAGCGCGGCCGTGCTCAAAAAGTAACTAACGATGAAGGAAAATACCAGCGTCATAGCTCCGGGGAGCTGCTTCTGCCGGTCAATGAAATAAACAATAATGTAGCCCGGCAGGAAATAGATAAGGAAGAGGGCTGAAATAACCCTGAGGTAGCTGGCAATGGATATTTGCCGCCAGTCCGGCTCAAAGAGGGCATCACTGGCAGGAACGAGGACAATGAAGGCTACCGCCAGGACATAGCCGGCCACGAATACCATGTTCCAGTTGAAAGAATAGCGATACTGGTCTGGCGAGTCTGCTTCTTCATTTGCCCACAGGTACCTATAGAGCAGATAGGCGAGAACGGCGACTATCGCCGCCAAGGCAAACCGCGTGGGCAGCCACAGTGTCCAGGATACTACTAGGCCGATGATGATAGCGACCAATACCGCCGGTAGCTCCCGACCGAGCAGGCTTCTTACCCGTGACCCGCGGCTCATACCGTTCCCTCTCGACCCCACTTGCGCGTGACTGACCATACTTCGCCCAATCTGACCGGGTATGTCGTCTTGCCCAAGGACCGCAACTGGCCTCTCTCCCTCAGTATGTGACGCAAGTGACGCAAGCCCCACCAGAAAGCCCTTATCTTGGCAAAAGAGTATTTCGGACTCTGCTTGAGCGTAACCCAGCCAACAAAAGTGGTCACCACCAGCTGAAAGCCCAGCGTGGACAAGATGAGGTGGACGGGCAGATGCTTGATATAGAAGTGGAAGACGCTTCTGAAGTGCTGGTAGGTCCGGAGCAAAGGTATATCCCCGGAAACCAGTCCCACCATATGGTAGACGATGGCGGAGGGCACCGTCACACAAGTATAGCCGGCCCTTCTGGCCGCCAGGCACCAATCGAGGTCTTCGTTCAAGAAGAAATAGTCCTCGTCCAGCAGCCCGATTTTCTCGAAAGCCGCCCGCTTTGTCAGGCTGGCGCAGTTGGCTACAAAGTCCACATCAGCTACTACGGCGCTAACGTTTTCCCGCCGTCCATCAAGGGGGACTCCCCAAATTAGACCGGTAAAAGCATCCAGGCGTGAGCCGGCCGACCAGACCCGCTCCGTGCCGTGGTAGAATATCAGGCTACCTGCCACGCCAATCCGAGGTGAGCTGGTCAATGCCTTTACCATCTCTGACAGCCAGTTTTTGTCGGCAATGGCGTCATTATTGAACATGGCAATCAGGTCACCCTTGGCGGCTTTGATGCCCACATTGTTCCCCGCGGCAAAGCCGAGATTCCGCTCATTAACGATGAGTCTGGCTTTGGGGAACTCCTGCCGCACTATAGTCACCGAGTCATCCGTTGAGGCGTTGTCCACTACGATGACCTCATAGCGAGGATAGGTCTGCGCAAAGAGTGACTCCAGGCATGGCCTGATGCACTTCTTGCCATTCCAGTTCAGAACGATGATGCTGACTAACGGTGTGCTGGACATAGTGAAATCCATCTCAGGCAATCTGGGAAAGGTAAGACCCACCACCCTCTTCTCCCCGCTCATTATACTAAATCGTGGCCAGCTTTGACTGCGCGCACCGCCTGGTGGACAGGCGCAGACACTCAGCGAGGCGGACACGAGGCAACGATTTTTTCAGTCTGCCTCCCGGCTTTGCTCTGCCGTTACGCCGCGCCTGGCTGAGAGCGGCAAAGCAGGCTCGCCACGAATGGCCTATGCTGTTGAGTGGATAACCCAGAAAGAGGACCTGTGCCACCGGTATGGCAGTGAGCTTCAATATTAGGCTCAGCGGAAGATAGAACCACGGCAACCATTTCAACGTAAGCTTGAACTCGCTCTCCAGGTCAAGCAAATGCCTCCGTGAAGGCTCCTTCCTGGTTGAAGCGGAGACAGCATGCCAGACAACGGCGTCCGCCACTATCTTCAGCTTATAACCGGCCTGCCGCGCCCGCAGGCAGAAATCAACGTCCTCACTGCTGATGAAGAAGCGCTCATCCAGAAAGCCTATCTGGTCAAATACCTCTTTTCTTATCAGCACCGCACAAAAGGGTATGTAGTCGAAATCGTTGCTCAGGAGGACTTCACGGTCGTATTGCCCCAGGTGCCAGGTCATTCCGCTGAGCACGTCAAAGCGTCCGGCAATACCCCATAACATATCTTTCGGCTCCCGGTAGTAAATCGGCCCGGAGGCAATACCTGTTCCGGGGGAGGAGAGTATGCCCTCGCCCAGCCTGGCTAGCCAGTGCGGGTCAGCGCTGGCATCATTGTTGAAGAGCACCACCAGTTCCCCTCTGGCAGCCTTGATGCCGATATTGTTGCCGGCGGCAAAGCCGAGGTTGCGACCGTTGATAATCAGGCGCGCTGGCGGAAACTCTTTGCGGACTATCTCGGGGGAACCATCGGTTGAGGCGTTGTCAACAACGATAACCTCGTAGTTCGGATAGGTCTGCTCAAAAAGCGAGGCCAGACACGGTCTGAGGCAACCTGCCCCATTCCAGTTCAGGACAATAATAGATACCATGGGAAACGTGTGACCACTCATACCACCAAGTCCACCTACCAGCACTGCCCATCAGCCAGTGGCTGCTTTCTGTATTTGCTCTATGCAAGCGCAAACGTAATCTTTCTGCTCCAGCGTCAACCCGGAACTGGAGGGCAGGTACAGACCCCTTTGGCCCAGTTCGTCAGCTACCGGATAGCTTTCTCCGGCAAACAGGCCCATCTCGGTAAAGCAGGGCTGGCGGTGCATGGAAAAGAAAAAGGTGCGCGTGCCCACGCCCTTCTCACTGAGCCTGGCCATTAGCTCATCACGCGTGAGGCCAAACTCGTCCTGTACCAGGATACCATACATCCAGTATACATTCTTTGCCCAGCTTTTCTCCACTGGCAGGGTGATGCCGGGTATGTCCTTGAGACGGCTATTGTAATAGTGAGCGTTGCGCCGCCTCATCTCCACAAACTCATCAATTCTTTCTAGCTGGGCCAGGCCAATGGCCGCCTGAATATTTGTCATGCGGTAGTTGAAACCAATGTCCGTATGCATGAATCTCTTTTCTGGGAAATAGGCCAGGTCCTTTAGACGCCTGGCCCGGTCGGCGATTTTGGCATCATTGGTGATAACCATGCCCCCTTCGCCGGTGGTAATTATCTTGTTAGCGTAGAAGCTGAAACAACCGATGTGTCCTATGCCACCCGCTTTTCTACCATTGTACTCTGCGCCGTGGGCTTCGGCAGCATCCTCAATTACGAACAGGTTATGCCTCCGGGCAATTTCCATTATGGGGTCCATATCGCAGGGGTGACCGTAGATGTGGACTGGCATGATAGCCTTAGTCCTTTTGGTTATCCGGGCCTCTATCTGGCTAATGTCCAGGTTCCAGGTATCCGGCTCGGCATCAACCAGGACGGGCGTGGCACCGGTATAGACAATGGCAAAAATAGAGGCCGCCATGGTGAAGGCAGGCACAATAACCTCGTCACCCTTACCGATGCCAAGAGAAGCTACCGCCAGGTGAAGGGCCGTGGTGCCGCTGGTAGTCGCACAGCCGTACTTACAGCCGCAATAGCTGGCGAACTTCTGCTCGAACTCACCCAGGTACTTGCCCTGTGAAGAAATCCAGTTGGTCTTCAAGCAGTCCGTGACGTACTCAAGCTCTCTGGCTCCCGTGAGAGGCTCACAGACTGGAATCACGGGTTCCCTCCTTCGGCCAGGCGCACCTTGTCCTCAGCAGTCCCGAAGAACGGCCCCTGCTTCACCTCAATAATCCGGGAATCCTCCAGGATGTGGAAACCGTGCCCGCCGGAGATGAGAAGAATAGTGTCGCCGGCATTTAACGCGGCACTGGCAACTTTCCGGCCGTCATCCCCGTAGAACTCCGCTTCCACCTTGCCCTGGTCAATATGGAGCACCTCTTCCAGCCTGTTTATTGTTCTGGGGATGTCTTTGTGGACGTGAGGTCTTATCCTGGCACCGGCACGGTGCTTGAGCACACCCAGTTGCAAGGGGCTGTCCGCCGGCGTAATGAAATCAACGCCCTCAGTGCCGTGATTGCTGCGTAGAATCAACGCCAGGACCTTGTCCTGCCAGGTCACTGTGTCAATCATGCCTAGCGGTCCAGGACAAGCATTCGGGACAAGACCTTATTCTCGTTGGGGTAGTTGGGGGCATCCCAGGGGAACCTCTCACCCCGCGTCCATCTTTCCCAGCGTCTCAGGTCTTCTTTCACCATTATTTCAACAAGCTTGTCAAACTTTGTCTTGGGACTCCAACCTAGCTTCTCCCTCGCCTTCGCGTAGTCGCCATGCAGATAGTTTACGTCAAGTGGGCGAAGGAATCTCTTGTCTGTCTTTACGTACCTTTCCCAGTCCAACCCTGCAGTGGCAAAAGATCGTTCCGCGAACTCTCTAACCGTGTGCGACTCATCAGTGGCTATTACGTAGTCATCAGGTTCATCCTGCTGGAGCATAAGCCACATTGATTCGGCATACTCGGGGGCGTAGCCCCAGTCCCGCTTGGCGTCGATATTGCCCAGGTATAGCTCTTTTTCGAGGCCTAAGGCAATCTTGGCAACGGCGTTGGATATTTTCCTGGTGACAAACTCCAGCCCCCGCAACGGTGACTCGTGATTAAAGAGGATGCCGTTACACGCAAATATGCCGTAGCCCTCACGGTAGAGCTTGGTTATCCAGTAGCCATAGAGCTTGGCTGCGGCATAGGGGCTGGATGGCCGGAAGGGTGTAGTCTCGCTCAGCGAATGGGAGTTCCCGTTACCATATAGCTCGCTGGTGGACGCCTGATAGAACTTCATGCCTGGGTTGACATTTCTTATGGCTTCCAGAGTGCGAGTAACGCCCAGGCCGGTAATATCGCCGCTGGCAATCGGCTGCTCGAAAGACGCCCCGACGAAGCTCTGCGCCGCCAGGTGATAGAGCTCGTCCGGCTGTGCTATTTTGATGGCCTCTGTAATCGAGCCGGCATCAATCAGGTCAGCGGGTATTAAATTTACTCTTTCAAAAATATCCAGATATTGAAGGCGCCAGAAATTAGGCGTTGAAAGCCGCCGGTAGATGCCGAATACCTCATAGCCTTTGTCCAGTAAGAACCTGGCCAGGTATGAGCCATCCTGTCCGGTAACTCCGGTAATTAGTGCGGTCTTGCCCATTCGGCCTTACCCCATACCTATAGGGAGTGCCAAGCGATTCTGGTACCAGTCCAGAGTCAACTTGAGACCACTCCGTAAGTCGGTTTTTGGTTGGTAGCCCAGCATTGCGCGCGCCCGGCTAGTGTCTGGTAGTCTTCGTTTCGGGTCGCCCACACGTGGCGACAGCAGCCTGTAGCTAAATGGCCTTCCAGCAAGCTCATGAAGAACTCTTGCCAATTCAATCATGGTGATCTCATGCTCGCTGCCGAGGTTAAGGACATCGTTATCAACCTTCATTGCGGCGAGTACCGTAAAGTCAATTAAGTCTGAAATATAGCAAAAGCTTCTCGTCTGTGTGCCAGGGGCAATAATAGTGAATTCTGGCTCGAGGAGCATCTTTCTGATGAACTCAGGGATGACCTGTCCATATTTGCTGCTATCCATGCGCGGTCCGTAGGTATTGAAAAGGCGTAAAATGAGGTACTTGAAGCCAAATGCTTCGGCATACCATTTCGTATAGTATTCGCTGATGACTTTACCTGCAGCGTAGGTATAGCGGGGGTTACTCAAATTGCCCAGTAAAAAGGGGTGCTGTTCATTAGTGGGCAGGTAAAGTGGGTCGCTATATACCTCGGAACTTGACGCAAAAATGAACTTCTTTATGTTATGTCGCGCGGAGAGCTTCAGCAGGTTCATGGTACCCTCGGAATTGACTCTCACCACATCAAGGGGCTTGTCATAGAAATGCTCAGTGCCGTTGATAGCCGCGTAGTGATAAACAACCTCAACACCATTCCTGAAGATCTGTTCAAGTCTGGGAATATCTTCCAGTATATCCAACTTCTCAAACGTGAAAGTATCGCCAAGGTGCGCGACGTTTTCCAGCTTGCCCCTGAAGAGGTTGTCCACACCGACTACGGTATGCCCATCTGCCACCAGCCTTTCAGCCAGAAAAGAGCCAATGAATCCCGCCGCCCCGGTAATCAAAATCTCAGTCAATGCCGACACCTCTATATCTCAGCCCTGCTTCTTCCACCTCTTCTTTATTGAAGAGCCCCCAACCATCAAAAAGCAAGCCGCCGGGTTTCACTTTTTGGGCAAACTGGGTTACGTCTAGACTACGGAAAGACTTGTGGTTGGTCATGAAGATGGCAATGTCAACCGGATTGGCCATGCTGCCGTTCAAGTCTGCAGCATAACTAACGCCAAGATTCCTGATTTTCCATTCCTCGACACAGGGGTCGTAGCCTACTATCAACGTGTTCTCTTGCTTCAATAGCCGGACCAGGTCAACAGTAGGGCTTTCCCTCATGTCGTTTGTCTCCGGGTCACCTTTGAAGGCGAAGCCGGCAACAAACACCCGTTTATTATCCAGCTTCTCTTCGGCCTTTAGCCTCTCAACTATCCGCCGGGGTATGCGTTCGTTTATTTCCCTGGCCTTGGCGATGAGCTCCAGTTCCGCAGAAACAGCGCGCGCTGAGCTCATGAGAATATAGGGGTCCTTGGTCAGACAGGCGCCGCCAACACCGGGACTGGGCAGCGGAATGCTGTTTCTGGGGTACCCATTATTGGCAGCCCTGATAATCTCGAAGGCATTCAGTCCAGCTTTTTCGAAATAGCTGGCGATTTCGTTAGCGTAGGCAAACCTCACATCGCGGTACGAATTATCCAGTAGTTTTATAGCCTCTGCTGCCTCAAGTGAGGAAACGGGCACAATGACCGGCGCCGTTTTCTCAAAAAGGGCTCTCGCCCGATGCAAACTCTCTTCGTTGATACCACCGACTATCTGGGGTAATGTCCGTAGTTCCAGAAGAGCATTCCCCTCGATGGTCCTTTCCGGAGCAAAGGCAAGGTAGAAATCCTCACCTGCTTTCAGTGTGCTTCTCTCAAGGATAGGCTTGACCAGACCATGGGTGGCACCGATTGGCAATGTCGAGCGCATGACCACAAGGTTTCCTGACCGCAGGTGTGCCTGTATTTCTTCGGCAGCGTTTTCCACGGCTTTGGAATTCACTTTTTGGGTGTTCTTGTCATAGGGAGTGCTGACGCAGATAACAAAAACATCAATGTTGCTAGAGTAAGTCTCCTGAGGAGTCCCCACGAAAAGATTCTTGTCCAGATGTTTTCTTATCAGGGGTTCGATATCCGGCTCTCGAATATGGGATGTCCCCTTACGGAGGTATTCCAATGTTTTGCTGTCGGTATCTGTGCCATAGACAGTAAAACCTACCTCCGCCAAAGTTACAGCTAGCGTCTGACCGACATAACCAAGCCCGGTTATGTTTACTCTCATTGGTTTCCTACCTTCGCCGTTGATTGAGGCAATCCTTTGGATGATGGTATTTCCCGCCATACTTTAAGATGTGAGACTTTTCGTTTGTAGTCCAGCCAGCCCAATATGTAGCTATAGCCCCAGAGGACGAGCATGGTTGACAGCCAGAGCAGCTTCTTGGGATTCGGCTCGATGCTACGCAGGGCGGTTGGTATTACCTTTCTCAGACTAATGTGTGGTGCTGGAATATCCTCCCGCCTCTGCTGAAGGTGCATATAGATGTTCCGCCTCTTTTGTTTTAGGAAGTCATTTAGGTTGTCCGGTTCTTTCATATAGGTGATTGCCTGTGGGGCGTGGACAACCTGATAACCCTTGCTCCTTATCATCACATCAGCAATTCGCTCAGTATAGACCGCATGAAGTGGCATTGGCCCAAGCAATGTCTTTCTCATGGCGGTGTGTCCTTCGAAATCAACCATAAGATACTCTGGCTGATAGTTCCACTCGTAGGACTTGTGGGCTATGTAGCCCCATAATGTTTTGGAATTGTTCAGCGGCACGGCCTTGCCCACCACGGCTCCGACAGATTGGTCTCGGCGCAGCGGTTCAACCAGGCGAGCGATAGTATGCTCCTCTAACTGCGTGTCCGAGCAACCAGTAATCAGGATTTCGCCACGGGCATTCTCAAGAATGATGTTTTGTGCCGAAGCCAAGCCTCGTCGCATCTCTTCAACGAACAGTCTAATAACCGGATTCCTTTGCTGGTACTCCTTCACTATGTCTACGGTACTATCCCGGCAGCCGCTGGCAACAATGATTATTTCTTCAAGCTGTACATCATCCGGAAGCTTCTGCGCCAGCAGGCTATCCAACAGGTTGGCGATGTTCTGCTCCTCGTTATAGGCAGGATAGCCAATGCTTACTGTGAGAGTCACAGTTCACCTCGTAATGTCTGCCACCTCAGCTGCGGCACCGTTGTCCCGTAGGAAACACCATATTTCAGAAGCTTGAAGATATTAGTTGAGGTCTTGGACTCATGCTTATGGTTGTAAACGCACCGGTAAGGTATTTCCTTCACTTTGAACCCCTTTTGCAGGGCATCAAACATGAGACCGACAAAATACTCGCCGTAGCCCTGCCCCAATGGTCGGACGGTCACCTTCTCGAAAACTTCCCGCCTGACCATGGCATAGCCACTTGTCCAATCATGAACGGCAAAGCCCAGCCACAGGTTGGCGTAGATATTGAAGGCGCGGCTGGTAATGCTTCGAATGAACGGATATTCCTGGCTACCGCCTTTCATATAGCGGGAGGCCACAACAACGTCCACGTGGTCCATGGCTTCCAGCATCCGGGGCAGCAAGAAAGGCGGGTGAGAGAAATCACAGTCCATCCAGGTAATATAATCACCGGTAGCTAGGGTAACCCCCTTGGCCAGGGCCGAGGCGAGACCTCTCTCCCGCCGGACATGAAGCTTCAGGTTGGGCAAATCACGCTCCAGGTTGGCCACAATTCTCCCGGTGCCGTCCGGTGAGCTGTCATCCACTACCACGATTTCCGGTGCTGGCTCCACACTCTGCGAGATAGCCTGGATCAAGGCCCCGATGTTCTCTTTTTCGTTGAACGTCGGCAGGACGACAGATATCTGGGGCTTAGTTAAGCCCCACATCCCCCCAAAAGATGACTCTGCCCTATTAATGACCTTCATGTTGCCCCCCCCGCTTTGTTATTCCGGTAATGGAAAGTACCAACTCAGCCCGGAATCTGCTGCTCACCCGGACAAACAACAAGAAGAACAAGGCCCCCCTCAATTCCGGGAACTTCCTCGGCTGAATTCCCCTTACCCCCTATGCCAATGCCTTTACAATTCTAGACTGGGATACTATAGCATACAAATAGGTCTGATGCAACTGGTCTTCTGAGATTTTTGTAGTTTTCAATAATAGTTGTCTAAAATGATTGAAAAGAATGTTTTGGGGCTTGTCAGGAATTTCTCATATCAAATTAAGGTCGTCCAAGAAAGGCTGGGACATAGTACAATAGCAGTGACCCTGGATATCTACAGCCATGTCGCGCCAGATTTGCAAGAGGCTGCCGCAAGGCGCTTTGCTGATATTCCTGGGGTCAGCTATAATGAATCTGAACACAAAGCTGCGGCAAGGATCCGTTAGCTATCGGTTAGCTGTTTGTGGTTATGTTAATCCCAAAAGAATCATGGAATGCCTGTTTCAGCTTCAAAAACGAGCCAGGAGGGGTGTCCGAGTGGCCTATGGAGACGGTCTTGAAAACCGTTGTCCCCGCAAGGGGACCGTGGGTTCGAATCCCACCCCCTCCGCCATACCATCGCAAGGATTTACGATTTGTGATTTAAGGATACACAACATTATGAATCGTAAACCATACGGAAGGATAGCGTAATGCCTGAGCTGCCGAAACTAAGGGTGAGATGGTGCTTTGCCTTCAGCAAGGAGGAGGCCGTCTATGACCTGGCGCAGGCTGAGTCCTCCCTACCCTTTGACCCGAACATGGCGACCTCCGTTGTGGTCGAAGGCCAGTGGGTCGGCTCCTATGCGAAGCTTATCGAGATGGTTGCCCAGGAACCATACAAGGGCAAGGAGTTCCTCGATGTGATGCTGGTGCCTTATATTTCTGGGGGGTAAGCAAACCCCCAAGGAGTCTTCTGGCATGAGTGCAGTCGGGAATAGCGGCAAACAGACCACCACTCTGGTGCACAATATTGGGACGCTTGTGAGTGGGGACATTGAAAACCCTGTATTAGACGCCGGTGCTGTGCTTGTCCGGGAAGGGCTGATTACAGAGGTCGGCCCTTATGAGAAGCTTAAAGACCGGGAGATTGACCAGCGTGTTGACATCCAGGGCATGACCCTCTGTCCCGGTCTCATTGACACTCATACTCATATCCTCATCGGCGACTGGGCGCCCCGGATAAAGGTGCTGGGCTGGATGGAGAGCATGCTGCACGGGGGCGTAACTACCCTGATTTCGCAGGGGGAGACGCTTTTCCCGGGCCGGCCGCAGGATGCCGCAGGGGTGAAAGCCCTGGCCATCCTGGCCTGCAAGACCTATGCCACCTACCGCCCCGGCGGCATCAAGGTGCACGCCGGTGCCTTGCTGCTGGAGGAAGGGCTTACCGAGGCCGATATCGAAGAAATGGCTCGCGCAGGCGTCTGGCTACTCGCCGAAATCGGGCTGGGCGGTCTCAAGGATTTCCCCAAGATACTCGCCCTGGCACGGGCCGCCAGGAAACACGGGTTCAAAATCCCTGTCCACTTTGGACCTGAAGCCATACCGGGCACTTTGAGACTACCGGCAGAGGATATCGTCAAACTGGACCCGGACGTTATTGTGCATCTTAATGGCGGTCCTACCGCTAACCCCTTCTCCGAGATGAAAAAAGTGATCGAGGACTGCCCTGCCTATCTCGAGTTCGTCTATACCGGCAACCCCAGGGCAGTGGGTGAAGCCCTCAAGCTAATACGGGAACGGGGTGAGCTGCGGCGCGTCATCCTCGGCACGGATACCCCTACCGGGCAGGGCATTATGCCCTGGGGCATCCTCAAGCTCGCCGTGCAGATTGCTTCCCTGAATGGCGTCCCGCCGGCTGCCGCCCTGGCCTTCGCCACCGGCAACGCGGCACGCGCCTACAGCCTGAATACCGGCCTGATAAGACCAGGCAAAGAAGCCGACCTTATTGTTATTGACGCCCCGCCCGGCTCGCAGGGCAAAACGGCTCTGGAAGCCATGTCAATAGGCGATACACCCGCCCTGGGCATGATAATGGTGGATGGCAAGGTCATAGCCAGGACTTCTAAACGGATGCTGCCCACCACCCGGAAGGTGCTCATTAACGGCGAGCCGGAGCCAAAGCGGCCCCTCGATGAAATCCTATTCTAGTGTCATGCCTGATAGACAAGACGCTAGTGTCTCGTAACGCCTATAACTTGACGGATAAGTCGCCCACGTAGCTTCTAGTCTAGGTGATTATCTGTAAAGATATAACGGTTACAAGATGCTAGGGTTTCTCTCCTCTTCCCCGGAAATGAAAGGGATTTACTCGTTTCGTGGGTGCCCCTCGTCACGCAGGTTTGACTGAAACCGCAGGGATAGATTACACTATCTTTGGCCTGGGGCTGACCGGGGAAGGGCGCAGGGAGTAGAGAGGGAACGAAAGCAGGCCTTCGGCGTGGAGGGCCTGGATAGGAAAAGATGGGACTAGCCGATAAAGTTCTGGAAGGTAACGTTCAAGCGGCCGCCCGACTCATCACCGGTATTGAAGACGAGCTCCCCGGTGCCATTCAAGAGCTGGATATCCTCTATCCCCATACCGGCCGGGCACATATTGTCGGTATCACAGGCGCCCCGGGCATAGGTAAGAGCACCCTCGTTGACTGCCTCATCGGTGTTTTCCGCAAGCGGGACATGACGGTGGGCGTTATCGCCGTTGACCCCACCAGCCCCTTCACCGGCGGTGCCATCCTGGGGGATAGAATCCGCATGCAGCACTACGGCACGGACAAGGACGTGTTCATCCGTAGCCTGGCCACACGCGGCTGGTCCGGCGGGCTGGCCAAGGCGGCCATCAGCACCGTCCACGTCATGGACGCCATGGGCAAGGACGTCATCCTGATTGAGACGGTAGGGACCGGACAGGGCGAGGTCGAGATTGCCCGCGTGGCCGATACCTGCCTCGTCGTCCTATCACCGGGCACGGGGGATGAAATTCAGGTTATCAAGGCCGGCATCATGGAGATAGCCGACATATTTGTCATCAACAAAGCCGATAAGCCCGGCGCCGAGAACATCGCCATGGAAATCGAGATGATGCTGGGCATGAAGACCTGCCCACACCCGTCTGAGGCGGATTGGAAACCAGGCGTTGTGCTAACGGAAGCTATCAGCGGCCGGGGCGCGGAAGAGCTGGTGGAGCAGATATCCAAACACAGGGAGTTCCTGGTGTGCGGCGGCGGCCTGGAAAGACGCCGTGAAGAGAGGGCCAAGCAGGAGCTGATGGGAGCTATCGAGAGCTTCGTGAGGAGTTACTTCCACCAGGAGATAGAGCGGGGCGGCGAGATGGAGAAGCTCATTGCCGATTTCGTCCGGAGAAAGGAGAGTCCCCATTCGGCAGCCATGAAAATCATCCGCCAGTTCACCAGCCAATTCAGACCGGTTACGAGCTAGGAAACTGTCCAAAAACTTATTTTCTAAGTCGGTTTCTGTCATTCCCGTGAAAACGAGAATCCAGAATCGAAGCTGATACTGAAGACCTGGATTCCCGATCAAGCCGGGAATGACATCCTCTTATTAACTAGACGAAACCTCTCGGCAAGCCAAATCTTTTGAGGAGGCGAGAATGGACTTTGCACTGACCGAAGAGCAAAAGATGCTCAAAGCCATGGTGTGTGACTTTGCCCTCAAGGAGCTGGAGCCGATTGCCGCCGAGATTGATGAAGAGGCCCGGTTCCCGGCAGAAACGGTGAAGAAAATGGGTGAGCTCGGCCTGATGGGTGCCAGCTTCCCGGAGAAGTATGGCGGGGGTGGCGGCGGCAAAATAGAGGGGGCAATTGTCGGCGAGGAAATCGCCCGTGTCTGTGCCTCTACGGCGGCTATTCATCTGGCTTGCACCTCGCTGGCCACCTATCCCATCTATGAGTTTGGCAACGAAGAGCAGCGGCAGCGCTTCGTAACCCCTGTGGCCAGAGGGGAAAAGCTGGCCTGCTTCGCCCTCACCGAGGCCGGGGCCGGCAGTGACCCAGCGGCCATGGAGACCACGGCCACAAGGCAGGACGGCGGCTATTTCCTCAATGGCACCAAGATTTTCATCACTAACGGCAATGAGGCCGAGATAATACTGGTCTTCGCCACCATTGATAAGAAGCTGCGGCATAAAGGCATCACTGCCTTTATCGTGGAGAAGGGCACGCCCGGCTTTGCCGTGGGGAAGCTGGAGCATAAGCTGGGGATACGGGCCAGCTCCACCGCGGAGCTGGTCTTCGATAACTGCTTTGTGCCGGAGGCTAACCGGCTGGGCAAGGAGGGAGATGGCTTCCGCATCGCCCTTGAGGCCATAGACAACAGCCGCATCAGTGTGGCGGCGCAGGCGGTGGGCATCGCCCAGGGGGCCTTTGACAGGGCCCTGGCCTACGCCAAGGAGCGCCAGCAGTTCGGCCAGCCCATCATTAACTTCCAGGCTATCCAGTGGCTGCTGGCCGATATGGCCACGCAGATTGAAGCCGCCCGCCTGCTGACCTACCGGGCTGCCTACCTGAAAGACAAGGGCCTACCTTACATGAAAGAGGTCTCTATGGCCAAGGTCTTCGCTGCGGAGGCCGCCGGGTTCGTGACCACCAAGGCCATCCAGATTTACGGCGGCTACGGCTACGTGAAGGACTACCCCGTAGAGCGCTACTTCCGCGATGC
This sequence comes from Chloroflexota bacterium, assembly GCA_016210585.1. Lineage (GTDB taxonomy): Bacteria > Chloroflexota > Dehalococcoidia > Dehalococcoidales > JAFGLR01 > JACQTX01. Next base: position 27,552 of record JACQTX010000187.1, read on the forward strand.
TAAAATCACCGAGATCTACGAGGGCACCTCGGAGATGCAACGTATGACCATCGCGCGGTGTCTCATGAGGGAGGGGTAAAGCGAACGCATCAATTGTCATGGCGAGCGCATCCGCCCTGAGAGCTTGTCGAAGGGCGGAGCCGAAGCAATCTCGCACCCATATCGGATGGGATTGCTTCGTCGCTATGTTCCTCGCAATGACAGCCCGATTCGCTCGAAGCCAAAATTTGGGGTTGCTTGGTGCTGTCTTGTTGCAGTCAAATATACTCGGTGACCATCATGGACTTCTCCCTCACTGAAGCGCAGAAGATGCTCCGGGGCATGGTGTGTGACTTTGCCCTCAAGGAGCTGGGGCCGGTCGCGGCGCGGCTGGATGAGGAAGCCAGGTACCCCGCCGAGGCGATGAAGAAGATGGGTGAGCTGGGGCTGATGGGGCTAGGGTTTCCCGAGGCGTACGGCGGGACGGGCGGCGGCACGATTGAGCAGGACATCGTCATCGAGGAGGTCTCCCGTGTTTGCGCCGCCGCCGGTGTCATCTATCTGGTCAGTTGCCAGGTCTCCGGGGGGATTATCAATGCCCTGGGCACCCCTGAGCAAAAGCAGCGCTTCCTCACGCCTATCGCCCGGGGTGAGTGGATAGGCGCCTTCAGCCTCACCGAGGCCGGTGCCGGCAGCGACGCCACGTCCCTGCAGACGGCGGCTACCCGGCGAAACGGCGGCTACGTCATCAACGGCACCAAGATGTTCAGCACCAACGGCGCCGAGGCCGGTGTGGTTGTGGTCTTTGCCACTATTGACCGGAAGCTGCGCCACCGCGGCATTATCCCGCTGGTTGTGGAGAAGGGCACCCCCGGTCTCTCGGTGGACAGGGTGGAGCGCAAAATGGGCATGCGTGCCAGCTCCACGGCTGAGCTGCACTTTGAGGACTGCTTCGTGCCGGAGGCCAACCGGCTGGGCGAAGAAGGGCAAGGCATCAGGCCGGCCCTGGAGGCACTGGATGCCAGCCGCACCGGCGTGGCGGCCCAGGCTGTGGGCATCGCCCAGGGGGCCTTCGATAAAGCCCTGGTTTACGCCAAGGAGCGCCGGCAGTTCGGCCAGCCTATCATCAACTTCCAGGCTCTCCAGTGGCTATTGGCGGACATGGCAACACACATTGAGGCTGCCCGGCTGCTGACCTACCGCGCTGCCTGGCTGCACGATAGAGGATTGCCCTTTGTCAAAGAGGCCTCCATGGCCAAGGTCTATGCCGCGGAGACAGCCGGCTTCGTCACCACCAGGGCCGTTCAGATACATGGCGGCTACGGCTATACCAAGGACTACCCGGTGGAGCGCTACTTCCGTGACGCCAAGGTCACGGAAATCTATGAAGGCACCTCCGAGATGCAGCGCCTGACCATCGCTAAGTGTCTTATGCGCGAGGGATAATGAGAACGCGTTATTCTTTCACTTCGCCACTGTGGTACCGGGATGTCGCAGGTTACCCGGCCCTTGCTGCCACCCGCTCCGGCAAGCATTTCGCCACCCAGGCAATGTCAAGCTCCTGAAGCTTGCCCAGGGTGGGAACCCCGTTCTCATCCCAGCCGGCCATGCCGTAGTAGGCGGCGATAGCCTCATCGAGCTTTGTCCGGTCAACGCTGACACCCCGCAACGGTTCATTGGGTAAAGGCGTGAAGAAGCGGCGCGGCAGGTAATCGTCTTCCCTGGTTTTACCCTCCCGCAGGTTGAAGACACGCCCCATGTTGGTGCACCGCTCGGCTACCTTCATCAGCTCGAAGACGCTGGTGTCCCAGCCGGTGATGGCCTCCACCAGCTCCGCCGTCTTGCTGGGGCTGAGCGGCACAAAGATGCAATAGACCAGGCAGTTCAGCAGATGCCGCCACAGGCTGGCATAGAGCGTCATCCTCACCTTGGCCGGGCTTAGCTCCTGAGCCGGCAGCGGCTCAAAGACGCCCAGACTGGCAAGCTCGCCGACAATCCGCCGGGTATAGGAGTCATCGTGAATATTGTTGCAGTGCTCGGCGCCCGTCGGCGCGATGGCGTAGCCCACGCCCATGCCCTGCTTGTAGCGTGGCTCGTGCATGGGCAACTCCTGGCCCTTGATGTGATTGGCAAAGTCCTCCGCGCCCTTGCCGAAGGTCCTGGCTGACCGGGCGACACCCTCGGCCAGGATGCCGCCGAGGCCCTGTCTGCGGGCGATCATCTCTACCATCTGCACCATCGCCCCGGCGTTGCCAAAATTCAGCTCCAGGCCGCCGGTATCTTCCGGGGTAAGGATACCCCGCTCAAAGCACTCCATGGCAAAGGCAATCGTGTTGCCGGTGGAGATGGTATCCAGCCCATTCATGGTGCAAAGCTCGTTCGCCTTGGCAATGGCCTCCAGGTTATCAATGCCGCAGCTCGAGCCTAAGGCGGCAATTGTCTCATACTCCGGCCCGCCGTTAATGGGGTCAACGTGGTAAGGCTCACCCACCGCCACCTCCGGCTTGCACCGTATGGCGCAGCCGTAGCAGCTACGGTGCCCCACCAGGATGGTGTCCTTCATGGTCTCCCCGGCGATTTTGGCGGCGCCCTCGAAGTTACTGGACTGGAAGTTGCGCGTGGGCAGGCCGCCGGCCATACTGAAGGCGACAAGTCGCCCCGGCGTGCCAAACTCGCTCATAATCTGGTAAAACCGGCTGGTCTTGACGTAGTCCCGTAGCTGCTTGGCCAGAGAGGTGACCGCCGCCGGGTCAGCCATGGTTATCTTGCGATGGCCCCTGACAGCGATGGCTTTCAGGTTCTTGGCACCCATCACCGCCCCCATCCCTGTCCGCCCGGCCGCGTGGGACAGCTCGTTGACAATACAGGCGTAGCGCACCAGCTTCTCGCCGGCGGGGCCAATCTGGGCAACGCGCACCAGGCTATCACCCAGCTCGTCCCAGATGAGCTTCTGGCTCTCCGTAGTCGTTTTGCCCCACAGGTAGCCGGCATCCCTGATCTCCACTTTGTCATCGTTAATCCAGATGTAGACCGGGCTGTCCGCTTTGCCCTCTATAATTATGGCGTCATAACCCGCCTGTTTCAGCTCCGTCCCCCAGTAGCCGCCCACCTCGGCCTCACCGTAGCCGCCGGTAAGGGGTGACCTGGCGCCGACGCTGTTCCGCCCACCGCCGCTGATGGGCGCCCCGGTAGCCGGGCCAACGGCGAAGACCAGCTTATTATCCGGGCCCAGCGGCTCCTCACCACCGCTCAGCTCCTTAAGCAAGAAGTAGCCGATAAACCCGCTGCCACCCAGGTAGCGCCGGTAGAAGTCCTCTTTCGGCTCTTCGACTGATACGGCTTTTCGGGTCAAATCAACCCGTAATATTTTCCCGTTATATCCTCTGATGTTTGCCATGATAACCCTCTCTCCCTAACCCGGACAAACCGGAAATCCGAAGCACTGAATCCGAGAGCCCTTCGGCTTCGCTCAGAGCTTGCCCTGAGCAAAGCGAATGGGGCAGGCCTAAACAAGTTCAGATTACCAAAGCTCCAATTCTCAAAAACGTTTTTGTCATTTGATATTATGACTTTAGTATTGTTTCGGATTTCGATATTGGGACTTAGGATTTTTCCCATTTTGGGAGGTCTAGCGCCGGGCCTCCCGCACAATTTTGTCTATTATTGGGGTGATGTCCCGCGAGGTATCCACCCGGTAGTGTTTGCGCCCTATTCTTTCCGCTGTAGGTCTCATCTTCTCATAGACCTGCCAGTCCGCCTCTGATTTGGTGGCCCGGTCCAGTCCCATCTCCCGTGCCAGCAACCTTTCCCGCACCACGGCAGGCGGTGCTATCACCCGGACCAGAATCAGCTTCACATCGAGCCGGCCAGCGATATTATACAGGTGCTCCCGGTGCTTCTCCGAGAGATTGGTCGCATCTAAAATAACAGATATACCCTTCTTCAGCAATATCTCGATGAGAAAGTGCAATGCTCGGAAAAGGCGGGCGCTCTCCGCCAGGCTGTAGGTGGGGGCCGGGAAAAGCGCCCTGCGCAGAGCATCGCTTTCCAGAATGAGCAGCGGCAGTCTTCCGGCCAACTGGTTGCTGAAATAGCTTTTGCCGGTGCCTGGCAGCCCGCTGACTACGATAAACACCGGCCTGGCCACCGGCTCGGGAAGCTCAGCCAGGCTCCCCAGCAAGCGCTCTACGTCAGATAGGAGCTGGCTCTCTTCCACAATCTAATTATAGGGTGTTTGGCCCCGATTTGCCAAACTCCAGGTTGCCTACCATTCTGCCGCCTCCTTTTTTGGAGGACTCTCGGCGACAGACGTTGCCTTTGCCTCCCTTCTGGAGACCACAATAGACAACAGCACGGAGCCGAGTATCAGGACCGCTACCACCCCCAGGGAAATGGGGGTCGGTATCTCATAGAGGTCAACAAGCAGCATCTTGATGCCGATGAAGCCGAGGATAATGGCCAGGCCATGCACGAGATAGCGGAACATGTGGAAGAGGCCGGCGATAGCGAAGAAAAGGGCCCGTAAGCCCAGGATGGCGAATATATTAGAAGTGTAAACGATGAGCGGGTCCAGGGTGACACCGAACACCGCCGGGACGGAGTCCACCGCAAACATTATGTCCATGCTTTCGATAGTGAGCAGGACAATGAAAAGGGGTGTGGCGCAGAGCAGCCCGCTTATCCTCACGAAGAGCCTGCTACCGTGATACGTAGTCTCGCAGCGGATGAACTTGCGCGCCAGCCGCACTACCGGGTTCTTCTCCGGGTGGACTTCCTTCTCCTTCTGCGTTATCAGCTTTACGGCAGTGTAGATGAGGATAGCACCCAGCAGGTAGAGAAGGAAATGGAACCTCTCCACCAGGGCAATGCCGGCGAAAATGAAAATGCCCCGGAAGAATACGGCGCCGAGAATGCCCCACAGCAGCACCTTCCTCTGCGATTCGCGTGGCACGGCGAAATAGCTGAACATGGCCAGGAAGACGAAAAGGTTGTCTATGCTCAGGGAATACTCAATGAGATAGGCGGTCAAGAACTCAAGCGCTTTGTCCTGCCCTTCCGCGAAATAGACCAGCACGTTGAAAAGGACGGCCAGGGAAACCCAGAAGGCGACCAGTTTCAGGGCTTCTTTCACAGGGATGACATGCGCCTTACGTTGGAAGACAAATAGATCAAGGACAAGTGCCGCCACGAAAACGACACCGAAGATAATCCACAGAGAGCTTTGGTTCATTGCGGCGAGGGTATCCCCTCCTTGGTCATGATACAGTATGACATGATAGGCAGAGCCAGGCTTTTCTTCCGTCTCCTATATAGTAGCATATTTTGATGGACGCGCGGCAGGCGATTATTAGACTATTCAGCAAGCCGGGCTGTCATTGCGAGGAGCCTGCCTGCGGGGCGTTGGTGTCGCAATGACAAATGTATGAACGCGCCCTATGCCATCGGAAGCTGCTTACCTTCTTGAGACTTGATTTTGGGGGCTTTGGCAAAGGTGACGCTTGTCTGCTGCTGTGGCGGCATATCAACCGTCTTGCCGTCCAGCAGGTCTTCGATGGTCAATATCTGGATTTTGGGGTAGTCCTTATCATAGATTGGTGAATGGTAATAGCCGGCTTCTAACGCTTCCACTTTCATTGGCTCTGTCGGCGGCTCAAGGGTAATGAGCACGCCGATAGCCTCTTTGCTCGCCACGGTCTTTAGCTCCCGGACGGCGTTTACGCCCACGTGCCCGCTCTTCACCTGGACAATCACCCGGTTGGCCTTGCCACTGCTCTCGTCAATAAAGCTGATGACACCATCAATGCCCTTATCGGCACCCTTCTTCTTCTCACCTACCGGACGGGCACCACTCAGGCCCAGCGCCCACCACTGGAACTGCTCGCGGTCCTCTGGAGCGAGTGCTTTCGCCCCGGGTAAGGCCACCGGCTCACCGATGACCTCGAACTTGAGGCCGGGGAAGCTGTCCTTGAGGCGGTTGCGCATCAGGTTAATGGCCAGGTGGGTAATATCAATGCCTATCCATTTGCGGTTGAGCTTCTGTGCCGCCACGAGGGTTGTGCCACAGCCACAAAATGGGTCAAGAACGATATCTCCGTCATCGGAGCTAGCTTTGATGATGCGCTCCAACAGGGCAAGGGGCTTTTGTGTGGGGTAGCCAAGACGTTCTGCCGAAGCTTTATTGATTATAGGTATGACCCACCAATCTTTAGGGGGAACACCTTCTTTTAGATACTGCCTGTAAGTAAGTCCAGGGTATTGTTGTTCATGCTCAGGGCCAAGTCCATCAGCTCTACGGATGGGCGAACCTGCAACATTTCTGCCTCTTATTTGGTACCAACCTTTTTCATCTAGATATTTGAACTTCCCTTTTGTCACTTCAGAATACGGCTCTAATACCCTGTCAAAATAAGTTTTGTGCTTATTCCGCTCTTTTGCATAATAGAAGATGACATCGTGCTTCTTGTTCCACGTTAGCAAAGTCCTTTCTCGTTCTGAGTAACACCAAATGACCTCGTTTAGGAAGTTTCTGGGCCCAAACACCTGGTCTAGTGCCAGCTTCAGGTAGTGGCTGGCCGTCGGGTCGCAGTGGAGGTAGAGAGAGCCGGTGGGCTTCAGGACGCGGTGCAACTCAATCAGGCGGATGGTCATCATCACCAGGTAGGCCATGACATCATTGCCGCCAATGGCGTCATGCAGGGAAGCTATGAGCTTGGCCACCTTCGGCAGCCCTTTGACCACAATTTCCTGGTAGGCCTCGAAGGCGCTCTTACTCCAGTGCCAGCTATCACCGAAAGCCTTGATTTGGGCCTCGGACTCCACGCCACCACTCTCCTTGAACAGCACGTTGTAGTCCTTCTTGCTGTTGAAGGGCGGGTCAAGGTAGATGAGGTCAACGCACGCGTCAGGGAAATACTCGTGGTTGCGCAGAATTGGGAGGTTATCCCCGAAATATAGAACATTGGTCTTCATGCTAGTTCAGCCGCTTTCTTCAAATGCTTGACTAGATTATAGGTGAGATAGACCTACGATTCAACTGCCAAAGTGTTTAGCACACGGGACTGTTACTGCAAGACCAGTTCTCTGGCGGATACCGCCCGGAAAACGGCCCTGTGCTATAATGAAAAAGCCATGTTTTGCCACCTGCATACACACACGGAATACAGCCTGCTGGACGGTATGTGCCGCATTCCGCAGCTTGTCGCTCGTGCCAGGGAGCTGGGCATGGACAGCCTGGCCACCACCGACCACGGCGTCCTCTACGGGGCTGTCCAGTTCTATCTGGCGGCCAGAGAGGCCGGCATAAAGCCCATTATCGGCTGTGAGGTCTATGTGGCCCAGCGCAGCCGTTTTGACCGCACGGCGACCAAAGATACCCATCATCTCATCCTCCTGGCCCGGGACCGCACCGGTTACCAAAATCTTATTCAACTCGTGACCCGCGCCCACCTGGAGAGCTTCTACTACAAGCCACGGGTGGACAAGGAGCTTCTCCAACAATACCGCGGAGGGCTTATCGCCCTCTCAAGCTGCCTGGGCGGGGAAATCCCGGCCTTGCTCTTGCAGGGACGCATCGCCGAGGCAAGGGAGGCCGCCCTCTGGTACAAACAGACCTTCGGCGATTTCTATCTCGAGGTCATGCGGCACCCCATACCGGAGCTGGAACAGGTGAACCGGACGCTTATCCCGCTGGGCCAAGAACTGGGCATTCCTCTAGTGGCCACCAACGATACGCATTACATCCACCAGAATGATGCCAGCACGCATGACCTGCTGCTGTGCATCGGCACTAACACAACTATTCAGGACGAAAAGCGCATCAAAATGCCCGGGGCTTTCTACTACCTGAAAAGCCCACAGGAGATGGCCGAGCTATTCCGGGACATACCCGCTGCCTACGCCAATACGGAACGCATCGCGGAGATGTGCAACCTTGAGCTTGACTTCGGGCGGCTCCACCTGCCGGAGATTGGCCTGCCTCAGCACAAGACGCCTGACGAGTTCCTGGCTGACCTCTGCTATCAGGGCTTACCGCAGTACTATCCCCAGCCTACGGAGGAGATAAAGCAACGTCTGGCATACGAGTTGGACGTCATCCGGCAGACCCAGTTCGCCAACTACTTCCTCGCTGTGTGGGATATCATTAGCTTCACCAAGAAACACAATATTCTCTATGGCGTCCGGGGCAGCGCTGCCGCCAGCATTGTCCTGCACTGCCTGGGCATCACCGAGATTGACCCGATTGCGCACAAGCTGGTCTTCGAGCGCTTCCTTAACATCGAGCGGCGGGAGATGCCGGATATAGACCTGGACTTTGAGGATGACCGCCGTGACGAGGTCATCGCCTACGTCACCGCGAAATATGGGCCAGACCACGTAGCCCAGATTATCACCTTCGGCACGCTCGGCGCCCGGGCGGCGCTCCGGGACGTGGGACGGGCGCTCGGCCTGTCCTACGCCGACGTTGACCGCGTGGCCAAGCTGGTGCCACCAATGCTCAACATGACCCTGGAAAGGGCTATGGCGGAGAGCAGCGAGCTACGGGATATCTACCGCGAGGATAGCCTTATCCGCAACCTGGTTGACTCGGCCCGCAAGGTGGAGGGCATTGTCCGTCACGCCAGCACCCATGCCGCCGGCATCGTCATCGCCAGAGAGCCGCTCACCAAATATGTCCCACTGCAGCGCACCAGTAAGGGTAACGGGCAGGAAGCCGTCATGACCCAGTTCACCATGGAGGATATTGCCCGCATCGGCCTGCTGAAGATGGACTTCCTCGGCCTGGCCAACCTGACCATCCTGGACAAGGCGCGGGAGCTTATCAAACAAACCCGTGGTATTGACATTGACCTGCACCACCTGCCGATGAATGACAGGAAGACCTTTGAGCTATTGTCAGCGGGCGAGACGACAGGTGTCTTCCAGCTTGAAGGTGCCGGCATGCGCCGCCATATCAAGCAGCTCAAGCCAAACGCCTTCGGTGACATCGCCGCCATGGTGGCCCTCTACCGTCCCGGCCCGATGGAGCACATCCCGACCTATATCAAGCGCAAGCACGGCGAGGAAAAGCCTGACTACCCGCACCCGGTGCTGTCCAATATCCTGGCTGATACCTACGGGGTGATTGTCTATCAGGAGCAGGTGCTCTTCATCGTGCAGGCCCTGGCGGGCTACAGCCTGGGCCAGGCGGACATCTTCCGTAAGGCTATGGGCAAGAAAATCCCGGAGGTCATGCAGAAGGAGAGGCACCGTTTCCTGAGCGGCGCGGCGGAAAAAGGCTTCTCCGCCGAGGTCGCCAGTGCTGTCTTCGCCCTCATCGAGCCTTTCGCCGGCTACGCCTTCAACAAGGCCCACGCCGTGAGCTATGCCGTCATCGCCTACCAGACCGCCTACCTCAAGGCGAACTACCCGGCGGAGTATTTCACCGCCTTTCTCATCACCCATAACGGGGACGCCGCCAAGGTGGCCAGCGCCGTTACCGAATGCCGCCGCCTGGGCATTGACGTCCTACCACCGGACATCAACCGCAGCCAGGTCAATTTCTCCATTGAAAAAGGCAATGGCGGCACCGCCATCCGCTTCGGGCTTTCGGCAATCAAGAATGTAGGCGCCGGTGCCGTCGAGCCTATTGTCGCCGAGCGGCACAAGGGGGGCATCTTCAAGTCGGTAGAAGACCTGTGCCGGCGTGCCGACCTGCGCGCCGCCAACAAGCGGGTGCTGGAGAGTCTCGTTAAGGTAGGCGCCCTGGACTCGCTGGGCAACCGGGGCGCCCTTCTCGCCAATATTGACCGCATCCTCTCCCTGGCCCAGCGGGAGCAGCACCTGCGGGAGACCGGCCAGAGCACCATGTTCGACCTTTTCGGGCAGACCGCTCCGGTGCCCCTGCCAAGCCTCGAGCTGAAGGATGCGGATGTCCCCCTGCGGGAGAAGCTGGCCTGGGAGCGGGAACTGCTCGGTGTGCGCCTGTCGCTGGCCACCATCAAGACCAGCCCGGAAACCGCCCTCTGTGGCCAGGTTGACGCCGAGATGAGCGGGCAGGTCATCACGATTGTGGGGGAAGTAGCCTCGGTCCAGCAGTTGGTCACCAGGGACAAGCGCCCCTTTGTCAGTGCCGGGCTGGAGGACGTCAGCGGGCAGGTGGAGGTCATGGTCTGGCCCAAGCTCTTTGCCGAGACCAGGGAGATGTGGACGGAAGGGAACATATTACAGGTCAGAGGCCAGGTAAGGGTGAAAGACGAGCGCGTCCAGGTGACCTGTAGTGATGTGCGCCCCTACCAGCCCGAGACTGTGCCAAAAGCGGAGACGGCCAGTAAGCCGGAAGAGGTGCCAGCTGCGGTTCCTGAAGCTGTGCCGCCACTGCCACCACGTGAGGTCCGCCGGCTGACCGTGACCATCAATCAAACGGAAGATAATGACAATGACGAAGCTCTGCTAAAAGGACTGCTCAGTGCCTTGAACGATTTCCCTGGGCAGGACGAGGTAGTCCTGCGTGTCAACAACGGGGAGAAGGTCACCAACCTCAAGTTCCCCAACGTTTTCGTGGGGTGCTCACCGGAGCTGCACGCCCGCCTTGCCAGTCTGGTAGGTGAAGAAGGGCTGAGGGTGGAGACGTATACTGAGGTGGTGTAAGGATTCAAGTCAAAGCCCAAAGGTCAAAAGTCAAAGCCGGAGAAGCTGTCAGAAAATAAAAGGGAGGAAGCGTTGCTTCCTCCTTCAGTATTCCTTATTTAGTACTGTTGAAAATCGTGAGGGTACATACGCGAAGTCCGACTGCAAAAGTGCACCTGTTAGCCTGACGAGACCTTAGTCTCTCCGCCCCATGCCGGCCACCAGCATGAGGAAGTAGAAAAGCTGGAAGACGGCCTGAAGCAGCGCGGCTACGTAAGTCAGCGCCGCCGCGGACAGCACGGCACTGGCCCCCTGGTACTCGACAGTAGAGACCATGCCCGTCTTCTGCAGCATCTGGCGGGCGCGGTTAGAGGCATTGTACTCCACCGGCAGGGTGACCAGGGCGAAAAGCACGGCGGCACTGAAAAGGCCCACCCCCACCCAGGCCAGAGGCTGCCCGAAGGCCACGTTCAGGCCAACCAGGATAACGCCGATGATGACGAAGATAAAGCCGAGGCGACTGCCCAGGTTGGCCACAGGCACCAGGGCGGCGCGCAGCCGCATAGGGGCATAGCCCAACTTGTCCTGGACGGCATGCCCGACCTCGTGGGCTACGATTCCCAATGAAGCCACCGAGGCAGTGTTCCCCACCCCACCGGACAGCCGCAGCACCTTATGCCGCGGGTCATAGTGGTCCGTCAGATGACCCTGCGTCCCCTCTACGCCTACCCGCAAGCCGTTATAGGCAATCAAACGGTTGGCCGCCTGCACCCCGGTCAGGCCGCCCATACTGCGCACCCGGGAATATTTATTGTAGGCGGATGACACCCTTATCTGGGCGTAAATCATGAAGATAAGCGGCGGCAGCATGAAAAGCAAGTATAGCAGCATTCACATCACCTCCACTGCCAAGACTTCTGCATTCATCCTGGCATACTGCATACTACCATATAGTATCCGTAACGTCAAGACGGCAGCACGGCACTGAGGATTTGGCGCTGCCCGCGCTGGAACTCGGCGGCAGACATGGCCCGCTTCCCCTCCAACTGCACCTGGGAAATCCCCATTACCCCATCACCGGTGGCCACGCCGAAGGCTACTTCAGTGTGGCGCCGCACCGGTGCGACTGCGATAACCGTGCCTGGCTCGGCCCCCTGTTCCCCCGGCAAGGGCACCACTTCGATAATCTTGAGCTGCTTGCCCTGCCACCGGGTGTAGCAGCCCGGCCAGGGCTGAAAGGCCCGCACCCGCCGCCAGAGCACCACCGCCGGAAGGCGCCAGTCAATCTCACCTTCCTCCTTATTGAGTGGCACTGAATACGTGGCCTTGCTGTCATCCTGCGGGCGCGGAGACAGTGCACCTCTCGTCCAACGCACCAAGACATCAGGCAGCATCCAGGCACCCACCAGTGATAGCTTCGCCGTAAGTGTGCCTGTAGTGTCCTGCCCGGCAACTGGCACCTGCGCCAGGGCCAGCACTGGCCCGGTATCCATCCCCTTGTCCAGAAGCATGATGCTGACACCGGTGAACTCGTCACCGGCGAGAATCGCCGCGGCCACCGGTGAGGCACCGCGGTGTTTCGGCAGGAGAGAAGGGTGGATATTGATGCAGCCATAGCGCGGTATGTCCAGCACGGACTGCGGCAGAATCTGGCCAAAGGCCGCCACCACGATAACATCGGGCTGCAAAGCCTTTAGCTGGTCCACGGCCTCGGGTGACTTCAGCTTGGCCGGCTGGACAACGGGCAGGCCCGCTGCCAGCGCCGCTATCTTCACGGGTGACGGCACCGGCGCCAGGCCACGGCCGGACGGTCTATCAGGCTGAGTATAGACGGCGACGACCTCGTATTTGCTGAGCAGCAAGCGCTCCAGGGGCGGCACAGCAAACTCGGGGGTGCCCATGAAAACAGTCCTCAATTATTGCCTCCTCTGCAAATTTTAGCATCAAAAAATTTCACGGACAATAACCCGGCCCCCCAAAATTAGCGCTTGGCCACCGTAGGGCAGGTTTCCCAACCTCCCCGCCACTTCAAGTCGGGTTAGGAAACCCGACCTACAGAATGAATCGCTGATTTCGGGGCCCCTATCTGTCAGCAAAAAACTGATAAAATTAAAAAGCTCAGCAGACCTTGCAGGCAATGGTAACGGTAAAAAATGCCCAGCAACCAGCGCCAGAAACCTTGCCAGCGGCAAAATCAGGTGGTAATCTTGTTGTCGCAGTTTTCGGAACACCCCCGGAAATCAGTCTATCCGGAGGATTTTCCCAAACCAACAAATTTAGCTGAGGGAGAATTTTTCTTTCAACGCCGTGATAGCTCGTGAAATCTGGGGGGCCGCTCTGGGGGAACTACAGCTTCAGGTCAGCAAGTCTAACTACAAGACCCTGCTTGAGAAGACGACCGGCCTCAGCTTTGAGGGCAACCAGTTCATCGTCGGGGTGCCCAACACCTTTGTCGCCGAATACCTGGACAAGAACCAGCGTTCCCTCATTGAGAGGACGCTAGCAGGACTGACTCGCCGCCCGGTGCAGGTTGCCTTTCAGGTGGGCACCGTGCCACAACCGGCAGGTATCGCGGTTGGTAGCCGCCCTGCCACGATGACGGCTGTGGCGGACTGCCCCTTCCTCAACCCGCGCTATACCTTTGATTCCTTCGTTGTAGGCAACAACAACCACCTGGCCTATGCCGCCGCTACGGGCGTGGCCCAGAACCCCGGTCGCACCTATAACCCATTGTTCATCTACGGCGGCCCGGGCCTGGGCAAGACGCACCTCCTGCACGCCATCGGCCACGTGGCCTTGACCAACTACATGAAGGTGCTCTACGTCAGCGCCGAGCAGTTCACCAACGAGTTCGTCAACGCGATCCGCGAGCGCCGTGCTGAGGACTTCCGCAGCAAGTACCGCAGCGTTGATCTCCTGCTGATGGATGACGTCCACTTCATCGGTGGCAAGGAGCAGACCGCGGAAAGCCTGTTCCACACCTTCAACGAGCTGCATAACACCAATCGGCAGATTGCCATCACCAGTGACCGGCCGCCTCAGTCTATCCCGCTACTGGAAGAGCGCCTGCGCTCCCGCTTTGAGTGGGGCCTGATTGCTGATATCCAGCCGCCTGATTTTGAGACACGCCTGGCCATCCTGCGCAACAAGGCCCAGCAGAAGGACCTGCTGGTTGACCCGCAGAACCTTGAGATCATCGCCCAGTATATCAAGCAGAACATTAGAGAGCTGGAGGGTGCCCTCAACCGCGTGGTGGCCTTTGCCCAGCTACTAAAAGCACCCATCACCCCGGAGCTAACTGCCCGCGCTATTGAGCATATAGCTACCAGAGTGCCCAGGGGGACCCTCACGCCCTCCTTCATCATAGAGGCTGTGGCCAGTTGCTTCCAGCTTACACCGGACGACCTCAAGGGCAAAAAGCGGGACAAGGAGACAGCCCTGGCCCGGCAGGTGGCTGTCTTCGTCATCAAAGAGGAGATCAACTGCTCACTGGCGCAGATTGGCGAAGAGCTTGGCGGGCGCAATCCGTCCACAGTTACCCATGCTTATCAAAAAATCAGCAATGCCCTCAGTGATAACCCCTATCTGCGGGACAAAGTCCAGGAAATCCGGCAGAAGGTCCGCCCTTGCCAGCCCGCGAAAGACCGGGCATAACTATTGTCAACCGCTGACTTACTTAACCTTCACTTTTGATTCTCATTGCAAAAATATTCGATAACTCCGAAAGTCCTTATATTCATTTTCCCCTTTTACCTCGAGCTCCAGCCCTCTCCCCTCTCTTTCCCGAAGCCAAAAGGCATATTATATTATACTGCTACAACAAACAATGCTAAAATACTAGAGATTACAAGAAGTAGGATTAATTAGCAAACTATGTTTGACCATGGGAGCATTACTGTGAAGGGTGGCAATGGCGGTAATGGTGTTGTCAGCTTTCGCCGTGAGAAGTTTGTGCCATTTGGTGGGCCAGATGGCGGTGATGGTGGCAATGGCGGTAATGTAGTCCTGGAGGCTGCCCCGGCGATTACTGATCTGAGAGCCTTCCGCTCGCATGGGGTATACAGAGCGGAAGACGGCAAGAATGGCCGGGGCAAGAAGCAGCACGGTAAGAACGGTGCCGACCTCGACCTGAAGGTGCCCGTAGGTACCGTGGTGCTAAAAAAGGAGAGCGTGGGTGAAGGCGGCGTAATAGCGGACCTGTGGGAGCCTGGCCAGCTAGCGGTTATCGCCAGAGGGGGAAAAGGTGGGCGTGGGAATGTTCGATTTGCTACCTCGACGCAGCAGGCACCGCGCATCGCCGAGAGGGGCGAGGCCGGAGAAGAAGCTGCCGTCATACTGGAGCTCCGTCTCATCGCCGATGTGGGCATCATCGGCTACCCGAATGTGGGCAAGTCCAGTTTGCTGGCGGCGGTCTCTGCGGCGCAGCCCAAGGTAGCGGCCTACCCATTCACGACCCGTGAGCCAGTGCTGGGCATGGTGGAGTCCGGCGAAAAGCGATTTGTGATGGCCGAGATACCTGGCCTGATCGCCGGGGCGCACCTGGGCAGGGGACTGGGGCATGAGTTCCTGCGCCACGCTATGCGTACCAGGGTGTTCCTGCACCTGATAGACGGGACATCCGCTTCTCCGGTTGAGGACATGATACAGGTGAACAACGAAATTAGCCTTTTTGACTCAGCCCTGGGACAGAAGCCACAGATGGTTGCCGTGAACAAGATTGACCTGTCCGAGGTGCGTGCCAGTCTGCAGTCTATCAGGCAGGCTTTTCGCGAGGCCAGCGTGAACGTTTTTTTTGTCTCGGCGGCTACCGGCGAAGGCCTGTCCGAGCTTATGACAGAGATGGGTCGGATGCTGCGGGCCATTGCCCCTGTGGAGACTCCTGCTGAAGCAGTACCGCAGAAGGTCTTCCGCCCGCAGCCGCGCCGGCGCCGGTTCACCATCAATCGCGAGGACAATGCCTTTGTCATTGCAGTTCCTGAGCTGGAACGTATTGTGGCGGGCACACCTGATGCTACAATGGCGTTGGGTCAGCTTCGGGCACGGCTGGACCGTATTGGGGTGAGGAAAGCCCTGGAGAAGGCTGGGATTAAGCCGGGGGACCGGGTGCGTTGCGGTGATTTTGAGTGGCTGTGGGAATAGCATGGACGTAGGCGTGCTGGGCGGCACCTTCGACCCCATCCATGATGGCCACCTGGCTGCGGCGGAAGCGGTAATAGTCCATTTGGGTCTAGCAGAGGTGCTCTTTGTGCCGGCTGGCCAGCCGTGGCTGAAGACGCAGCTTCAGAGCATTTTACCGGCGGAGCATCGCCTGGCCATGGTCCATCTGGCTATTGCCGGCAAGCCCTATTTCAGACTGGTAACCGTGGAGATTGACCGTCCTGGGCCGTCTTATACGGTGGATACCCTTAGCGAGCTGCAGCGTCAGCTTGGGCCGGAAGCCAGGCTCCTCTTTATCATGGGCTGGGATAGCCTGAACGCGCTGCCATTCTGGTGGGCGCCGCACCGCCTTATCGAGCTATGCCGCTTGGTGGGTGTGCCCCGACCCGGCTACCCGCCCCCCGATTTGACCACCCTGGAAAAGGCCATACCCGGCATAGCAACAAACGTCATCCTGCTGGATGAGCCGCGTGTTGACATCAGCGCTACGGACATCAGGAAACGCGTGGCACAGGGCCTGCCCATTAGCGGCCTCGTTCCGGCAGCGGTGGCCAGGTATATCGCAGAGCACCGGCTGTATTTGGACAAATAGTGCCGTTGCCAATTTCCGCGCCGTCTTTCCTTTTCGGCGGAATCTCCTGTAGAATAGGGAATCATGAAGGATGGCGTAACCCCCATTCGTCAGCAGTACCTCCGCATAAGAAAGCAATACCCGGAGGCGATTGTCCTCTTCCGCCTGGGCGATTTCTACGAGACTTTCGACGAGGACGCTAAGCTGGTCGCCCGTGAGCTTGAGATTGTGCTGACCTCCCGTGAGATGGGCAAGGGCCACCGCGTGCCCATGGCCGGCATCCCCTACCATGCCGTGGACAGCTACCTGGCCAAACTCATCAGCCGCGGACATCGGGTGGCTATTTGCGAGCAGATGACCCGGCCAGGGGAGACGAAGGGCATAGTAGAGCGGGATGTGGTGCGTGTCGTCACGCCGGGCACAGTGGTGGAGCCGGGCCTGCTGGATAGCAAGAGCAACAACTATCTCCTCAGCCTGGTGCCGGGCGTTGAGGCCGCCGGTATCGCCTATGCTGACATAACCACCGGCGAGTTCGCCACCACCCAGCTACCTCTGGCACGGCTTGCCCCGGAGCTGGAGCGGCTCAAACCCTCCGAGGTTATCACACCGCAAAGCGCCGCGCTTTCCGGCCTGACCCTGGCAGCACCGGTGACCCGCCTTGAGGACTACTGGTTTGAGCTTGACGCTGCCCGCCAGAGCCTGCTTGACCACTTCGGGGTGGCCACCCTTGATGGCTACGGCTGTGCCCATCTGCCGCTGGCAGTCAGAGCGGCGGGCAGCATTGTCCATTACTTGCAGGAGACACAGAAGGCGGCCCTGGGACAGCTTACCCGCCTGGCTACCTTCTCCACCGAGACCTACATGGCCCTCGATATGCAGACCCAGCGCAACCTGGAGCTTTTCCAGAGCAGCCGCACGGGCAGTGCCGGCGGCTCGCTGCTAGCAGCCATTGATTTGACACGGACGGCTATGGGGGGCCGCCTGCTGAAGAAGGGGCTGGGACAGCCCCTTCTTGACGTTACCGAGTTGAACAAGAGACAGGAGGCAATCGCCTCTTTCGCTAGTGATACCCTGACGCGGAGACAGGCAATCTTCTTGCTCGGCGATATAGCTGACCTGGAGCGGCTTACCAGCCGGGCGAAAAGCAATATCGCCCTGCCGCGGGAGCTGGTCACCCTGCGGCGCAGTCTTGAGCATGTGCCGAGGCTCATAGAAGTCTTGCAGACCAGTCCTTTTGCCGGGCTGAGAGAGGGCCTCAAGCCCTGTCCGGAGGTAGTTGACCTGATTACCAGAGCGATTGAAGATGAACCAGCTGCAAGCCCGTCCGAAGGCGGTGTTGTCCGGACCGGTTTCTCCGAGGAGCTGGACAACCTGCGCGCTACGTCTAAGAACGCCAGGCAATACCTGGCCAGCCTGGAGCGGCAGGAGCGGGAAAAGACGGGCATCAAATCGCTCAAGGTCAGCTACAACCGGGTCTTTGGCTACTATATCGAGGTGTCTAAGTCTAACCTGGCCCAGGTGCCGGCGGACTACATCCGCAAGCAGACGCTCGTGGGCGGCGAGCGCTTTATCACGCCGGAGCTCAAAGAGTACGAGGTGCTCATCCTGAACGCCCAGGACCGGATGGCCGAGCTTGAGGCCAGCCTCTTCCGCCAGGTCTGCGGCCAGGTGGCCGCCTTTGCGGAACGCATCCTGGCCTTGGCGGAGACGGTGGCCCAGATTGACGTGTTCTCCAGCCTGGCCGAGGTCGCCGTCCGCTACGGCTATGTCCGTCCCCAGCTGACCACCGACAACGCCATTATCATCAAGGAAGGCCGCCACCCGGTGGTGGAGAGAAGCCTGCCGAGCAACCGCTTTGTGCCCAATGACACATATCTATCGGGGGATGATGCTCAGCTCATCATCCTCACCGGCCCTAACATGTCCGGGAAGTCAACCTATCTGCGGCAGGTGGCCCTCATTGTGCTGCTGGCCCAGATGGGCAGCTTTGTCCCGGCTACCTCAGCCAGCATCGGGGTAGTGGACCGCATCTTCACCCGCATCGGTGCCGGGGAGGACATTGCCGCCGGGCAGTCCACCTTCATGGTGGAGATGGTGGAGACGGCCAATATCCTGAACAATGCCACACCCCGCTCGCTTATTATCCTGGACGAGATTGGACGGGGCACCAGCACCTATGACGGGCTGTCCATCGCTCGCGCCGTGGCTGAGTATATTCACAACCACCCGCGCCTGGGGGCCAAGACCCTTTTTGCCACGCACTACCACGAGCTGGTGGAGATGGCCAATTTCCTGCCGCGGGTGAAGAACTGCAATGTGAGCGTGGCGGAAGAGGGCGGGCGGGTGATTTTTCTCTACAAGATCGTGCCCGGCGGCGTGGACAAGAGCTATGGCATCCACGTAGCCCAGCTTGCCGGGCTGCCCCGGCCAGTGGTGCACCGTGCCCAGGAGGTCCTGGCTGAGCTGGAAAGCGGCCCGCCGCAGGCGGGCCGCCCTCAGGCCAGGCGCACTGCCAAGAAGCCGCCCGTGCCCTTAGTCCAGCTTCCCCTGCTGGGCCAGAAGCCCCCCGTCATAGAGGCGCTGGAGAAGCTGGACATCAACTCCCTCAGTCCCCTCGAAGCCCTGACGAAGCTGTATGAATTGCAGAAGAAGGCGCAGGAGGGGTAGCACCATTACGGCATACTACTTATCGGGTTTATCGTGTGTTTCGAAGAAGCGATCGCGAGCTGCAGTGACATCGGAAAGACGAGCAACGAAGGGAGACCGAGAAAAGCTTGACAGCATTTCTTGTGTAAAGTTGAAGGAAACTTCTTCCATTTTTCTGTGTTGGGAACGTGAACAATCAAGGGCAAACACCGTCATGGTATACTCTCCAAAAGGAAGGACGGGTTTATCAGGCGGGTACAAAGGAATATTTGTCCGCTCATGCATTGGCGAAAAGACGATATTGCGATGTTGTCGCTCTTTGCTTTGAAGATATATCGAACCTATCGCTATCTGACGACCGGTTTCCTTTAATGCCTTCTCAGAATATTCGGTGGCAAAAAAATACGGATGTAGATACCAGAAAGGATATGCAGTATTTGCGGTACTTAATTTGATCAGAATATCCTTAATACTGCCGCCACGTGCTCCTATGTTTATCATAGTAATCGGCAAAATTAAGGCAAGAGAATACTTTTCATCCACTTCGCTGTGTTTCATGTTAGTCAACATTGGGCTGCCCACTTCTAATTTGAGTTGAAACGGTTTCAGATGCACAGCATACAAGGTGTAGCCAGACAGAAACAAAGCTACTGTTGATATCGCTATTGGCACAGGCGATGAGGTCAGTACACCTTGAGTGTGAAAAAACCATAACGTGTAACCTGAAGTAATCAATGCAATGACAGATACTATTATCGCTATCATTCTCTCCCTCCCTTGTGTCCTAGCGTATTATTCTACCACTATCTGTCAAGAGACTCGCCAGCGACTTGTAGTGGACTGCGTTGAAAAGCAAGAAACCTTTGCGCGATGAGACCCATCTCCTGCATTCACTGTCTTGCCCCAAATGTCATTGCATCCACCTGAAGTGACGGACAGGTTGGGAAACCTGCTCTACGGTGGTCAATCGCTATTTATGGCTCTCCCGCCTTCCTTGCACAGTTCCCCCGTTTGTGGCAAGATAAGGCTAATTCGTCTTGTTGTTTTTCCTCTACAGGCGGCTAGGCGGACCAATGGAAGGCGGTGGATAATGGCGGAATCTAAGGAACAAGTAATTACAACGCTGTGTGCCAGCCATTGCGGCGGCTCCTGCTTACTCAAGCTGCACGTGCAGGATGGCGTCATCAAACGGATTGAGACGGATGACGGGGAAGAGCCGCAGCTCCGGGCCTGCCAGCGGGGGCGTGCCTACCGCCAGCGGCTCTATGCCCCGGAGCGCCTCCTCTATCCATTGAAGCGGGTGGGCGAGCGCGGGGAAGGCAAGTTCCGGCGCATCTCCTGGGATGAAGCCCTCGATACCGTTGCCGGCGAAATCAAGCGGGTCCGTGATACCTACGGACCGGCCAGCATTCTCTACATGAACCTGGGTGGTGACCTGGGCCGCCTGCAGACCGTGGTGATGATGGCAAGGGTGCTCGCCCTGGCCGGGGGCTACACCGAGGCGTGGGGCGTGACCTCCTTCAGCGGCGGCATGCATTCCGACCAGGCCACCTATGGCACCTATTATACGACCAATATGCGGGATGACCTCGTCAATGCCCGCCTGATTATCCTCTGGGGCTGGAACCCTGCCAGCACCATAGCCGGCGTCAATACCGGCTGGTACCTGGCCCAGGCCAGAGAGGCCGGCGCCCGGATTATCGCTGTTGACCCCAGGTATACGGACTCCGCGGCCGCCTTCGCCCAACAGTGGCTACCAATCCGCCCCGGCACAGATGGGGCCATGCTGCTGGCCATGGCCCATACCATGATAAGCGAGGGCCTGCACAGCCAGGCCTTCCTTGACACCTATACGATAGGCTTTGACAAATTCAGAGACTACGTCATGGGCGTCACCGATGGTGTGGCCAAAACGCCGCAGTGGGCGGAAGCCATTACCGGCGTGCCCGCGTCGGCCATCAAAAACCTGGCCCGTGAGTATGCCACCATCAAGCCGGCCGCCCTCATGGCCGGCATCGCGCCCGGAAGGACCGCTTACGGCGAGCAGTACCACCGCATCGCCAATACCCTGGCTGCTATGACCGGCAACATCGGCGTGCACGGCGGTGATGCTGCGGCGCGTGCCTGGGAGTCCATCGCCCCCTTCGGTGGCTACAACTATAAAATGGGCTATATCCTGGGCACCCGCAACCCGGTCAATGAACAGGCGCCGGCACCACCCAAAGGCTCTCCCCCCGGCTACCGTGCCAACAAGCCTCACCGCAATGAGATACCGGACTTCATCGAGAAGGGGAAGGCCGGCGGCTACCATGCCGATTGCAAGCTCATCGCTGTCGTCAACTTTAGCTGGCTGAACGCCGTCCCCAATATCAACCGGATTGTGCGCGCCCTCAAATCAGGCAAGGTGGAGTTCATCTACGTCCAGGAGCAGTTCATGACCCCTACCGCTAAGTTTGCTGATGTCATATTGCCGTCCAATACCTTCATGGAGCGGAATGATATTGCGGTGGGGGCGGGGCTGGCCTTCTACGGCTACCAGAAGAAGGCAATTGGGCCTCTGGGGGAGAGCAAGTCCCATTTTGAGATAGCCTCACTTCTGGCCGAGCGCCTTGGCATCAAGGGCTTCAGCGATAAGACGGAAGAGGGCTGGCTGCGGGAGATGGTCAAGAACAGTGACATCCCGGACTATGACCAGTTCAAGGCGAAGGGTATCTACCGCATCCCTCTCTCCGAGCCATATGTCGCCTTTCAGAAACAGATTGAAGACCCGGCCCACAACCCCTTTCCCACGCCGTCTGGGAAGATTGAAATCTACTCCCAGCAGTGGGCCGCCCTGAATAACCCGCTGCTGCCTCCGGTGCCCACATATGTCGAACCCTGGGAAGGTCTAAACGACCCCCTGGCCCGCAAATACCCCCTCCAGCTCATTAGCTCGCATTTCAAGAAACGGGCCAATAACCAGTTCGCCGGCCACCCCTGGCTGAACGAGTTTGAGCCGCAGGCGCTGTTGATTAGCTCGGCGGATGCTCAAGACCGGGGCATCAAAGACGGTGACTTGGTGCGTGCCTTCAACCATAGGGGCGAGACCATCATCCCGGCGAAGGTGACAGAGAGGATTATGCCCGGCGTGGTTGACCTGCCCCATGGCGCCTGGTATCAGCCGGACGAGAAAGGGATAGACCGGGGTGGCTGCCCGAACGTGCTCACCAGCGAGGTCTATTCCCCCGGCGGCGCCTATGCCTACAACTCCTGCCTGGTGCAGGTGGCGAGGGCGTAGCCCCCAAACAAAGTATTGCACAAGAAGGGAAAGACTATCTTAGTTGGCTATCAGCTTTCAGCCGTCAGCACTCAGCCGTCATAATTTATCGTGCTGGATAACTAACGCCACTAATGGTGAAAATGGTAGACACATTACAATCTGTCATTCTGGGGAAGCCTGTCCTGGCGACAGGCCAGGGGACAGAATCCAGAATGACGGATTGTGTCCTATTTTCGGGGTAATCAGCCATGCCCATTTACATGGGCACCACGAAGGATGAAAATAGTTCCCCCTTTGTCATTCTGGCGAAGCCTGTCCTGGCGACAGGCCAGGAGCCAGAATCCAGAAGACAACGGTGAGATTCATAGCCTGGATTCCAGC
>JACQTX010000175.1 GCA_016210585.1 Chloroflexota bacterium
CGGTAACCCAGACGTCCACTACTGACCCGTTCTTCCTCTTGCGCTGCGTCTCGTAGCGTTCGACGGTGATGCCTTTCTTCACCTTGTCAATAATCTCCCGGAACTCGTCAACCCGGTCGGGAGTGGCAATCAGGGAGATGGGCTTGCCGACGGCTTCCTTCTCCGTGTAGCCGAACATTTTTTCCGCCGCCGGGTTCCAGGAGGTGATAGTGCCATCCAGGGCTTCGCTGATGACGGCGTCTTCCGATGACTGGACGATGGCGGCCAGGCTCTGGGCGTATTGTGTTGCCTGTATCTGTGAGGTGATGTCCCGGTCAATGGCGGACAGACCGATGAGCTTGCCTTCTTCGCTCCGCACCGGGGACACCGTGACGGAGACATCAACCACGGTGCCGTTCTTCCGGCGGCGCTGCGTCTCGTAGCGCTCCACGGTCAGGCCCTTTTTTATCTTTTCGATAATCTCCTGGAACTCGTCAATGCGTTCCGGCGTCCCGATGATGGACATGGGCCGGCTCAGGGCTTCCTTCTCGGTGTAGCCGAACATCTTTTCCGCCGCCGGGTTCCAGGAGGTGATGGTGCCATCCAGGGCTTCGCTGATGACGGCGTCTTCCGATGACTGCACGATGGCGGCCAGGCTGCGGGCATACCGGGAAGCCTCCCGCTGGGACGTGATGTCCCGGTCTATTACGGAAGCACCGATGACGTGTCCCGTCTCATCCTTTACCGGTGACACCGTCACCGCCACGTCAACCACCGTGCCATCCTTGCGGCGGCGCTGCGTCTCATAGCGCTCAATGGCCACCCCGGCCTTGATTTTTTCGATGATTTCCTTAAACTCGTCAAGGCGGCCCTGGATACCGATAATGGAGATGGGCTGGCCAATGGCTGCCTCCTCGGTGTAGCCGAACATCCTCTCGGCCGCCGGGTTCCAGCTCACTATGGTGCCCTTGAGGTCTTTACCGATGATGGCATCCTCCGACGAGGTGACGATGGCCGCCAGATAGCGTGACCTCTCATCAGCCACTGGCCTCTCCAGTACCGCCGTCCTACCCTGCCCTTTTCTAGTCCCGTTCCTTACCATTCTTTCCTCCCTGCTAGTTTGTTATGTCCGTATGGCAAAAAAGGTATAATTAAATTTTACCACGAAATTAAAAAAAAGTGTCAACATTATTCAAGATTACCCCGAAAATAGGTGTCATTCTAGAGGAGTCCTTCGCAGAAGGACGACGAAGAATCTGGCGGGGGAGGGAGGCAATCTTCAATCCTCCCCACCCCAGATTCTTCGCGGAGTTTATCCTGAATAACATGAAGGGCTCAAGAATGACAGCCCCATTTTCGTCCTTCGTGGTGCTGGCTGCAAAGCCCGCCACTTCAAGTCGGGTTAGGAAACCCGACCTACGGAATGAATCGCTGATTTCGGGTCAAGATGCTAAACTATCCTGCTGCCCTCCGCTTTGCCGCGTCTCATTTCAATGTCAGGGTAAAGGTGCTGCCCTTACCACAGGTGCTCTTCAGGCTTATCTCCCCTCCGATAAGTGCGGCCAGCTTCTGGCTCAGGTGCAGGCCAAGCCCGGTGCCTTCCTGCGGCCGCAGCGTCCCGCCGTCATCCAGCTGACTGAAGCCTTTGAAGATTGCCTTCTGGTTCTCCGGAGGAATACCTATGCCCGTGTCCACCACGCTTATCTCTGTCCGGAGACGGTCGCCTAGCTTGTGCTGGGCAAACTCCAGGCGGACACTGCCGCGTTCCGTGAACTTGATGGCGTTATCGGCCAGATTCAGCAGGATATTGTTTAAGGCCCGGCGGTGGCTCCGGATAATAACCTGTCCCTCCGGTATGCCGCAGTTGAACGCCAGCCCTTTTTGCTGGGCCATCGGCTTGACAGTGCTTGCTATTTCGCGCAGGACGTTGGTCACATCAACCGGCTCAGTCTCCATCTCGACCCTGCCAGCTTCGATCGTGGCCAGGTCAAGCAGGTAATAGACAAGGGACTGCAGGTGCTGGGCCGCGCTGCGGATGACATGCGCCTGCTTTTCCTGGTATCCGGAGAGCGGCCAGAGCTCCTTGCGCAGCAGCGTGCCGGCAGAGCCGATAATGGTATCGAGCACCGTCCGCAGCTCATAGACCATGCTGTCCAGAAAACGGTCCTTGGCCAGCTTGGCGTTCTCCAGCTCGATGTTCTTCTGCTCCAGCCCGATTTCTGCCTGCTTGCGCTGTTCTACCTCAAGCTTGAGGCGCTCGTTGGTCTGCGCCAGGTCTGCCGTGCGCTGGGCCACCCTCTGCTCCAGGACATCGTTAGCCCGGCGCAGGGCTTCCTCTGCTTCCTCGCGCTCCGTAACATCACGGAAGACAAGGATAGCACCGATGATATTGTCCTTGTCATCCTTAATCGGAGCAGCACTCTCATCAATGGGAATCTCCCGGCCATCCCTGGCGGTAAGCCTGGTATGGTTTGACAGGCCGATGGTGCTCCCGTCCATCAATACCCGGGTCAGCGGGACCTCTACCGGCTGGCGCGTCTCGCTGTTTATCAAATGTAAAATTTCGGTCAGTTTCCTGTTGACCACCTCTGTCAGCTTCCAGCCGGTCAGGTGCTCAGCCACAGGGTTCATGAAGATTATCAGGCCGTTCCGGTCGGTAGCGATAACCGCGTCCCCGATGCTTTTGATGGTAGTAGCCAGCCACCTTTCGCTCTCCCTCAGCATTCTCTCCATCTCGTGCTTGTAGAGCGCCATATCTATGGTAATATGGACCTCGCGGTCCCGGAATGGCTTGACGATATAGCCATAAGGCTCCGTAATCCGGGCACGTTTCAGGGTGTCTTCATCCGCATAGGCAGTAAGATAGATGATCGGGATATCCAGACGGGCATGGATTTGCTCAGCGGCGGTTACCCCATCTATCTCACCATGGAGCATTATGTCCATCAGTATCAGGTCCGGGCGGAGCTCATCCGCTTTCTTGATAGCATCCTCCCCGGAAAACACTATTTCCGGGGTCGGATAGCCCAGGCTCACCAGCCGCCGCCGTATGTCCAGGGCCTCGATACCTTCATCCTCAACGATCAGAATTCTGGCATGATTCATGGCATTATTCATTATGCACACCTGCCTTTCTTATCACCGGCTCAAAGGAGACAGTAAACGCAGCCCCGCCATTGCTACCGATGCGGAGGGCGCCTTTAAGCTGCTGGACCAGTATGTCCACCAGCTGCAGACCGAGAGATGCAGACCTGTCTATTGAGAAATCCTGGGGCAGCCCTATGCCGTTGTCTTTCACGGTCAGGATAAGTCTGTTACCGCCGTCACGGCAGAGGCTGATGTCAATCTCACCGCCATCGTCAGCCCGCGGCGAGGAGGCAGGAAAGGCATGTTTAAGTGAGTTTGAGACCAGCTCATTGATAATGAGGGCGCAGGGGATTACGGTGTCAACATCCAGAGAAACGTTTTCGATATGCACCGTAGGCCTGATTGCCCTCTCCGTCCCCTGGTAAGAGAGGAACAGGTTATCCGCCAGGTTTTCAATATACTCGGCAAGGTCAATCCGGCTCAGCGTCTCGGACTGGTACAGCTTTTCGTGGATAAGGGCCATGGAGTGGATCCGGTTCTGACTCTCTTTGAAGGCATCCAGCGCTCCCAGCTCTCTGATAAAGGGGAGCTGCAGGTTGAGCATACTGTGGATAATCTGGAGGTTGTTCTTGACACGGTGGTGTATCTCCTTGAGAAGGACCTCCTTTTCCCGGAGCGATTTCTTGACCTGCTGGTCCGCCTTCTTCATCTCCTCCACCAGCCGGGAGTTCTCAATCGAGATGGCGGCCTGCGATGTCAGCAGCTCGGTCATTTGCGTCTTTGCCGATGTAAACACCGAGTCTGACAGCCGGTTTTCCAAATACAGAATGCCTATTGTCCTTGACTGGTTAATTACCGGCAGGCACAGGACGGAGCGCAGCTGCAGGCCCTGGACCTCCGGGTTGTCCTTAAACATGCCCTCCTGGGAGGCATTATCCAGGCATACCCGCTCGCCGGTGCGGTATACGTAGCGGACAATCGCCCGGCAAATTTCTGTGGCATCATCGAGCTTCTGGCTCAGGGTCCGTGTCGCTTGCTTTTCGCTGATATGGCTCTCGGCGCGGACAAATAGATTGTCCTCCTCTTCGATAAGCAAATAGCCGTGCTGGGCCGCTGAGCTTTCAATGACCACGTTCATAATCTTCTTCAGCAGCGAGTCCAGGTCCATCTCGGCCGAGATAGCCAGGGATGATTTCATGAGATAGTCAATGTCCAGGGGTGGCAGCGTATTGGGGCTGGCAGGCTCGGTATCAAACTGAGAATAGAGGGCCTTCTCTTCCTCGAAATACTGGGGGTGTTTCTCCATGAGCCTGATTTCTTTTCGCTCGGCACCGCACTTCTTATACAAACGGGCGGCCTCAACGAAATACACCCCCTCCGTGTGCTGGCCGTTTCGCAGAAGTATCTCGCCGAGACACTCATTGAGATGTCCTTCCAGGAAGGTATACTGCTGCTCATGCGCGGCGCTGATAGCATCCAGGTAGAGGCCCCTGGCCTCTTTGAAATCGCCGGTGACCCTTTCCCGCTCGGCATATAGAAAAGCCAGGTAGGGCTTCAGCAATGGGCCAAGACCTGCCCAGGTCTCTAGCTTGCTGATAATAGGCTGGACCTCCGCCATCAGCTCAGCCTTGTCTTTGCAGCGCAAGCCCCTTTCGTAGAGGCTGAGCGCGTTCAAGACCAGAAAAACGTGCCACTGTCTTTTCAGCACATTGTCTGTCAGGCCGGACAGGTAGCGGCGTACGCCAACCAGGTACTCTTCTGCCTTTTCGTGCTCCCCGAAATAGTAGTGCGCCAGGGCCATGTGGACATAATAGCTTCCTGCTGAAGCAACGTGGTTATCCTGCTCCCACCGTGTTAGTTTCTCTTCCATCGGCACCGGTGAGTAGTCCTTCTTCATCGGCCCAATCCAGCCTGCCTGCATCGCTTCGGCCAGACCGACAGAGAAGGAGAGGTGGTAACGGTTGGAAAACTGCAGACATTCCTTGGCATAGTCCTCGATCTTGGACAGGTCGGCCCCCTGGGCCTGGAGGTTCCACATCAATGGCCCGTAGGAAAGCCCCGCGTTATACAGGTCGCCGCAGTTCTTGCCGCACTGAATGGACTTGAGGCAATAGTCCACGATCTTTGCCGGGTGACTTCTGGAATGCATATTGCACCAGACGATGCCGTTCATGCCCCGGGTAGCGCCAAAGGTATTCGGATACTTGGCTGAGAGGTCTCGGGCCAGGTCTTCGTATTTGAAAGCCTGTTCGAAGTCTTCCTGCTCTCCCAGCTGCAGTCCCATGATGCTGAAAGAGTAGATTACGGACTCATCCATGCCGCCCGAGAGACAGTGCTGGGTTGACTGGGCTGCCGAAAGGTATAGCTGCGGCACCATGCCGGACATGTACAGGTCAGGAATTAGCTCGCTATAGAACACCAGCTCAATCTTGCTTTTCCTGTCTGTCGTGAAGGGCGTATTCAAGATGGTATCCCAGACATCTATGCCCATGGAGGCGATGTCTCTCATCAGGGCCTCTCTTTTCTTGTCGGCTTCGTCCGGGCTGTCCGGAATAGCCTTCTGAAAATAGGCAAGGCCGCGGTTGGCCGTCTCGATAGCCTTTATGAAATTGCCTATGGAAGATAGTGATGTGGTCTGTTCCGCCAGGCATTCCGCCTTGTCCAGGTCGGTCCTGGCATGGTCGAGAAGCTGGGTGAGCAGTCTCTCGGAGTTCTCGTAGTTGCCGCACATGAGCTCAGTCTTGGCTGACCTCTGGAATATGCGGAAGGTGCGCTCGTAGTGGCTGTCATCCCAGCAATCATCACGCAGTAGTCCCCGGCTGAGATTGAAATACTCATTGGCGGCTTCAGTGGCCAGCGAGTCCAGGGCCTTGTTGCCGGCGTGGTAGTTAAGGTCTGACAGCAAATACGCCGTTTTTGCGTCCGGGTCAACCTCTTTGCCCAGGTTGAGATGGGAGACAATAGTGAACAGGTTGTCCAGGTTGTCCAGTTTCTCAATATCCGTGGCTTCCTTCGGGACGGTGCTAAGAAGGTGGTTGCCGATCCGCCAGTGTATCTGGCGGCGCCTTGCCGGAGGGATGGCGGACAACGCCGCTTCCTGGACCTTATCATGTATGAACTGCAGCTCGTTCTTGTTCTCCATCAGCAGCCCCTGGCCGAGGGCTGGTTTCAGCATTTCGAAGGTCTGCAGCAGGGTCATGTTCCGGACCAAGGCCAGCTCAGTGGGCGAGAAGGTATTCCCCATGCAGGCGCAGTACTCCAGCAACGTTACCAGCTCCGGCGGCAGCTTGGCTATCTTCGAGCTGAAAAGGGCGACGACCGTGGTCGGCATACGGGACTGCCGAATCTTGTCCAGGTCCCATCGCCACTGTCTCTCTACATCGAGATAGAGGAGGTCTTCATTATAGAGATAGGACAGGCTCTCACTGACAAAGAGCGGGTTACCTTCCGTCAGCGTGTTTATGAAGTCGGATAGTGACTTGGTCTGCGGCAGGGGAGAATCGAGGATATAGGACACCATTTCATGGCAATGCTCGGGCTTCAGCGGCCCAAGGCGTATCTCCTTTAGCGGGCGCCTGTTTTCCCTGACAGTCCGCAGCAGCTTGGTCAAAGGATGGCTTGAGTCAACCTCGTTATGGCGGTAGGCCCCGATGAAGAAAAGATACGGGTGGTCCTTATAGTCTGAAAACACGTTGGCCAGAAAGTCAAAGGAGGCAACGTCGCACCACTGGAGGTCATCTATGAAGAGCGTCAGGGGGTTTTCCTCACTGGCCAGGCAGGTTAGAAAACGGCCAAAAACACCGTGGAACCGGTTCAGTGACTCGACCGGCGGCAGCAGCTTGACCCCGGGCTGGACACCCACCAGGACCTCCAGTTCGGGGATGACATCCGTGAGCACCTTGCCATTCTCGCCCACCGCTTCCAGGATCCGCTTTTTCCAGAGGGAGACCCTTTCATCA
This sequence comes from Chloroflexota bacterium, assembly GCA_016210585.1. Lineage (GTDB taxonomy): Bacteria > Chloroflexota > Dehalococcoidia > Dehalococcoidales > JAFGLR01 > JACQTX01. The sequence continues at coordinate 7,026 of JACQTX010000175.1, forward strand.
CTTTCGGTCAGAAAGGTCCGCACCAGGTTCCTTAGGGCCTGTATCAGGGAGCTGTAGGGAATGTTCTTCTGGTACACATCGAATTTCCCCGATGTGAAATAGCCCCGGTGCCTTACAATCGGTTTTTGCAGCTCCTGTATCAAGCGGGTCTTCCCGATGCCGGATAGACCGGAAATAAACAGCGAACGGAACGCCCCCTTGGTGACCAGCTCGTATTCCCCGAGGATAACCTCAGCTTCGCTGTCACGCCCGACCATCTTGGATACGAAGGTAACCCGGTGCGTGTGGACGTGGCTTTCCAGGGGAAACTCGCGTATCGTGCCTGTGGCCAGATACTCATCCCGGCAACGCGCCAGGTCAGCCAGGAGACCGTTCCCGCTCTGATAGCGCTTCTCCGGCTCCTTGAGTATCAGTTTGGCCACGATCTTACTCAGGGCAAGCGGAATATCCGTGTTTAGCTCATGGACTTTGGGGGCTTCCTCAGCCAAATGTGAATGGATTAGCTCCAGAGGGTCATCGGATAGAAACGGGAGTCTATCGGTCAGCAACTCATAAAAGACGATGCCCAGAGAATACAAGTCGGAAGAGAAGCCCACTCTATGGCTGATACGCCCGGTCTGCTCCGGCGAGGTATAGGCCAGGGTCCCTCTGACAAAAGACTGGTCATAGATGAAGTGGCTGACATCCCTGATGTCAATGGCACTGATGAAGTCTATCATGCGTGTTTCCAGTGTATCTGGGTTGACCAGGATATTGTGAGGTTTTATGCCGCCATGAATAATCCCGGCCTCGTGTACCTTGTCCAGGGTTTGCGCCAGGCTACAGGCGATGGTAAAGAAATCATGCAAAGAGATCCGTTTCCGCTCTTTCAGCGTATCAAGCGTTACGCCATCAAAGTAGTCCTGTGCGGTGAAATAGGTCCCGTCCTTGGCTTCAAACGTGATAGGGGTAATCGCCAGGGGACAGTCTAAGACCCTGAGATGCTCTATTTTCTGCCTGAACTGGGACTTCTTTCGCTCGGATAGGAAGGCGGCCTTCAGGACCTTCAGCACCAGCACCCGGTCCGGGTTCTTCTTGTGGTATGCCTTGTAGATAGTGGTCTGGGGACCTTCTGATATCTTGCCTACTATTTCATAGCTCGGAATTGCGACCATTAGCCTTGCTTCCTCAGCCTGACACTAGCCAATACCCCATGTGCCTCTAATTGCACGTCCTGTAATTATGTGCAAAAAAGTAGTGCGGAGAGACATTTCCTTCTCGCCGCTACCTTTCCCCTATCTACAATTTGTTAGACGAATGGATATATTTTATTACATCTCGTCTAAAAATGGTATCCGTAAGATTACGGATTTGACGCCTTCACTTCTTGGTGGCTTTCAGCCATTCTTCATGAGCTATGCCAGCACGAGCGAGGATTTCGCTAAGCAGGGGAACGCCTATGTCTTGACGATGCGGATTCGGAATGGTCAGCCTGAAGGCGGCTTTTGTCATAAAGTAGTGTTTGCCACTACGGTATGGGCCAGCAAATCCAATATTACGTAGCCTTCCCACCAAAGCATTCCAGGATATGGGCATAAGCCGCTGGGTCATTCTGAAGCAACCGGCTGGACTTCAGCGTTCAAGTTGACATCTCCCAGCACAGGGATTTCGTGTCCTAATCTCAAGCCTAGCAGCAGCCAGTCCTCAATAACCGCCCCCAATTCCTCCCTGCACTCTTCAAGGCTTATAGCAGTAGCCCAGACACCGGGAAGCTCCTCAACCCATCCATAATAGGTCCCATCTTCCAGGATTTTATATTTGGCACGGTGCATAGCTTCAGATAAATATTTCGTAATCACGCCACCTCTGTTGTCTCCTGCCTCAGCCTTAGTCGTCTTTTCAAGCCATCCCCCAGCAGCATTTCCAGCAGTTGTCTTAATGGCAGGGTCTCCAAGACATTGCCAGAGAACTCCGACTCTGGCGTCCCTGGGGCGACTCGAACGCCCGACCAACTGCTTAGAAGGCAGCCGCTCTGTCCGACTGAGCTACAGGGACGGATGTGCATACCCTAAGCTATTTCCTGTTGTTTTCCTTGACGACCTCGTCTTCCTCATCGCGGAGGACAAACATGGAGGGACGCACTTCCCCCGTCTTCTTGTTCTTGACCGTGCGCAGGTAGCCTGCCTTGGAGGCGCAACTGGTGCAATACCTGGTCCCCCTGGGTGACTCCGCATGACCTTCCAGGCTGAAATGGGTTTCCAGCGCGTTGATGCTGTCAAGGACAGCCCCGCAAACAGGACATTCGTGCGTCTGATAGCAGTAGCGGTCCAGATATCTTATTGTGCCACCGCATTTGTTACAGCTGACCTCGCCCACGCTGAGCAGGGATATTACGCCTGCCGCCCGCTCGGTGGCGGCTGATGCCCGTTTGTTTTCCATTCGTTCACCTCTCGTCTTATAGCATATAAGAAGGCCTGGGACTTGTCAAAAGAGAGGGCGGGCAGCCACAGCTATTTGACACGTTTGCCTGCCTTTGCTAGTATATTGTTGACTTCTTGACGTTAATATGTCGGTTTGCTGTTGGCCGCCTATCCAGCCAGTCCCAATGCCCGGCACCGGGCCGGACAGATTCGGTTTTTCACTTTATAGACCTTCCCTCCTCTCCGAGCGCTCACCAGACTGGCAATATCAGGTAAAGGGGGATGAGTATGACTGAGAAAAGGACAAAGGAGTTCCTGCAAGAAGCGGCACCAGTCCAGGCGCCCGCACCGCTCTACAACCCGGAGGTCTTAGCTAATCTTGAGAAGGAGTTCAATCGCTGGCAGAGCACCGTCGTCCGGGAGCAGGACCGCAAGAACTGGGCGGTCACCCCGCAGACCATTATCGGCTCAGGCATCCCGCGCGAGCTAATCTACACACCACTCAGCAACCGTGACCTCGATTACCAGAGAGACCTCGGCCTCTCCGGCGAGGCGCCCTACACCCGCGGCGTGCACCCCAACATGTATCGGGGCCGGGTGTTCACCAAGCGCCAGCTCTTCGGCGCCGGCTCACCGGAGTATGTCAACAAACGGCTGAAGATGCTTCTGGAGCACGGCGCCACCGGCACAAACTGGGCCCTCGATTTGGCCACCGTCCAGATGTTCGACTCGGATGAGCCGGAAGCCAGGGGACAGGTGGCTACTGTAGGCGTCCCCATTGACTGCGTGGAGGACATGGAGGTCATCTGCCAGGATGTCCCCATTGACAAAATCAGCGCCTCCATCGTCACCCACTACCCGCGCAATACGGCTATCATCTTCCCGATGTATCTGGTCATGGCCGAGCGGCGCGGCGTCTCCTGGGACAGGCTGCCCGGCAGCGTGCAGAATGACTTTATCATGGAGAACCTGGTGCGCAGCGCCCTGGAGTATATCCCACCGAAAGACGACTTCCGTATCCAGTGCGACAACATCGAGTTCATCCGCAAGAACGTGCCCCAGTGGAACTACATCACCCTGAACGGCTACAACCTGCGCGAGTGGGGCACCTCTGGCATTACCGAGATGGCCGTGGCCGTGGCCAACGGCATTGAAATCCTCAAGGAGATGGAGCGGCGCGGCCACGAAGTTGACTGGGTCGCCGAGAGAATCGCCTTTTTCTGGTCGGTGGCCAACGACTTCTTCGAAGAGGTGGCCCGGCTGAGAGCGGTGCGGCGGCTCTGGTACAAGATAATGAAATACCGCTTCGGTGCCAA